>JAFVAP010000058.1 GCA_017480455.1 Bacteroidales bacterium | reverse complement strand
TGCCAAGAATGAAATACGATAATATTCTTTTTTCTCAAAATATTTAAACATTATAATTTTTATGTATATCTTTGCAAAGAATATTTACCTCTCTTACACACTTTTTAATATAGTATCCCTCTCGTACATACTTTTTAATATAGTATCCTTTAGTTTGTTGCAAAAGAGAAAGGCAATCTTTTAATGTTTTGCTTTGAAAGGAGGAAAACAAACAAAAGATTGCCTTTAAATTTATATTATAAATGCTTTTCGTGAATTTGATAATTAGAATTGTGATGGCAAAGTGTTTTAATTTTGTTTTAATATTTGTTTGTATCTTGCTGTGTCGTGAAGAAGATTTATTGCTTGTTCGGTTTCCTTGTCCCCTTTGATGTATGCCTCTATTCTTCCTTTTTGATTGTAGTATCTTACCACTATTTCGCTTAGCAACATCTCACTAATCTCATCTTTGTATTTATATATATCATTTTCTTTTTCCTTGTTTATTCTTGCTTTCAAAACTTCAAGTTCCTTGATTATCCCTTCGTCACACTTATCCTTTTTCGCAACATCCAGCGCCTCATTCATAGCATATTCAGTTGCGTTGGTGTAGGAATAGTCCTTGTCTTTAAGGAAAGAAACAAAGTCGTCGTAGATTTCATCACTTATTTTGAAGTCTTTTACAGGAGGAATACTTTCATGTTTTCTTACAAACTCCGTTGCATAGTCAAACAATAAACTTTTGGCAACAAGAGTAAAAAGAATATTGCTGCCGTATTCGGGTTCCGTATTTACGTCAGGTTCTATGCCGTAGCCGTCATAGACTGTTCTTCCGTTCTTTGTCTTAAATGCAGTGCGAAGAGAATCCGTTACCTTTGTGGCTCTGCCCAATGAGTCTCGGTGAGAGTAGTCTATTGCTTGAATACAACGTCCGCTTGGTATGTAATATTTAGATACAGTTACTTTCATCTGAGTGTTATATGCTAATGGGATAACGTTTTGAACCAATCCCTTACCGAAACTTCTTTGTCCCATGATGACAGCACGGTCAATGTCTTGAAGAGAACCTGCAACTATCTCGCTGGCAGAGGCAGATGCTCCGTCCACTAATACAATTATAGGTATGTTTGTATCTACCGCTTTCTTCATTGTGCGGAAAGATTGATTTCTTTCAGGAGTTTTTCCTTTAGTGTTTACTACCACCTGTCCTTTGTCTACAAAAATATTGACTATATCAACAGCTTCGTTGAGAAGACCGCCTCCGTTACCCCTCAAATCTAAAATTAAGCCCTTGATGTTTTGTTTCTTCAATGTGTTGAATGCAGACAGAACATTGTTTGCTGCATTTTTTGTAAACTCATTTAGTTTTATGTAACCCAAATCTTCTCCCACTATGCCGCTATAAGGAACGTTTGGCAGGCTTATTTCTTTCCTTTTGAAGGAAAAAGATTTCTCCTGTCCGAAACGGGAAACTTTTATAGTAATAGGAGAACCGGCCTGTCCGCGCAGAATTTCCCTTACTTGGTCTGAGTTTTTTCCTTTGGCGCTTTGACCGTTTACTTCAAGGATTAAATCACCTGCTTTGAGTCCTGCTTCATAAGCAGGCAGTCCTTCATAGGGTTCGGAAATGTAAACGCTGTCTCCTTTTTGGTGAATCAATGCGCCTATACCTCCGTATTCACCTAAGAGTTGCATTTTTACATCTTCTAAGTTGGATTCAGGGTAGAAATTTGTGTAAGGGTCGAGTTTGGCCAGCATTGCATCGATAGCCGTTTTTACAAGTTCACCTTCCTTTATGTCATCAACGTAAGTGGTGTATATATTCCTATATACGGACGAAAATATTTCAAGATTTTTTGCCAGTTCAAAACTTCGCTCACTTGTGTTGTTGTCTTGTGCAAACAGAACTATTTGCAGAAAAACCGAAATGAATAAAAAAGACGCTTTTTTCATAATTTCAAAAAATGTATGTTTCTTATTAAAAAAGTAATGCAAAGATAGTATTTAAAAAGAATAAAATTTAATCTTTTACCATTTTTTTTAAACAAAAGTATTCTTTTATAAAATTTATTTATAACTTTGCAAACTGATTTAAAAACTTATACACAAAGTAAAACATCTACACAATATGGCTGTAATAGGTAAAATAAGAAAGAATTTTGGTTGGGGTGTGACGGTTATTGTAGCCCTTGCAACTTTAGCATTTATTTTCAATGATTTCGGAAAAAGAAATACGAGGGTTAATAAATTAGCCAGCGTAGACGGAATGGAAATCGGTATTGCCGAATTTGATTCCGCAAGAGAGAATACGGAAAATGAATTAAGGATGCGTACACAAGACGGACGTCTTACCAACGAACAGCAGTTTCAAGTTAAAGCTCAAGCATACTATGAGTTGGTCAGCGAAAAATTATTGAACAGAGAGTGTGACAAACTCGGTATTGTAATCGGTGAAGAAGAAATGAACGATATGTTTTTAGGAACTTTCCTTGCAAATTCTGTAAAGCAAGCTTTTACCGACCCTACAACAGGTCAGTTCAATGCTCAGAATGTACGTCAAGTTATGCAGCAATACGATAAGATGACAGCGGAACAGCAGGCTGCATGGAACCAAATGCAGAAGGCGGCTTTGTCTGAGAGAATGAATAACAAGTATGCTTCCGTTATTGCAGGAAGTTTCTACATGCCGAAGGCAATGGCTAAGCACATAAGCAACACTTACGACCAAGTTGCCGATGTACGCTATGCTCTTTTGCCGTTTTCAAACATAGAAGACGATAAGGTAAAGTTGTCTGATGAGGATTATAAAAAATACTATGAAGAACACAAGAAAGAATTCCGCTTAAGCGAGGAAATGCGTCAAGTGGAGTTTGTTAAATTTGAAGTTATACCGTCCCAAAGCGATATAAAGGCTTTGGAAGACTCAGTTCAGAAAGTGTTCAATGAATTAGCTTCTCTTCCGAAAGAGGACATGGAGGGATTTATTTCAACTTCTTTTGATAACAATTACGACAGTAACTATTATAGCCGTGATGCTCAGAACATCAAATCTTTGTTCCCTGATACTCTTTTAGCAGGTAAAGGCGCAGGAAGTATGATAGAGCCGAGAATTTCCGGCAATAATTGGATTATGGGTAAGATTTTGAGTGAGCAATCCCGTCCTGACTCAATCAAATTTTCAATCTTGGCAGTCTACAACAATAAAACAGGTGCAGCAGAGATAAAACGCAGCCCTGAAGAGCAAAGATTGTTGGTGGATTCTTTGATGTCAGTAATCAAAGACTCAGCACAGTTTGTTGATAACGTTGCTAAATTCTCCGATGACCCTAACACCAAGAGCAAATTAGGAGATATGGGTTGGGTAACAGACGGAACTATAATGGAGAGTATGTATCAGCCTATGTTGAATTGTCCTGTCGGCGGAGTGTTCCGCTATATGCGTCCCGATTCTGTCGGAGAATACATAATCAGAGTAACGGATAAGACTGTCGCTAAGCCTAAAATTCAGTTGGCAAGCGTAGTTATAGGTATCAGACCTTCAGAGCAGACAATATTAAGCGTTAAAGGAAAGGCAGATGATTTTCTTGCAAAGTCTAAAGACCTTGTTGCAATGAAATCATTGGCAGAAAAACAAAACATAAACGTTAATACATCTTCTTTAACTGCCATGTCATATCAATTGGACGGTACTCCTTATGCCCGTGAGGCTGTTTGCTGGGCTTTCGGTGACGTAAAGAAAGGCGATGTTTCAAATACTGTTTATGAATTGCAGGATTTCAATCAATACAATACTATGTTTGTTGTCCTTGGATTGAAAGATATACAGGAAAAAGGCTTTATGTCCTTGGAACAATTGAAAGAAAATCCTCAGTTTGAACGTTTGGTTAAGATGGAGAAAAAAGCACAGATGCTTTTGGCTCAAGCAGAGAAAAGTTTGAAAACTGCAAACGATATAAATGCTTATGCTTCGGCTAATAAAACTGTTGTTGATACGGTTACGGGTATAGATTTCTCTTCTCCGTATTTCGGTAAAGCAGGAGTGGAAATGCGTTTGATAGGAACGGTATCTGCTGCTAAGAATACGGGTCTTCAGAAGAAAGCAATAAAAGGCTTCAACGGAGTTTATGTTCTTCAGATAGATAAAATATCAAAACGTCCTGTAAAAGAAGATTTCAATGCTGTTTGTCAGACTTACAATATGCGTATTCAGCAAAGATTGCAACAGGTTAATCCTATTGCACTTCTTTACAGAGATGCTAAGGTTAAGAACAACTTTGTTCAATATGTAAGCAAGTAAATTGCGATTTTATGATTTTGATTTTTTCATAAAGCTTAATTAAAATTTATTTTTTCAGTCTTGTACCTTTAGGTGCAAGACTGTTTTTTTTGTTCGGCGCTTGGCAGCCTTAATTTCTTGCAAGGGAAATGGGGTTTAAACTGCACTGAAACGGATAGAGAACCGTATGTAAACCCCCTTTGCTGAAAATTTTTATTTATTTGCATGTATCCTGTCTGTGAAGTGCTGTACTTTTTTTAGATAGAGCGCTTTGTAGACTAAGATTTCCCTTAGTTTACCGTGTATTTGCTTTTATTTGTTTTGAAATAATAGTGCAGGGACTTAGTAAAGGTGTTTCGTTTCCTTAGTTTATTTTATTGAGTTTCTTTGTCATTTTTATTTTACTCTGATTGGCAAATGGTGATAGCAAGAATAAAAACTTCATTTTCTTTTTGCAGTTCAGTTATTCTAAATCTTAAATTTATTTTCTTTCGGAGCATGAGTTTTTTTATATTGTGATAAAAAGTGAAAAGCAAGTTTCAAACTGACGAAAGCAAGTCTCAGATTTCTGAAACGAAGTTTCGCTGTGCTGAAATCAAGTTTAAAAAAAATAAAATCAAGTTTCATTTTCGTGAAACTTGATTTTAATCTTTCTAAAATATAATGTTCTGTGACTTAGACCTTAACTGCTCATAATGATAATATTCATCGGCCTTGGTTTATTAAGTCTCCGGAGAGTTTTACTGAGATGTCAAAGGCTTCTTGCTGACCTTTTACGGTTATGAACAAATGGTAGGTGTGCGGAATTAACACATATTCGGCATCAATGCCCAAATCATAAATTCTTTCGTAAAATTCACGCCCTTGGTCTTTGAGAATATCTCTGTCTGCTGCAACAATAAGTGTCTTAGGCAGAAGTCTCAAGTCTTTGTCTGTGTACATTGCAGGCGAGATTTCGGGATTTGTTGCCTCGTTTTTGCCTGCATAGGATTTGTTTCCTATATCCATTAAAGCGGCTTCAAGTCCTGAATGTTTTCCGTATGTTTTCCACGAATTGCTTTCATCATTCCATGCTTTAGTTACGGGATAAAAAGCTATCAAAGAGGCATAGGGCTGTTTTCCTTTCTGCTTGCGCTGTATTGCTGCAACTATTGCCATATTGCCTCCTGCGGAATCACCGCCGAGAGATATCCTCTTAGGGTTAATATTCAAACTTTCGCAGTTCCCGATTAAGTAGTCAGTGCATTGGTCAATATCATTAAGTGCCGCAGGGTAAGGATTTGTCGGCGACAAAGCATAATCCAGAGCAACAACTACAATTCTGCTTTGTTTGACTAACTGCATACAGTATTCGGAGCAGGAGTTTATGCTGCCGAAAACCCAACAACCACCATGCAGATAAATAAGGCAGGGCAGTTGTTCTCCTTTCTTCAAATCCTCTGGGTAATATATTCTCATCTTTTCTGAGATATACCTCGCCTTTACTCCTTTGATAAGCGGCTTTGCTATATTCCTTGAGTTTCTTACTTGTATCAGCGAAGTATAATCGCCGTTCATCGCTTCTTCTATTGCATTCGTTTGGCGGATTTGCAATTCGGGGTCAAGACTTTGAAGAAAAGCATCGGCTTCCTGTTGTAATTTCTCTGTATTCATTGATAAGAAATTTGTTAAACGTTCGCTCCTTACATTGTTTTGGGCAAAGATGCAGATATTATTCTGTATCAGGCAAAAGATAATGAGAATAATCAGTTGGGAAAAAACTTTCCCCACTTGTTTTCTTAAATTCGGCATCGCTATTCTTTCTTTCGGTTTTATTTTATTCACAGTTATGATTCATGGTTTAAATAAACCGATAATCAGACATTGCTTACTTCTCTCTGAAATAAACTGTTACCGGTACTCCGTTGAAGTCATAGAGTTTCCTTATCCTGTTTTCGATAAATCTTATGTAATCCTGCTTTACGTATTGCGGAAGATTGCAGTAGAAAACGAACTGAGGATAGGCCGTCTTTAGCTGTGTTATATATTTAATTTTTATTCTCTTGCCCTTATACTCCGGCGGAGGATTCTGTTCTTTGACAACAGGCAGCAAATCTTCGTTAAGACGGGAGGTAGGTATCTGTTTCTTGCGGTTTTCGAAAACTTTGCGGGCTTCTTCTAAAACTTTGAAAATCCTTTGTTTGTTTATGACGGAAGTAAACACAATAGGAACATCGGTAAAAGGAGCAATCTTTTCCCTTATTCTTGCTTCGTATTGTTTCATTGTGTTAGTCTCTTTGGCTACTTTATCCCATTTGTTCACCACAAGCACTATTCCTTTGTGGTTTCTTTCGCATAGGGAGAATATGTTTAGGTCTTGAGCCGAAAAATCTTCGGTAGCATCTACTATAACTATGCAAACGTCACTTGTCTCTATGCTCCGTATAGCCCTCATGGTGGAGTAGAACTCTATGTTGCCTTTTACGGCATTCTTTCTCCTCAATCCGGCAGTGTCTACTATGATAAAGTCAAAGCCGAATAAGTTGTAACGGGTGTTGATACTGTCCCTTGTTGTTCCTGCAAGGTCTTTGACTATGTTTCTTTCCTGTCCCGTTATCATATTTATAAAAGAACTCTTGCCCACATTAGGTCTGCCGACTACGGCAAGGTGAGGCAGTTCGGCATCTTCGTCAATAAAGGTCTCCTCAGTAAGAAAGTCTTTGACAAGTTCGTCAAGCAGTTCTCCCGTTCCGCTTCCGTTGGCAGCGGAAATAGAATATATTTCGCCCAAACCAAGAGAGTAGAACTCGGGAGTTGTAAGCGATTTTTCGTAAGTATCAACTTTGTTGGCAACAAGAAGAACTTTTTTCTTGCTTCTTCTCAGCAGTTGTGCGATTTCTTCGTCCATACCTGTCAATCCTTCTTTGGTATCGACAAGAAAAAGTATAACGTCAGCCTCTTCTATTGCAAGTACTACCTGTTGGCATATCTCTTCTTGGAAATCATCATCTCCTCCCTGCATGTAGCCTCCCGTGTCTATGACTGAAAATTCTTTTCCGTTCCAATTACTTTTGCCGTAATTTCTGTCACGTGTTACTCCGCTCGTTGGGTCTGTTATCGCAATCTTTGTTCCTGTCAGACGGTTGAAAAGAGTAGATTTACCCACATTAGGACGACCTACTATCGCTACTATATTACTCATAAGATTGAATTAAAGATTTATTTTGCAAAGGTAATAAAAGTTATCTTTTTTTGCAGGAATTTAAAGAAAAAGGTTGCTTATCTTAAGGATAAGCAACCTTTTCATAAATATTTTTTTCTTATTCTACCGTAACGGATTTAGCCAAATTACGCTGCTGGTCTACATCGCGTCCTTTTGCTATTGCGATGTAGTAGGAAAGCAACTGCAAAGGAATGACTGTCAAAAGAGGAGACAGACATTCTTCGGTTTGAGGTATTTCGATGACATAGTCAGCCAATCTCTTTATATCAGTATCTCCCTCGGTGACTATGGCGAGTATCTTTCCTTTTCTTGATTTTACTTCCACAACGTTGGACAATATCTTGTTGTACATCTGATAGCGCGGAGCTACGACTACTATCGGCATCTCTTCGTCTATCAATGCTATAGGTCCGTGTTTCATCTCGGCTGCAGGATAGCCCTCTGCGTGGATATAAGATATTTCTTTGAGTTTCAAAGCTCCCTCCATGGCAACAGGATAGTTGAATCCGCGTCCGAGATAAAGGAAGTTTCTGGCATAAGTGAATATTTTGGATATTTCTTTTACCTCTTCAGTCTTGCTTAGTATGGTTTCGATTTTTTCTTCTATGTTGCAGAGTTCGGTGACTATGCGTTTGTAATCCTCAGTGCTTATTGTCTCCATTTGCTTTGCCACTGCCAAAGCAGTCATTGCAAGAATGCAGACTTGGGTAGTAAAAGCCTTGGTCGAGGCTACTCCTATCTCGGGTCCGGCATGTGTATATGTTCCGCTGTCAGTAAGTCTTGCTACCGAGGAACCTACAACGTTGCAGATACCGTAAATAAAGGCTCCCTGCTTTTTTGCTAACTCCATAGCGGCAAGAGTATCCGCTGTCTCGCCTGACTGAGATATGGCGATAAGAACATCATCCGGATAAATAACAGGGTTTCTGTATCTGAATTCAGAAGCAACCTCTACATCAACAGGAATTCTGCACAGGGTCTCAAAAAGATATTTTCCTATAAGTCCTGCATGCCAAGAAGTGCCGCAAGCACTTATGAGTATTCTTCTTGCTTTGGCAAAGCGCTCTCCGTAGTTCTGAATGCCGCTCAGAATAATCTCTTTTTGCTCTCTTTGCAAACGTCCGTTCATACAAAGACTGAGACTTTTAGGTTGTTCAAAAATCTCTTTCAGCATAAAGTGTTCAAATCCGCCTTTCTCAATGTCTTCCAACGAAAGTTGTATTTGTTTTACCTCCGGCTTGATTAAGGATTTGTTATCCAATGAACGTATTTCTATCTCTTTGCCGCGGACAATGCGTATCACCTGTCTGTCTTCGGGATAGATAACATCCTTGGTGTATTCCACAATAGGAGATGCGTCAGAACCCAAAAAGAATTCGTCCTTTCCTACACCTATTATAAGAGGAGATGCAATTCTGGCTGTGATAAGTTCGTTCGGGTTGTTCTTTTCTATTACTCCTATGGCGTAAGCACCGGTTACTTGGGTTAAGGCTTGATAAACGGCTTCGTATAAAGGTAAATCGTGTTCATTCATCATATATTCGATAAGCTGAACCAAAACTTCAGTGTCCGTATCGCTTTTGAAGACGTATCCTTTAGAAGAAAGGAAAGTCTTTAACGAAAGGTAGTTCTCTATAATCCCGTTATGAATCAAGGCAATGTTCTTGCTCTGTGAATAATGCGGGTGAGCATTTTTGTCAGACGGCTCTCCGTGAGTTGCCCATCTGGTATGGGCTATACCAACCGTTCCGTTGATGTTTTTATCCTTGCAATAGTCTTCAAGATTTGAGACCTTGCCTTTGGTCTTGTAAACATTGAGTTGTCCGTTGTTATCAACAAGAGCCACACCTGCAGAATCGTATCCTCTGTATTCTAATCTGTGTAATCCCTTTATAAGAATGTCATACGCATTCTGAGTTCCTAAGTAACCAACTATTCCGCACATAATTATGTATTTTTATATTATTCACTATTTTGTTGAACTTGCAAAGTTAAGTGTTTATTTTTTATTTTGCAAAAATTAATTTATAAAAATAAATTTTAATGTTTTTTTCATTTTTTTGCGGAATTGCAAGAGCAAAGCCTAATTTTAGGTTGCGGAAATTTAATTCAAATTTTTTATTGTTAGTTTTTTTATCGCATAAGACTAAAGAAACTTACCTTAAAAGCCCGCAAAATGAAGCGGAAATGAGGGTTTAACAATAAATTTCTTAGTTTCACTTCTGCGGAGTATTGAAAAAATGTGTACTTTTGCATAAATTTTTTAATGTTCATCATAACATTGTCAAGGTAATGAAAGCACTCTGTTTGTTGATACTTTTCCTTTTTAATCTGATATGCGCTTCGGTTTCGGCGCAAGGCTATGATGACAATTTTTCTAAGCCGATAGTCACCGAGAACGGAAATTTTGTCTACTATGAACTTAATCCTCTCAAGACAAAAGAAGGAGTGCTGATTTTTCTTGACAGAAATCTCGGAGCCTTGTCTGAAGACGTGTCTTCATCTGACTCTTGGGGCGATTTGTATCAGTGGGGTAGGGCAACGGATGGACATGAGAAGAGATTGTCTGATACAACTGCTGAAATTTCTCCTACTTACGAGGCAGTTACACATAGATTTATCATAGATGAGAAGAAGGCTGACGATTGGATTTCATCGCCTGACGATGACCTTTGGAACGATGAGAGACGTACCAACAATCCTTGCCCCTGCGGATACAGACTTCCTACCGAGCAGGAGTGGAGAGCAGTACTTGAATTAGGGGCTGAGGTAAAGCGGACTGAGGAAGGAACTTATTATTTGAATATAGCAGACGGTAAATTGAAACTTCCGTGCGCAGGTTTGAGAAATGCGTACACGGGAGACTTTCAATACCAAGGTATGCGTGGGTATTATTGGGCAGGAAACTCATCTGCACACGGTCTTTCGGGGTGTATGGATTTCAACAAAGCGGAAATAACGACCAATGTTACCATTTATGGTTTCAGAGCTTTCGGACGGAGTGTCCGTTGTATGAAAAATGCGGAAGAAAAAGAAGAAACGAAGTAACATAACAAGGAAAAATGAAAAATATTCTTCAAATAGACAATGTAACAAAGTCATACGCTAAGAAGAAAGCAATAGACGGTGTTTCTTTTTGCGTTCCTGAGGGTGAGGTTTTCGGACTTCTCGGTCCGAACGGAGCAGGTAAGACAACCTTAATAAGAATGATAAACCAAATAACAATGCCTGATGAAGGTATGATATATTTCGGAGAAGATAAACTTTCGGAAAAACACATTCCTTTGGTGGGTTATCTTCCCGAAGAGAGGGGTTTGTACAAAAAAATGAAAGTTTCCGAGGTCGTTCTCTATCTTGCCGAACTCAAAGGTTTGAAAGGCTTGGAGGCAAAACGGAGAATGGACTTTTGGTTTGAAAAATTTGAGATAAAGGATTGGTGGAATAAGAAAGTGGAAGAATTGAGTAAAGGTATGCAACAAAAGGTTCAGTTTATTACAACAGTAATACACAAACCTAAACTTTTGATTTTCGATGAGCCTTTTTCAGGTTTTGACCCTTTGAATGCCAATTTGCTGAAACAGGAAATTCTTAATCTGAAACGGGAAGGAGCAACCGTGATTTTTTCCACTCATAATATGGAATCCGTTGAAGAGATTTGTGACGCCATAGTTTTGATTAACTCTGCCAAAAACATACTTCAAGGCAGGGTCTCCGATATTAAGCAGAATTTTAAGAAAGGTGAATATGAACTAATCACCGTTTCGTCTCAGATAGAAAAAGTTTTGCCCTCGGGCGTTGAGATAATATCCAAAAAGGAAGATGAAAACGGAATCGGAAACTGTATTTCCGTACTTAAAATTCCTGAAGGAATGAATGCAGACGTGCTTTCATCTATCTTGAAGCAAACAGATATAATTTCTTACAGAGAAATACTTCCGTCAATGAATGAAATATTTATACAAACAGTTAAATCGGGAAAACAGCAATGAACAAACTTTGGATTATAGTAAAGAGGGAGTACCTTTCTAAGGTAAAAAAGAAATCTTTTTTTGTCCTTACGCTTTTGGGACCCATACTTATGACGCTTCTGATAGTTCTTCCCGTAGTTCTGCAAGAAAGTACCAAGGAAAGGTATCACGTCATTGTCGTTGATGAAATAGAAAAGACCGTCATAGAAGGAGATACCATTTCTTTCTTTAAGGGAAAGTTCAAGAGCAATGAAAATCTTCTTTTTGAATATTCTGATGATATAACCGAGGCACAGGCTCTTCTTGAGGGCGGATTGTGTGATGCTGTTCTGGAAATAGCCAATACCAATGACAAGCCGCCGATTAAGAGTTTTCTTTTCTACGGAGAGAATGAGCCGGGTATGGATGCAAAAAGCGATATCAAAGAACAGACAAAAGAAATCTACAAAAACTCGGTTTTGAGAGTTGATTACAATATGACAAAAGAGGATATAAAAATAATAAACGACCCTCAGATAGATTTCTATACAAAAGACATACGCACGGGACAGGATTCCAAGGCAGAGATAAAAACAGTGCTTGGGGCGGTTTTAGGTTTTGTTATCTATTTCTTTATTTTCCTTTTCGGCGGACAAGTAATGCGCAGCGTGGGAGAAGAGAAGACTTCCAGAATAGTGGAAGTCCTTACTTCGAGTGTTAAAAGTGTTTACCTGTTGTTCGGAAAGATTATAGCCGTTGCTCTTGTGGGACTTACGCAAATAGTTTTGTGGATAGTGCTTACTCTTTTGCTCATCGGTGGTGTTTCTTTGGCTGAGCCGGATATATTTTCTGCTCCCGAGAAACAGGAAATACAGGTTTCGCAACGTGTTATAAGCGTAGACAGTCTTGATTTGACTCAAGAGAAAGATAATTTCGCCCAAGAGATAGGAGAAACTATCCGCTCAATAAACTTTCCGCTTATAATAGCAATGTTTGTTGTCTACTTTATTTTAGGATATTTTTTGTACGCTTCTCTTTTCGGAGCGGTGGGAGCATTGTTGGACAACGACACTGATAATTCCCAATTCACGCTTCCTGTTACCGTACCTATGATATTTGCAATGATATGCGTGCCTATGGTAATGAATACCCCTACAGGAAGTGTCGCCGTTTGGTTAAGCATGATACCTCTCACTTCTCCTGTTATTATGTTAGTGAGAATTCCTTTCGGCGTACCTGTTTGGCAACTTGTTGTATCAATTCTTTCCTTACTCTTGTTTATTGCAGGAGCTATATGGTTGGCAGCAAAGATATACAGAACCGGAATTTTGATGTACGGTAAAAATCTTTCGTGGAAAGAGGTTATTAAATGGTTTAAAAAGTAGAAAACTGCTGATAGTTAGCAAAAAAAGTAGCTATTTTTTTTTATTTTATTGAAAAAGTTTATACTTTTGCAATTTTGTAGTGAGTATTAATTAAAAAAAGATGAATGTTATGAATAAACTGAATCCTGTTATTTGGATTGCTTTACTTGTTTGCCTGTTTGTGTCTTCTTGTGTTAATGAAGACGATTTTGATACAGGCAAAATAGCAAAACCACACTTTAAACCCTCTTTGGAAAATAACTTAATAGAGACTGAATTTAAACTTTCGGATTTCTTTAATTTTGAAAGTATTGCGGACGAAGAAAACGGTATCACAGTAGAATTTACCAAGACCCCGGAAGGACTTGATGATACCATAGTGGTAAATATTAACAAGGATATGGAATTAACAAGTGATGAGTTGGATGATTTTATCAACGGCATCACTCTTAATCCCGTTCAGCTCGGAGCTCAAGGTGTGGATATGACACAACTAAAAAGTCTTTTGCTTCTGTCAGACATAGAGCAGACTATAACTCTGGTTGATCAGACATCAGAGAAAGTTATCATAGATGCAATAGAGGAGGATTCCTTAAATGAACGTGGAGCAAGATACCTTAGCAAGGTGTTTTTGGAGGCAGGTATTTTGCATATTCCTGCCGTATCTTTGCCTTTCCAAACCACACTTTATTTGTCTTCTGATAAGATTAAAGCCCCTGATGGTTCGACTTTTGACCGTGTTTTCACAATCGGCGCAGGCAATACTGAGGGATTGGATGTTGATTTAGACGGATATGAAATTGATATTGAGCCTTTGGAAGACGGAAGCGGAAATTCTTATTTTGATATAGAGTATAAGGTGGAGGCCACCGTTTCTTCGTCAATGGCAAGCAGCATTCCGGACGTAATGGACGTGGATTTGGAAGTATCATTCGGTCAAATGTGGTTCATAAATTTGGCTTACGGAAAACTGGGTGCTTACGAGTATCCTATACATGATACTATAGAAATAACCTATTTTGATTCCCCTGACTTCAAAGACCTTTTGAAAGAAGGTACAATAATGTTGAACGACATAAATATGAATCTTACCTATTGGAATAACATAGGTATGGACGGAAGATTGGATATTTCAAATATGTTTGCTGAGAATTACATCAACGAGCGTGCAAATCTATTTCAGGATATGACCAAAACAAATCCGCAAATCAATGCTCCTTTGCTTGCAGGTTCGGTAATGACTCAGACAATAAGCAATGATGATTTGGGTAAGGCTAATCCTATGGCAATAAATATTCTTCCTAACAAGATAGTTTATGATGCTGTCTTCAGAGTTTTTGATGACCCTAACGGGACTTTAAGTTTCGTCTTCCCGGGAAGTTCAAACCTTAAGTTGAATATTCAGACCAGAGTTCCGGTTATAGCAAAGATAACCGACATGGAAAGTGACAATGACATAGATGACTTTTCTTTCTTGCAGGAAGACGGAGGTGTCGGAGATTATCTTGAAAGCGTCACTCTGAAATTAGATTTGGAAAATTCATTTCCTGCTGTCATGTCCGTGAATATAATTTTGAAAGATGAGAACGGCAATGAACTTGAGCCGTTGTTTGATGAGCCTTTGCTAATCTCAGCTGCCAATGTTACGGTAGATAATAACAACGTGGCGAGAACTGCTTCTCCTGTAAGGGAACAGATAAACAAGACCATAACTAATGAAAAGTATCAGAAGTTAAGGCAGGCTCAGAAAATCAGTATCAAGGCTGTATTGAATTCTGCTGCAAATGATGAGGCTTATCTTTTGTTCCCACGCGATGCTTCTTTGAAAGTGAAGATAGGAATGAAGGCTCAAACGGATATAACTCTTTAGTGAATAAATAAAAAAAAGAATTTGTTATGAAGACTTTAAACAAAATAATATTGACCTTATTCTTTTTGGCAGTGTCTTTTTCTTTGACGGCGCAGAGAACGGGAGAGTTGATGTATTTTTCTACCTTACCGCAGGCTCAGAGATATAATCCTGCTAAGCACGGCAACAATAAATTCTATATTCAGATACCTGTATTGGGTCATTTCGGAGTTTCGGCAAACACATCGGGATTTGCCTATCATGATTTGGTAAATCAGCATCCTATTTATGCGGATTCTTTGCAGTTGGACTTCGAAGGATTTACCGAAAAGTTAAAGGAGAACAATTATTTGGGTATAGGAATGAGTATGGATATACTTGGCTTTGGTTTTTCGGTGGCAAAGGTTAATCATTTTTCATTTAACATGTCCTTAAATACGGAAACAAGGTTCAATTTCTCAGACGGATTGTTCAGATTGGTAGCATACGGAACCGAAGCAGAGCAAGAAAGTCTTAATATTTTTAAAGATAAACTTTTAGATGCAACTTCATATCTGACAACTTCTGTCGGCTATTCAAGAGATATTAATGACAAATTGACGGTAGGAGCAAACATTAAGATGTATCTTGGTTTGGCTAATATAAACAGTCAAAGAACCGACGTGTCATTGGATTATGACGGGCAGACTATGGCAACAATAAGCGACATAGACATAAATACTTCTAACGCTTTTGTGAATTGGTCAATGAAATCGGCGGTTGCAGATGACAGTGACGGAGTTGAGTTTGATGATTTTGAGGCAAAAGACCTTCCTTCCAACATTATGAAGAATAAAGGTTTTGGTTTTGATTTGGGTGCTACATATAAGATTAATGAGACAATGACTGTAAGTGCCTCAATCGTGGACATAGGAAAAATAAACTGGAAATCAAATACAGTAAATATTCATTCCCTTCATCCGAATACAAGAGTTGAGTTCGGCGGAATTGCATCTAATTACAATACAATAGGAGACGATATCGATAATTACTTTGATGAATTGGCTGACAGTTTGAAATATGCTTTTGATTTGGAGGCTTCTGATAAGGGAAGTTACTCTACAGCTTTGCCTACTAAATTATATGCAGGTTATGAGTGGAATTTTTTCCCCGGCATGTACGCACAGGCATTGTACAAAGGAAGAATTATCGGAGGAAAACTTGAAAATTCATTAACTCTTGTTTATACTGCACGTTTGGGTTCTTGGATTCAAGCCTCTGTAGGCAATACTTTTGCAAGCAAATTCTTTAATCCTTCCGCTATGCTTTCACTTAAGGATATTTTCTATGTGGGAACAACTTTTGCATCTTCACTTGATGCGGCTGAAACAACAGGCTTGACTGCTTATTTCGGATTGAACATTGCTTTGAAGTCAAAGAAGGCTAAAAAGAAAGAGACTGCGTATGTTTCAGATGAAGCATCGTCACTCACTTTTGTAGAAACAAAAATGTAAAAACAATTCTCTAAGCTACTGCTGCTTAGATGACAGACATGGATTATTTATTTTTTCGCCTCAACTTAGACTCTAAGTTGAGGTTTTTTCTTTTACTTGCATAGTTTAGGGACTTAGATGTTTTTAAGTGCTTGATTAAATTTTTTGCTTTTCTGTCTTGTCGTTACGTATCCTTATATGGCATGTATTAAAGTCAGTATAAATTCAATGAAGAATGATAACTGACTTCGTTAATGCTGAAATACAGAAATCGATAGTACTGGTAAATCCCTTATTTGTAAGTACTAATAAAAATAAAAGGCAGATAAGTTTTTATGCTTATCCGCCTTTGAGCTTTAGGATAATATCTTAAGTGACTGTTTATGCGCTTTCCGATATATGAAATTGTGTATGTGGGCGTTTTAACCTTTGTTAAGAAAGTTCAGCCACTTAATCAATTATGCTTACTTTTCCATTTCGTCACCGATAACGTTGTCAAATACTTGTTTGTATTCTTTTATAGTTCCGAATTTTTCGTCGTCTATGATGATGTCACCGTCCGTTACTTTTCCTATAGCAAGGCAAGGAATATTTTCTGCATTTACGGTTGCTATGAATTCGTTGTACTTGTCTTCATCTATGGTAACAACTATTCTTGATTGGCTTTCACCGAATAAGAATGAGTCAAGACGGACCTCAGATGCAGAGATGATGTCAAAACCGAAGTCTCTGTGCATAGCACTCTCCATAAGGTTTATAAACAATCCTCCGTCGCTTACGTCATGGGCTGATTCTATGAAGCCGTTTCTTATAAGTTTTTTCACCGTGTTTTGTAAAGCGAACTCCTTATCCATATCAAAATAAGGTACGGCTGAAAGTTTTACTCCGCAGTAATTATATAGGTATTCGGAGGAATTAATATCGTCTTTTATTTCGCCGAGAAGGTAAATCGTAGCTCCTTTGCGTTTGAAATCCAACGAAGTTTGGTATTTCTTGTCTACCGTTCCTATCATTCCGATAACAGGAGAAGGCATAACTGCTTCAACAACCCCGTTTATTGATGCTTGATTGTAGAAACTTACGTTGCCGCCTGTTACAGGTGTAGAGAACTTTTTGCAAGCCTCACTCATACCTTTGACTGCATTAACGAATTGCCAATAGGTCTCAGGCTTGTAAGGGTTGCCGAAATTGCAACAGTTGGTTACTGCCAATGGCTCTCCGCCTGAGCAAACTATGTTTCTGGCAGCCTCTGCTACGGCAATCTCAGTTCCGATGAATGGGTCGGAGTAAACATATCTTGAATTGCAGTCGCAAGTCATGGCAATACCGTTTTGACAGCCTTTTATGTTGGCTATACCTGCATCGGCAGGCGCATTGGTTGTCATGTTGCGTGTTCCGACCATGGAATCGTATTGTTCAATTACCCAACGTTTTGATGCAAGGTTAGGATTTTTGACCATTTCGCTTGCAATCTGTTTACATTCTTCAAGAGACGGTTCTTTGATGTCCGAAATCTTGAAATCATGTACGTGTGAGTAATATTCAGGTTCTGTATACTCCCTGTCATATTGAGGAGCTCCGCCGCCGAGAACAAGAGTTGATGCAGGAACTTGTGCAACTAATTCACCTTTCCAGTAGAAGTAAAGCATATCTTCATCTATAACTTCTCCTATCTTAGCACAGTTCAAATCCCATTTTTCAAATATTTTCTCAACAACTTCTTCCTGTCCTTTCTTTGCTACAACGAGCATACGCTCTTGTGACTCTGAAAGAAGTATTTCCCATGCCTCTATGTTTTGTTGGCGCAGAGGAACTTTGTCAAGGTCTATCTTCATTCCGCTTCCGCCTTTCTCACTCATTTCACTTGTAGAGCAGATGATACCTGCCGCTCCCATATCCTGCATACCTACTATGGCTCCGCTTCTTCCTAATTCAAGGCTTGCCTCTAAAAGAAGTTTTTCTTGGAACGGGTCACCTACTTGGATTGAAGGTATATCGTCGGCTGAGTTTTCCGTAACATCGGCACTTGCAAAGGTTGCTCCGTGTATTCCGTCTTTACCCGTGGACGAGCCTACGATGTAAACAGGGTTGCCTTTGCCTTTTGCTACTGCGGAAATCAAGTCTTCTTTCTTCATTATTCCGACACTCATGGCATTAACCAAAGGATTGTTCTCAAAACATTCGTCAAAGAACACTTCACCTCCCAAAACAGGAACACCGAAAGAGTTTCCGTAGTGGGAGATACCCTCAACAGTACCTTTAAACAGACGTTTTGCATGTTTACTCTTCAAAGAACCGAAACGCAAAGAGTTTAACTGAGCAATAGGTCTTGCTCCCATGGTGAATATATCACGGTTGATGCCGCCTACACCTGTTGCCGCTCCTTGGAACGGCTCAACTGCGCAAGGGTGATTGTGACTCTCTATCTTGAAAACACATGCTCTTCCGTCGCCTACATCAACCATTCCTGCGTTTTCTTCTCCGGGTGCAACCAACATTTGCTTTCCCTCTTTAGGAAGTTTTTTTATCCACTTTATAGAGTTTTTGTAGGAAGCATGTTCGCTCCACATAACCGAATAAATACTAAGTTCGGTAAAATTAGGTGTTCTTCCGCCTAAGTATTCTTTTATCTGTTCAAATTCTTCCGTCAGAAGCCCAAGTTTATGAGCGGTTTCAACGGTAACATTCTC
>JAFVAP010000057.1 GCA_017480455.1 Bacteroidales bacterium | reverse complement strand
TTATTGCCCCTATACCGGGTAAAGGAACAATAGGAATAGAGGTGCCTAACTCCAATCCTCAAATCGTTTAGATGAAATCCATGATTGAGTCCTCCGAATTTCAGACCAGCAAGGCGGAACTGCCTGTCGTTATAGGCAAGACAATAGAAAACGAACCTTTTGTTACAGACCTTGCCAAAGCACCTCACTTGCTTATGGCAGGAGCAACAGGTCAAGGTAAATCCGTAGGTCTTAATGCTATAGTTACTTCTCTTTTGTACAGAAAACATCCATCTGAACTCAAGTTTGTTTTTGTTGACCCTAAGAAAGTAGAACTTTCTCTTTACTCTAATTTGGAAAAACACTATTTGGCAAAGATTCCGGGTGAGGACGATGCCGTTATAACTGACGTAAGCGTGGTTGAGAAGACTCTTCGTTCGCTTTGCGTGCTTATGGATACCAGATACAACCTTCTGAAAGACGCTCAGTGCAAGAAAATAACGGAATACAATGAGAAATTCCTCTCACGGCGCATTCCTATGCAGAACGGACACGGCTATATGCCTTATATTGTCGTTGTCATTGACGAATTTGCCGACCTTATTATGACTGCGGGCAAAAAGATAGAAGAACCTATCTGCCGTTTGGCGCAACTGGCCAGAGCCGTAGGCATTCACCTTATCATTGCCACACAACGTCCGAGCGTAGACATAATAACAGGAAAGATAAAAGCGAACTTCCCTGCCCGTGCTGCGTTTAAGACGAGTAGTATGGTGGATTCCAAGACTATCTTAGACACACCCGGAGCTGAACAACTGATAGGAAGAGGAGACATGCTGTTTCTCGGCGGCGGCAAATTAACCCGTCTTCAATGTGCCTTGATAGACACGCCCGAAATAGAAGCCTTGGTGCAGTCTATCTGTGAACAACAGGGCTACCCTGATTGTTTTGAACTTCCGGAACCTCCTTTGGAGAACAGTGAAAGCCAAGAACAGGTAAACCTTTCTTCAGGCAGTCTTGACTCTCTTTTAGAGGACGCTGCAATATGTGTTGTCGATTCACAACACGGAAGTACCTCCACCATACAACGAAAATTCGCCATAGGATATAACCGCGCAGGAAAAATCATTGACCAATTGGAGGCCATAGGCGTCGTAGGTCCGTTCCGCGGAAGTAAACCGAGGGAAGTCCTTGTAAAATCAAGAGAACAGTTAGACGAACTTTTGGCACAAGTATTGCAAAAGTAAAACAGATAAAAACTCAATCTGATATGAAAAAATTGATGTTGTTCTTCTGTTCTGTCTTCACCTTGTACGGCCTTGTTGCACAAACGGAGATAAAAAACGGAGTTGTGGTAGACCACGGCGCTCAAAAAATTATTGACAATGCAAGCAAGAAACTCAAAAATGATGTTCCTCTCTCATTTACCGTTGCTTATGAGATAACCTCCAACGGAAAGACAGCAGAGAAAGGCAAAGCCGATTTTCTTTCTACAGGAAATAAATACAGGGTTTTAGCTGACGATTTCGAGGATTATTGCAACGCTAAAAGCCTTTGGCATTACGATAAAAAGACAAAAGAAGTTGAACTCTCCGACTTGGAAGACGGAAAATCAATATTTAACTTCACAAAGATAATAGACACTTACGCCAAATCATTCCGCCCTAAACTCATACGCAAAGACTATCTTGGCAAAACGCAGGTAAACATCATTGACCTCAGCCCTCAGAGACGCTCTTCCATAACCAAAGTCCGCCTTTGGATTTCAACGGATAACAACACCATAATGAAGATGCAGGTAAACCTTAATGATGATAGTAAAAACATCTACACTTTTTCAAATTACAAAACAAAGGTTAAGGCTACAGACTCAGACTTTGTGTTTCCTAAATCGAAATATCCTAACGTAAAAGTCGTTGATTTAAGGTAGCATTCTTAAAAAAAATACTGTTACACACACATTTCAAATAAAAAATCATCAAGAGAAAACGAACTTATTTTCTCTTGAATAGATAGATATTTGGCTTCAGTGAAAAAAAAACTTGATTTCAGAAAATTAAAACTTGATTTCGCTGCGCTGAAATCAAATCTCAGAAAATTAATATCAAGTTTCAACGCAGCGAAACTTCGTTTCAGAAAATCAATACTCATTTTAACTGACTGCGAAGTAAAGAAACATTCACAAATTCTCAATTTAAAGTGCTATATTTTAAGTTTTTACAGAGATTTAAAAGAGAATTTATCATAATAATTCATATTTCAGCAATGTATATGTTTGACTTTGCTTTTTTCTATTCTTTTATACAGATTTAGTTTTTTTTACACCCCTACTTCTCTGAGCAGAAACAAAGAACAAAACTAATTTTATGCTTCTGTAAAATCGATACTATATTAAAAAGTGTGTAAGAGAGGTAAATATTCTTTGCAAAGATATACATAAAAATTATAATGTTTAAATATTTTGAGAAAAAAGAATATTATCGTATTTCATTCTTGGCAAAGTTTTATTGAAAAGTTCTTG
>JAFVAP010000004.1 GCA_017480455.1 Bacteroidales bacterium | reverse complement strand
GGAACATTATCTCAGTTTTTTTGTAATTTTGCAAAAATTTTTAAAGCGACAAAACGATAAATGAGTTTTTTATATCCTCAATTTCTTCTGTTTTCATTAGCAGTTATAGTTCCGATAGCAGTTCACCTGTTTAACTTTCATAGATTTAAGCGGGTAATGTTTAGCAACGTAACCATGCTGAGAAGAATTGCAACGGCGAATAAAAAACAAAACAAACTATATGAAAGACTGCTACTTTTTTTACGCTGTTTGACAATCATTTTTCTTTCTTTACTTTTTGCCAATCCTTATATCAAGAACAATAATTCCGAACTCAAGAGCGAAAATAAAAATGCCGTACTCGTAATTTTAGACAACAGTTTTTCCATGCAAAACATTTCAAGCAAAGGTTCTGCACTTGAAAATGCCAAAGCTAAGACGGAGGAACTTTTAAAAGAATATTCTGACAACGATGTCTTTTGTTTGCTGACCATGGACTTGGCTGGAAAAAACAAACATTTTGTCTCAAAAAAAACATTTATGGAGTTTCTCAAAGAAACCGAAATTTCCGCTGCCTGCCCTCCCTACTCCCAATTATTGAATACGGCACACCGTCTGTTAAATCTAAGAAATGAAGAGAGCAAACACGTTTTCTTTATATCTGATTTTCAAAAATCGCAGACGGATTTTCAAAACGTAAAACAATATGCTGATATAAAGGATGTCTTTATACCTTTGGAGACGGCAAATATAAACAATGTGTACATAGATTCTGTTTCTTTCGATAAAAATATTTACCAAGAAGGACAGAAAGTTGATTTAGAAGTCAGAGTAAAAAATTCTTCCGAAGAGAACGCCGACAACATTCCCGTAAAACTTTACATTGACGGAGTTCAACAAAGCATGGTTAATATTTCCCTTGCAAAAAAATCCTCACAAAACGTCACAATGTCATTTGTTATCAAAAAAAGCGGAATACTTAACGGAAGAGTACAAGTATTGGATTCACCTGTAACCTACGACGATGACTTTTATTTTTCTATCAACATAAGGGATAAAATCCATGTTCTCGCAATCAACGGAGAGGGAACTAACAAATATCTCAACAGATTGTTTTCACAAAGCGACGAAGTCAATCTTGACAACATAGATGCAGACGAAGCAGACCCTAATTCTCTGCCTTTTTATGACGCAATTATTCTTTGCTCATTGCAAAGCATAAGTTCGGGGTTCTTTGATGAGATAAAAGATTATCTTTCCTCACGAAGAACGGTTGTTATCATTCCTCCGGAAAACTTCTCCGAAGAAGGATACGGTGTTTTGAAAAATTTAAACATACCTACCTATCAATCACTACAAGAAAAGCATTTGAGAGTAAACTCTTTGGACGGAAAAAATCCTCTTTACAGCGGAGTATTCACTTCCATAACGGAAAATATGCCTCTGCCGGAGGTAAAAAAATATTATAAAATAGGACATAATGCCGAAACTTCAAAACAGGATATTATGACTCTTCCTAACGGAGATGCCTTTCTTTGTGAAAGTCCGTCAAATTTAAGAGGTAACATATTTATGTTTGCATGTCCTCTTTCGGAAAATTATTCCGATTTTGTCAATCAAAGTATATTTGTTCCGACTCTTTGGAATATGGTCCTCTATTCAAGAACATTGTTAAAACCTTTTGTCTTTATGAACGACAATTCTTTCATTGACTTATCAATTTTTGATCAAGAGGCGAAACATGAATACGTGAGTATAGAGAACCCTAAAACAAAACAATCCGTAATCCCGCAAATGTCTATGAAACACTGGCATTGGGGCTTCAAACTAAATTCTCAAATCAAACAAGCAGGAATATACAACATAAAAGACAGTGATAAAGTCATAGGCTCTTTGGCTCTGAACTATCCGAGAGAAGAATCGGAACTGTCTTTTCTCTCTTCATCTGAGTTAAAAAAAGAATTAAAACGGCACAACCTAAACAATACCGATGTTTTCAATGAAAGAAAATTGATAAACACTTATTTCGTGCAAAGCAATAAAAAATTTGACTTTTCGGTACTTATACTTATCATTCTTTTGCTTTGCATAGGCGGTGAAATATTTATCTTAAGAAAATTAAAACAAAAAAACGCAATAAACTAAGTTCTAAATAATAAACAAAAAAAACAATGATGAGAAAACAAGTTTTATTTTTCATGACATTAATAGCCATGATAGTTTCGCTTTCAGCAAATGCCGCTACGGCAGGTGAAGACTCTGTTGCTGCAACTCCTAAACCTAAACACTGGAAAGAAAAAACCGACCTAATCTTTACAATGGAACAAAACCAAATTTCAAATTGGTCTGCCGGAGGATACAGTAATTTCACTTTCGGTTCTTTTCTTAAAGGTTACTATAACTACCTCAACGGAAAGCATAAATTAGACAACACTTTGGAACTTTCTTACGGAAGAACGCGTCAAGATATTACGGGCGAAGGTATTTGGGATAAGACCAACCATTGGATAAAAAGCGATGACAAGGTAGAGTTGAACTCCATTTACGGTTACAAAGCCATAGGCAACTGGAACTATTCGGCATTGATAAACTTCAAAACGCAGTTCGATAACGGTTACAAAAATGACACTATGCTAATCTCGGCAGGTCTCGCTCCTGCTGTCCTTACCTCATCTATAGGTTTGGAATACAAGAAAAAATATTTCTCAGCCCTGTTTTCAGTCCTTACAGGAAAGACAACTTATGTTCTTGACAAAAGATTGAGAGGTTTGGATTTCGGTTATACCGATGAAATAGACGATGCTTGGAAATTCTCTTTGGGTTCTTACGTTAAGTTGTTCTACAAAAGGGATATAAACAAATATGTTGATATTCTGTGTAAGTTAGACTTCTTCTATGACTATGAAAAGCCTCTTTTGGACACTGATATTAACGGAGAGGTGTTTGTAAACATAAAGATATTGAAATTTCTCAATGCTTTCATCAACATACAGGCAGCAATGGATAAGGATTTCTCAACTGCATTGCAGTTCAAAGAGAGATTCGGTATTTCAATTCCGTTCTCGTTCTAAATACATTTGCAAAACAAAGTAAGTCTATCTGAAAACACTGTCTCAAGTTTAATTTTTTAAGAATGTAAAACCTAAAGTCAAAAAGAAGAAAAATAAGTTTCAATCCCGATAATGGATTAAGAAAAAAAAACTTATCATCAAAACAGAAGATTAAAAGACAGTTTTTCAGTTACTTGTTTACTTAAAGAAAAAAGCGGGAGATTGTTCATGCAAGATTAAACCTTGTTTTTAACAATCTCTTGTTTTTTTATTATCTTTGCAAAATCAAAGAAAATCATTCTTTTATATGAAAAAAGCCCTGTTTCGCTTGCTTTTGATAATTTTTTCTTTCAACGTCTTCGGGCAAAACGATGATTTAAATCTCATTTTGGAAGATGAGGATTTGTCATTGCAAAACAATGAGGAGTTATTGGAAGCACTGGAACTTTTTAATAACGGAAAAAACGGACGGCTCTTTAACATCAACAACTTAAGCAGCGAAGAAATGATTCTTTTGGGGCTTAACAATTTTCAAATCTTTTGCTTGGAGAACTATATTCAACAAAGCGGACAAATGCTTTCGCTCAATGAGTTGAGATTTGTAAACGGTTTCGATTCGGTGACAATAGAGAGAATACGCCCTTTTCTTTATGCCGAAGCCATACAAAGAGAACACCCTCTGAGGCTTGACTCCATAGTCTCAAACTCTGAACACAGCCTCCGTTTTCAATACAAAGACAATTTACATTCGGCATACGGATACAGAAGAAAGGATAACAAAGGTTACTTAGGTGAAAAATTCTCGTCCTCACTCAGATATAAAATGCAGTATTACGACAGGGCGGAATTTTCTTTCGTAGCAGACAAGGACGCAGGCGAACCTTTGTATTACAAAAACAAGACTTTAGGTTATGACCACTACAACATATCCCTTTCTTTATACAAAATAAACAAGTATGTTAAACAAATAACCATAGGAGACTACAGATTGTCCTTGGGCGAAGGCTTGGCAATACGGCAAAACTTCGATGTGGGTTATTTTTCACGCTACGGAATAAAGCGGAGTACGGGAAAGATAACTCCGTTTCGCTCAAGCTCGGAATACAACTACAACAGAGGAGCGGCAATAAAGATGAACTTCAAAGGATTGGACGTTTTCGCTTTCGCTTCTTACAATCCATTAGACTTTAACGGCACAAGCATACAACAAACAGGCTATCACAGAACAGAAAAGGAAATCTCATACAAAGATTCCCTTCACCAGACCATGGGAGGCCTAAGCCTGCAATATGTTTACAAAGGTTTACAAATAGGAAGCACTTTCTTAAAATACGGTTTCTCTGACTCCATAACTCCTAACATTAAATCCTATCCTTATCAAAAATATTACTTCTCGGGAAAGAAAAACGGGATACTTTCTTTCAATCTTTCGTACTCAGTAAAAAAACTCTTAATCTTTTCCGAATTGGCAAGAAGCGGAAACAATGCTTATTCATACATTGCAGGCGCACAATACAATTTCGGATACAAGACCTCACTGTCTTTATCTTTCAGAAACTATGACACACTCTTCCAAAACTTCTACGCAAACGCTATAGGGGTTCATTCACTGAACAATAACGAAAGAGGATTCTATGCAGACTTTTCCCGATATGTAAACAAAAAATTCTCTTATTACATAGGGGCGGACTGTTTCTATTTTCCGTTTATTTCATACAGAGCATCCACCGACGTAAAGGGGCAAAAAGCAAAACTGCAAATCAACTATGACATCAACGGCAATCATTCCGTGGCACTGTATTCAAGATACAGCAACCGATATTATGACTTCAAAATTGACAATAAAACAAAAATACCTATGGCTAACACCATCGGACAAGTACATCTGCAATACAAATGCAGCATATCTGACAATCTTTCTTTCACTCTCCGTTCGGGCTACTCACATTCCTACACTCCCGAAAGTGAAAGCAACGAAGGAAAATTTTTTATGGCGGAAAGTATGCTTAAGGTTTTTAAATCCAAACTTAGCTTAAGAGCCAGATACACCGTCTTCAACACTATGGACTATGACAACAGGTTTTACCTTTGGGAATATTCATTGCCCCTCTCCTACTCTTCCTCCGTACTCAACGGAAAAGGACAATCTTTTTACCTCTTAGCATCTTACTCTTGGCAAAACATACAATTCTTCATCAAATACTCAATCATAAAATACTCCGACAGAGAAGAAATATCATCGGGCAACCATAAAATTTCATCAAACAACAACCAATTAATATCAAGTCAAATTTTCATTAAACTGTAATCAAATTCCGCTCTAACGAAACTTCGTTTTAATTTCCCGAAACTTCGTTTTATTTTTCTGAATCTTCGTTTTAATTTCTTGAAACTTCGTTTCACTACAGCACAAGCAGGATTGCAGAGCGAAAGTTGTGCTTTAAATAAAATATTATAATTCATTACCAAAATATTATAATACCCAAACGAATAAAAATCAATATCTTTGCAAAAATTTTCTTTATAAGATGAAAAGGATAATCCGTTATTTTTTGAGCAATAGGCTTGTCGCTGCTATATTACTTATAATTGTGATTGCAGGAGGACTTGCAGTAGCACCGTTTGACTATTACAGCGGTCCGTTACCTCATTCGCCTATCTCGGTTGATGCCGTTCCCGACGTAGGAGAAAATCAGCAGATAGTCGTTACCGAATGGATGGGACGGAGTCCTAAAGATATTCAAGACCAAATAACTTACCCTTTAACAACTTCCCTTTTGGGTATAAAAGGTGTTAAAACCATACGCTCAACCTCAATGTTCGGAATGTCCTTTATTTATATCATCTTTGAGGAAGACGTAGATTTTTATTTCTCACGCTCAAGAATTTTGGAGAAACTTGCTTCCCTGCCTCCTAATCTTCTTCCCGAAGAGGTTAAACCCTCATTAGGACCCGATGCAACGGGATTAGGACAAATCTTTTGGTACACTTTAGAGGGACGTGACACTAAGACAGGCAAACCTTCGGGCGGTTGGAATCCCGATGAATTGCGTTCCGTACAGGACTATTACGTCAAATATGCACTCTCTTCTGCTGACGGAGTAGCGGAAGTTTCTTCCGTCGGAGGCTTTGTAAAAGAATATCAAGTAGATATAAATCCCGATAAACTGCGTTCATACAATGTGAACATAATGCAGGTAATGCAAGCCGTTCAGAAAAGCAATACCGACGTAGGAGCAGGAACGGTGGAAATCAACAAGGCGGAATATCTTATCAGAGGTATAGGTTACGTCAAGAATATCAAGGATTTGGAAGATGCTGTAGTGACTGCCCGCAACGGAGTGCCGGTTTGCGTCAAGGATGTTGCAGATGTACATTTCGGACCTGCACCGCGCCGCGGCGGATTGGACAAAGAGGGTGTCGAAGCCGTGGGCGGAGTTGTAGTTTCGCGCTATGGGGCTAATCCAATGGAGGTTATAAACAATGTAAAGCAAAAAATAGAAGAAATATCTTTGTCTTTACCCGAAAAAACTCTTAAAGACGGAAGTATAAGCAAGATAAACATTGTTCCTTTTTACGACCGTACGCAATTGATAAAAGAAACTGCAGGAACGCTTGAAAATGCCCTTTCGGAAGAAGTTCTTATCTGTATAATAGTTGTACTTATCCTTGTTCTCAATCTGCGTTCCTCTTTGGTCATTGCTTTAATGCTGCCTCTGAGTGTGTTTCTCACCTTCATAGTAATGAAACTCACAGGCACACAAGCCAACATAGTCGCTCTGTCAGGAATAGCCATAGCAATAGGAATAATGGTTGTTATCGGCGTTGTTTTTATGGAGAATACGGTCCGAAGATTGGAAAGACGGAAAGACAATCCCAAAGGAAAGGATTTAGAAAATCTTATCTCCGATGCTGTTTGTGAGGTTGCGCCCGCTATTACTACTGCCATGATAACAACGGTTATAAGTTTCCTTCCTGTTTTTGCCATGCAGGCACAAGAAGGCAAGATGTTTCATCCTTTAGCCCTTACCAAGACTTTTGCTCTCATCTCTGCATTTCTTCTTGGCATTCTTCTGTTGCCTACCTTGGCATATTGGATATTTTCTTTGCGTCTTACAGGAAAAGCAGCCGCAAAACTATTGTATCTCAAAGAGAAAATAAATTCAAAATTCAAAATACCTAAACACACTCTCATAGGTCTGATAAGCATTGTTGCCGTTTGGTTTTTAGCCAAGGAGTGGCTGCCTCTCGGTGCTGACAAAGGCGTTAGCGTAAACCTCATCTTCGTTGCCCTTATCATAGCAGCAATTCTTACTCTCCTTTGGCTCTTGGTTATATACTACGAAAGAATTCTGCGTTGGTGTCTTAGGAATAAAGGTAAATTTCTTCTCATTCCTTGTCTTACCGTAGTCTGTGCATTTTTCATATTACGAAATCTTGGTTCTGAGTTTATGCCTTCTTTAGATGAGGGGGCTTATATGCTGATGCCGACAAGTATGCCTACGACAGGAGTTGAGGAAAACATAAAAAATACGGCTCTTTTGGATAAAAGACTTAAGAGCATTCCTGAAATAGAGACCGCTATAGGAAAATGGGGAAGAGCGGAATCGGCTTTGGACTGCGCTCCTGTGCAGATGTATGAAATTACTATCAACTATCTGCCCGAGTATATGCTGGGAGACAACGGCAAGAGAGCGAAATTTAAGACCAAAGGCAAGCATAAATTCCTTCTGACCAACGGAAAAATCTACGATGCAGAAAAAGAGTTCCGTATCATACCGAAAGACTCACTCATTGAGAGCAAAAACGGAGAATATTTCCGCCAATGGAGAAAACATATCAAAAACAAAGAAGATATTTGGCAAGCAATACTTGATGTAAGTAAAATTCCCGGGGTAACGACTTCGCCTAAACTCCAGCCTATCTCAACACGTATAGTTATGCTTTCAACAGGTATGCGCTCACCTATGGGATTAAAAATCACGGGAGCGGATATTGACAGCATAGAAAAAGCAGGTATAGTTTTGGAACGTGAATTAAAGAAAATAAAATCCATAAACGCTCCTTCGGTTTTTTATGACAGACTTACGGGTGCTCCTTACATTGAGATAGAATTTCTACGCAGCGAAATGGCACGCTACGGCATAACCATAGATGATGCACAGGAGATAGTATCCGTTGCTTTGGGCGGAATGGAACTTACAAAAAGCGTTGAAGGACGGGAACGCTACAGTATAAGAGCCCGCTATGCAAGAGAATTGCGCGACAATCCCGAAGAGATGTCAAACATTCTCATACCTACAGCAGAAGGCAGCCAGATACCTCTTTCTTACATTGCAAAGATTGACTACAAACGCGGCGCCCAAATGATAAGTTCGGAAAATACTTTCCTTATCGGTTACGTTCTTTTTGACAAACAGGGCAATATTGCCGAAACAGATGTTGTCAATGAGGCAAAAAAAATCATTGATTCCAAGGTTAAGAGCGGCGAAATCAAATTACCTAAAAACGTTAATTACAAATTTGCAGGCAATTACGAACAACAGGACAGAGCAAACAAAAGGTTGATGCTCGTTATCCCCGTTGCATTACTTCTTATCCTGCTTACACTTTATTTTCAATTCAAAACATGGACGGCAAGTTTCATTCACTTCTCCGGAGTTTTCGTTGCCTTTGCAGGAGGCTTTATTTTGATTTGGCTTTACGGTCAAGAATGGTTCTTGAATTTTTCTGTCTTCGGAGCAAATCTAAGAGATGTTTTCCAAATACATACAATCAACATGAGCGTTGCTGTTTGGGTCGGATTTATTGCTCTTTTCGGAATAGCGACAGACGACGGCGTACTTATGGGAACTTATATCCATCAAACATTTGAAACAGATAAACCCGTAACACGCAAAGAGATAACCGAAGCTGTTGTAAAGGCAGGCAGGAAACGTGTACGCCCTGCAGCCATGACTACTGCCACGACGCTCATAGCCCTTTTGCCTGTACTGACTTCAACAGGCAAGGGAGCAGATATAATGATTCCTATGGCCATACCTACTTTCGGAGGAATGCTTCTGCAAACCATGACAATGTTTGTTGTTCCCGTTCTTCAATATATTTGGAGATGCAATAAGGAGAAAAAGAATGCTGAAAAGGAATTAAAGAATAATTTTTTTGAATAAATAACATAGCACCATGAGAGCAAAATCCATATATCTGTTATTGTCTTTGGTCATCTGCCAATCTTTGGTTTATGCACAGAATACCTTACTACAAAAATACCAAAAGCAGGCT
>JAFVAP010000056.1 GCA_017480455.1 Bacteroidales bacterium | reverse complement strand
ATGAAGGTAATCCTGCTATAATGTATCTTGGTGCTATGTTTACCGTAGTTTCATATCAAGCAATGGGGATATTGCTTATAGGAATTCTGCCTTCAATGAGAACGGCTTTAAGTATTACCGCATTTTACGGTGTTATGGGCTTCACACTTTCAGGATTTACCTATCCTAATTTTGCAATGCTTTCGGCAGTTAAGCCATACTCATACCTCTATCCTCTGCGCCAGTATTATCAACTTTATTGCAATGTTCAGATTAACGGTCTTTCGTTTTTGGAAACGCTTTTGCCGTTTGCCTGCTTGATGATGTTTTGGCTTGCTCCTTTCATTGTTGTAAAGAGGTTGAAATCCGTTGCTATAAAACTTGATTATGAAAGAGATTAATCTTTATCTTAAAAAACATTCTACAACACTTGGGAGTATAATACAATGAAAGATAATTTGAATTTCAACAAGATAAAAGATGCCTTAGAAGAAAACCGTATGGCGTGGCTGGATATGTTTTATATTATCCGCAAAGAGTTGTACAATATCTTCACTGATGCAGGAGTAATTATCATTTTTGCTGTTGCTACTTTGGTTTATCCTTTGGTTGTCTGCTTTATCTACCATGATGAGCTTTTGCGGGAGTCTCCTATTGCTGTCGTGGATAATTCACATTCTTCCTTGAGTCGTAAATACATCAGAATGATAGATGCAACTCCTGAGGTCAATGTTTTGTATGAATGTTCTTCAATGCAGGAAGCAAAAGATTTACAAAAACATGGCAAAGTTCATGGGATAATAAACATACCGCGTTCTTTCTCAAAAGATATAAATACAGGCAGACAGACACATATAAATGTTTTTAATGATGTTTCCTCCTTTTTTTGGTACAGAAATCTTTCCGTAGCTACTTCTTATGTGAGCAGGACTATGGGTTATGAGATAGAGGCGAAAGGATTGATTGCTAAGGGTGCTACTTATGATGATGCAGTACGCTCCGTGAGAAAATTTATTCCGCAAGAGCAGGTACTTTATAATCCCGGGGGCTATCCTTCTTTTATTGTTCCGATTGTACTTATTATACTTATTCAGCAGACAATAATGATGGGAATAGGTATGATAGCAGGTAAAACAACGGAACGAAGTAAGTGGAGGGAACTTACACCGAATAACGTGCATTATCAAGGACTCTTCCGAGTTATTTTCGGTCGTGCTTTAGCTGTTTTTATAACTTATATTCCGATTACAATATATGTTTTGATTATCATTCCCCACATCTTTAATATTCCTCAACTTATGCATTCTCCTTTAGAATTGCTTTGGTTTATTTTGCCTTTTATTTTTGCAAGTATTTTTTTAGGAATGACTATTTCCACGTTTTTCTATCACAGAGAGAATGCAATACCGGTCTATATCTTTATGTCAATACCGATACTTCTTCTCAGTGGCTTTTCATGGCCGCGTGAAGCGATGCCCGATTTTTGGAGAATGTTTTCCTATGCTTTTCCTTCAACTCTTGCAGCCAATGGTTATATAAGAATGAATACTATGGGAGCTTCTCTTTTTGAGATAAGCCAAGAGCATTTCGGACTTTGGGTTCAAGTTGCCCTATATTTTACTACAACATTTTTTGCATATCGCAGGCGTTTGACCAGAAAGGCCAGACGTGATGCCCGCATTCAGAGACGGAGAAAAAGGAAACAGTTGGGTGTTGCTCAAGTTAATAGCAACCAATGAAAAAAGATTGTCAGAATTCATGCCGTTTAGTGTCTATGGACAAACAGACGGCACTAAACAATGCTATGCTTTATACATGCTAATGGCAGTTACGGATACAGACAGTCTTACTACAACTCCTACAGAACACATATCCGGCCTCTATTGGTTTACAACAATAACCATATACCAAAAGCTATAAAACCACACCACAAAAAGGTAAGTACGGCGTGCAAAATAAACAGCCATCTTTTAGATTTTGACTTATATAGTAGATAATATCCGATTCCATAGGTAATAGCAAAACATAATATAGTACTAATTACACGCAGATATGGCAGAAGAATTTTACATTCCGGCGGATTAAACAAATCTCTGAATAAGAAATTTAGTGGAGATTGTATAAATCCGGGTATAAGTAGTGATACTAAAACGCACAATGTGACTAAAACTGCCTTTTTCATACTTTGACTATTTTATTAATAATACTAAATAACGCTGATATTGTGTTAAAAAGTGTGTAAGACAGATAGATATTTTTGCAAAGTATCAAACATATAAAGACAAAACGGATTGCAACCATAGAGTTACAACCCATTGAAATGTAACTTTATTAACAAACTTATTGTCCGCATTTTCTACCGCTAAGATTTGTTACTTCTACTTTAGTGATTTCTTTAAAGTTTGTGTTAATTGTTGCGACGTCACTTTTGTGAGGCAAAACTATTTTTGTTCCGGAGAAGTCTTTTTCCACTCCTCCTGCCTTGCCGTCTTAGTTCTGCCTTAATTATTTGTCCTATATGCACAGTGTCTTTCATCTATTTTTAATTTATAAAAAAGACTGTGAAACTTTTGCTTATTTGTTTATCTGAGGTCTTCGGAATACCTATGCACTCAAACAAGTAAAGTTCACAGTTAAACACTGCAAACGTTTACCAACTCTACATTTTTAAGTGCGTTTACTCTGAGTTTCCGAAGTTCAGATAAATAAAATATAAGTTGTAACGTCTTTAATCAAAATCAAAACTATTTTTGATTTGTGCAAATTTACGAAATTATTTTTATATACAGATGTTATTATTTCAATGTATTGTAGGGAATAATCTGTAATCCCATTTGACTTTGTTAAAATCTCACATAATTAAAACTTTATTTCAGAAAAATAAAACGAAGTTTCAGAAAATTCTTTCTTCGTTTCGTGAACGTAAAATCAAGTTTCGCTGTGCTGAAATCAAGTTTCAGTTTTTTTAGTCTTCATTTTAGTTTTGTAATGTTTGAAGTTAGGTTTGTGAAACAGGCTTTTATTCTATGGAAACTTGATTTTAATGTTTTATTAATAAATAATTTTGCACATTTTTTTTGGGAATATTTAGAGGAAACTGTCTTTGCTGAGTTATTTATAAAACAAAAGAGGAAGTATTCCCGACTGAGAATATTTCCTCTTTTTTAGTTCTGAGCCTCGTAAAGAAAGTTTTTATTTACCCATTCTTCTTGCTAATTCCTCAGAAATGAAAGATGCGACGTCATCAGCATAAGTATTTGCTCCGAAACCTGCATCGTAGCCCAATTCTTTTGCTAATTCGTGGGTAATTCTTGCTCCTCCGCAACAAAGTATTACTTTGTCTCTCAGACCTTCGGCTTCCAGCATCTCAACCAATTCAGTCAAGTTTTTGATATGAACATCCTTTTGAGTAACCGTTTGTGAAACTAAAAGGGCATCGGCTTTCATTTCTATCGCCTTTGCTATAAATTCTTCATTCGGAACTTGTGAACCCATGTTCAAAGCCTCTATCATTTCGTAACGTTCCAATCCGTAATGGCCTGCATAACCTTTCATATTCATTATAGCATCTATACCTACGGTGTGGGCATCCGTTCCCGTAGAAGCACCTACAACGACAATTTTTCTTCCTATATGGTCTTTGATGTATTGATCGTTTTCGTGCATATCCATAACGTTGCTCTCAACTTTAGGAACGTGGATTACGGTATAATCAACCGTGTGCGTACAAGAGCCATAGCAGTTGAAGAAAGTAAATCCCTCGGTAAGTTCTTTATAAAACACGACCATCGGATTTTCAAACCCCATCTTCTTTAAAAGTTGTTTTGCAGCCTCTACTCCTTCGTCTCCTGCAGGAACAGGAAGTGTGAAACTAAGTTGAGTTTTGCCGTCGTTCATTGTGTCGCCGTAAGGCTTAACTTTTGTAAGGTCAAGATTGGTGTCAAAATCTTTGGCCTCCATTGAATATAATCCTGCACTCATTATTCTTTTCCTCCTTTTCCTTTCATTAAATCAATAAACGGATTGTAGTAGTGTTCGCTCTTTTCGAATACTCCTTGTAATCCTTTTCCTCCGTCTCTCGGACGTTTTACATCTCCGAATATACCTTTCTCTAAAGCAGAGAACAATCCCTCACTCTGCATTCTCTCCAAAAGGTTTACAGCATCGTCTAACACTTTTTTAGCACGTGTTTGCATGATACCGTCTTTCTTAAACTCTATATCATCGCCCAAATCGTGCATATTGTTGAAGATATACCTTGCATTCTCTATGGAAACGTATCTATCTGACATAAAAGGAGTATGTATAGCCTCAGTCATCATTCCCAATAACTGCAGACCTTGATGTGTCATTATACCAATCTCGTTAAACAAAGCATCTTGAATTTGACCTCTGAATATGTTTCCTGTCATAAACTTTGTAGGAGGCATATATTTGATAGGGGCTTTAGGGAATATTTCACGGATAAGCTGAGCTTGGGCAAGTTCATAAAGAAATCCGTTTTTAAGTTGAGGGTCCATTTCAAAGGCATGACCTAATCCCATCTGTTCTTCCGGCATTCCTGCGGCGAAAGCAAGTTGCTCGTTGATGAAATCAGAAGCCAAAACTGTATGTGCTTCATCGAAAGCATCTGCCGTTGTAAGGTAGTTGTCCTCTCCTGTGTTTATGATTATACCTGCAAAACCGTTAATTATACGTGAAAAGAATTGGTCGATAAGAGTACGTTTCATATTTATATCTCTGAACAAGATACCGTACAAAGCGTCGTTAAGCATGACATCTAAGCCTTCCAAAGCACCCATTACCGCAATCTCCGGCATACAAAGACCAGAGCAATAATTACAAAGGCGGATATATCTTCCGACTTCCTCACCGACTTCATCTAATGCTTTACGCATTATGCGGAAGTTTTCCTGCGTTGCAAAAGTTCCTCCGAATCCTTCCGTAGTTGCTCCGTAAGGGACATAGTCCAAAAGAGATTGTCCCGTGGTTCTTATAACGGCGATTATATCTGCGCCTTGTCTTGCACCGGCTTGAGCCTGTATCACGACCTCGTAGATATTTCCCGTTGCCACTATGATATATAGATATGGTTTTTCGCCCTCTCCTATAGTCTCAATGTAGTTTTCTCTTTTTCTTCTTCTGTCAATAATTCTTTTGAGCGAGGCATCAATGTATGGTTGCAAACTTTCCCTTGCCTGTTTCTCATCAACCGAAGGCAGGGTCGTAATATCCAACTTTCCCTGTGCTATCTGTTCGGCTATTTCGTTAGGAGTTTTCTTCAGTTGTGCAACTGCATTGCCCATTATGTACATTATACCGTCGTTTAATCTGCCCTTTTCCTTGACAAAATCAACCACAACGTTCGGTAACGGCACATCGTTCTCATCAACTCCGTCAATACCCAATAGACGGCAAATAGTCCTCTCGCAAGTCACTGTAGAATAATCCTTGGCAAAGTTTTCCACCTCGTCGGAAATCTTTTTTGCAAGTCTTTTTCCGTAAGCGACTTTTTCAAAATCAATTCCTAATTTACTCGTGTTCATTTGATACCAGTATGTGTTTTATATTTTCTTTTTTGCTTTCAAAATAGAGAACTGCAAAATTAAGTATTTTTCTTCAACTTTCAAAATAATTTATATACCCTTTTAAATATATCTTTTTCTTGCAATAAATGTTATTTTATTGCGTTAGAAAAAATAAGATTGTAAAATAACAAAACGACGACAATGAAGCAAAAAATATTTTTTCTCTTTACCTGTATTCTTTTTTCTTTTTTTTCCTTTGCACAAGAAGGTAAAAAGATGATGAAAGTGGAAGATATGCAGGCCGATATAGATTTTTTTTATGAAAAGTTGCTTTCGACACATCCTTATCCTTTTATCATACTTTCCCAAGATGAATGGAAAGAAAAAATTGACAGTTTAAAAACTTCCATAACCCAACCCTTGACTAAGAAAGATTTTTATTTTAAAATATCTGAATTGAATTCTTATTTAGATTTGCACACAAGCATACATCCCTCTAAGAAAGCTTATAAGAAGATACAGAGGGCAATGAACTATCCTATTTTTTCACAAAAGGGAGATACGGTTTATGTAATCAATGAAAACAAAGAAGAGTGCCGTTTGTTGTCTGTCGGAGGCAATACCCCGAAAGAAATAGAGCGGATATTTTTTGAAAGGGAGAGCAAGGTTGAACCTATGTATAATCCTACTTTTTTGAATATGCTGAGAAGTTATTGTAAATATAACTTTGTGGAAGACAGTATTGCTTACACGTATATTTCTTCTACAGGAAAGGAAACGACTTCTTATTTGTGCAGAGAGAAAAAAAGTAAGTCAGCTTCAAAGAAAAACAAAAACAATACGGGAACAGCCTTGGAGATAGATACCGTTTCGTCTTCGGCTCTTATGACAGTGAATACTTTTTACCCCAAAAGCATATCGGATTTTAGGGACAGTATATCTTCATATATAAAGAAGTTGAACGAAAAGAAAGTTCAACGGCTTTATATCGATATAACATCCAACAGCGGAGGCTTAGTGAATTTGACAGGTTATTTAGCAGGATTTTTTATTGAAAAAACAGGGCAGATATATGCAGGAACATGGACATCCAAAGCAAGTAAGGAGAGAGATAAACAAAGGTTTGATTTTTTGATTAGAAACGGGGAATTAGGCGATTATACTCAGAGAAAATACACTTTCTATGCTGAAAATTCCAAACCTAAATTCAGCGGAGAAATTTTTGTTGTCCAATCACGCAATTCATATTCCGCTGCGGCAATTTATGCTTCCCTTATGCAGTATTATACAAAGAATTGTACAATTATCGGAGAAGAGGGTGAGATAAAGGCTTTTTATGCTGACCCTATGACGCTCACTCTTCCTAAATCCAAGTTTATGGTTTCTATGTCGTCAATGTTCGGACGTTTTGTGGGAAAAGACAAAAACAGAGGTGTTGTTCCCGATATTCCGTATAAAATATATGACCCTACAAAGCATTTATCCTTAAAGGAGTTGAACAAAATAGTAGAGGAAAACAAAAATAACAATAATAAAAAATAAGACAATGAGAATGAAATTTAAAAATTTACTTATTTTGCTTGCACTTTTTACCCTTTTGCAGGCAAATGCACAGAAGGAAGATATTTTGAAAAAACATGTCTCTTTTCTTGCATCAAAAGAGATGAAGGGTCGTCAAGCACATACAGAAATGGCAGAAAAGGCTTTGCAGTATATCGAAGAAGATTTGCAGAAATCCGGTTTGCAGTGCAAGGATTTTTATCTTAGCAAAGACTCTCTGTTCAGCAATTTTTACGTAGTAGATGATAATGAGGACACATGCCATGCTCTCTACACTGTTATAGAAAGCAATGCAACGGATAAAAAGGATGCTTATGTTGTCATTACGGCAAAGTATACGGGATATGGCGTTGATACTCTTCAAGGTCACGAGCTGATAGGCTATTCAGCTAACGACAATGCCTCGGGTACTGCAGTGGCAATGGAATTGGCAAAAATGTTTTTTGCAGAAAGAAGCAATTTGAAAAGAGGTGTTATAGTTCTGTTTACCGATGATGAAAATACCCGCCCTTATGCAAAATATCTTTCATCTGAATACAAGAACATAGAGGCAGGTTTTGATTTGTACGAATTTGGACTTCAACGTAAAGATACTTTAGGTAACTATGATGAAGATTATAATAATATAAGATATAATCTTACGCAGAGAATAAAAAAGATTTCTCAGATAGTTACCCCTCTTACAATTAATGATTTGAGTATACATTCTTTAATATCCTATTATTCAGGAGAAGAATCTGCAATACCTTTTTCGTATATATCAGGTCCTATATCGGCTGACGTATACTACGATTGTGCAGACTCGATTGACTATGAAATGATGAACCTTCTTAACAATCAAATTTTTACTGTGATAAAAGGTGTTGCTAATTCTGAATTTGAGATAGAGGAACTTGAAGACAAGCCTGCTTTTGAAGATGAGTTGAGCGGACTTTATAATGGTTTTACGAACAAATATAAACACAAAAGTTATTTCGGAATAAATATTATGCCTTTGGGTGATAACTCGCACTACTACGAGGAAGGGAATATGACAGGCAAAAAAGACAACGCTTTCTCCGCAGGAATATTCTACCGTTGGCAGTTTTCTTCCGCTTGGGCGTTAAGAATGGATGCAAACTATGAATACGTGAAAGCAAAGAGACACGACGGCATTTTTTCTTCAAGTGTTTTGTCACTGCCGCTCTCTTTAGCCCTTACAACAGGAGGAAGACCAAGCATAGGTCTTGATATTTATGCAGGCGGATACTATGACTATATTTTGAACGGTAAATTAGGCGGAAAGAAATTGAACTTTGATGATTTCAAACGCTATGAATGGGGATTTCAATGGGGTCTTGATATTAGGTTATATAGATTTATTTTAGGATATTACTGCAAAATTCCTTGGAACAACAAAATGACTGATAAGTATGACGCAGGCAGAATTTTGGAAAACACTTCATACTTTAAACTTGCTTTCAGATTTTGATAAAATATAGTTTTTAAACAAAAAAAGGAGAGTAGAATAATACTCTCCTTTTTTTGTTGTTTCTGAATGATACTGCGATGAAACTTAACTCTGTTGTCAGGTTACCTCGGAACAATACCTTATTATATTAAAGAAAGTCTGTTGTTTTCGTTTATCATAGTTGTTATACCAATCTTTGCGTTTTCTGAGATACTGTCCAAAATTATGTATCTCTCTCCATAAGAGAGAATATAAATTTCATAAAATCCTTTAAATTAAGGCTTTTTATATCTCAACTCACAAGTTTTTCAAGTATCTTATGAAAAATCATTACAGAAATTATGTTTTTCTTCATTGAAATAAACTAAGATTTGATTTATTTTCATAACTTTGCGTTCGAGAACTCTCTCTTATGGAGAGAGACACGATAAAATTATAGATTATGTCAGAGTATTAATATCTTGCTTGGGTGCAGATGATGATTTAAGCAATGATTTATTGAATGCAGACATTATAATATTAGATGCTATGAATGAAGCAATGACACGGTATGGGGAACAAGCGAAGAATATAGTTTCAGACTATGTTAAGCAGAAATACAGCGACACTTGTGCAATCAAATCGCAGCAACTTGTATTGGAGAAATTCGGAATATATGTCTCTGAAGACCAATTGCGAACCGAAGCCTATTCACATGGTTGGTATTCTCCGGGGCAAGGAACATCGATGAATGATGTGGGAAGACTTTTAGAACTACATGGAGTTGGTGTAAATCAATATGTAAATGGTAATATTTTTAATGTTATCAATGAACTTGCACAAGGACACGATGTTATTATGGGTGTTGATTCAGGTGAGTTGTGGCGTTATGGATTATATGAGAAGTTTGAAGACCGAATACTCGGGCCACGGGCAGATCATGCTTTAATTGTCAGCGGTATTAATACTGAAGACCCTAAAAATATAAAAGTTATAATTACAGACCCGGGTACAGGAGATTTATGCAAAGAATACTCTCTTTCGCAATTTGTAGATGCGGCCGAAGACTCAAACTTTTTTATGGTTACAACTAATGAACCGGAGCCGCATATTTTCGATAATATAGGGGAAGGAATACAACATTTGCCTTATGTCGGTTCTATGTCTTATGGTGATTTCAGAGATAAATTCGCATTTACGAATGACATTGAAGACTCTGACCTATCTTATTTTAGGACCTATATAAGTAATGAGTCTTACGATTACATCATTGATGATATTCTTTCTGACGAAATTGATATTGATGATACAGAGTTATCGGGAGACATTGATTACGATGGCGGCATTGATTTGATTGATGATGATATTTTTGAAGAATTAGATTTATAACGCACTGAATTATTACAAACATTTAGATGCTTAATGATGATTCGGGTGCTTGAACACTAAAATTGCATAGATTAAATGTGATAAAATTAGATAACAAAAATTAATATTATTTTATATAAATTTAAACGATATGATAAATTTCAAAGAAATTCAAGAGAGTTTAATTGTCCACTTCAAATCATTGTACAACGCAGTGAGAGGGAAGACAGGCAAAGAACTTGACGAAGCACTGATTTCTCAAGTAGAGTCAGAAGAACAGAAGAAACTAATCCAAGAAAAGTGTCAAGATATTGATGATGAACACGACATGATTGAAGAAATGGTTAAATCTGACAAAATGCCGGGTGAGTTTTTGGAGCAAGACATAAGAGATGCAGTAAAGGAAGAAAATCCGAATGCAACTGAGGAGGAAGTTAATCAATCTTTAGAACAAGCGAGGGACGTCATGGAAAAGGATATTGCGGTTGAAGCAAAAGAATTGATAGAAGACTCATCATCGAATGACAATGAACAAACAGAATCATAGGAGGGTAAATATGGACAGACGAGATTGTAATAAATTAGGTAACATCCAATCCGCTTTGAAAAGGCTTAGACTGTACAATCAATATGTACTTTTCCCTT
>JAFVAP010000055.1 GCA_017480455.1 Bacteroidales bacterium | reverse complement strand
TTCAAAGATAACATAAGGCGGTAACTTTTCTTTTTGCGCTATATCATTGCGTATATCCTTGAGTATAGAGAACAAAACGTTGTCCACGGCCGAAGTTTCGCCGCCCGAAGACACGGCAGTGTAATCCTCTTCCGAAGATTCGTTGTAGTCATGGTCTTCAGGTACGGTAATATCATAAGGTCTCTTCAAAAATTTATAGCCTGCCTGCTGAATTTTAAGAATACCGTAACTCTCAATGTCTTTTTTCAGAAATCCCTCTATAACACACTGTCTGATGACTGCTTTCCAGTGTAGTTCATTGTCTTCTTTCCCTATGCCGAACCATTCTAATTTGTCGTGCTTACATGTTTTTACGGCAGTGGTTTTTCTTCCCATTATCACATCCAAAAGATGCGAGGTCTTAAACATTTGTTTCACTCCATAGACAAGTTCAATCACCGAGATTATATCTTGCTTTGAGTTTACCTTGATTTTAGGATTAAGACAATTATCACAGTTATTGCAGTTCTCTTCCGGGTATTCCTCACCGAAATACTTTAACAAGTTAATCCTTCTGCAAACAGAACTTTCGGTATATGAAATAGTAGCATCAATAAGTTGTGCTGCCACTTCCCTCTCAGGCACAGTCTTGTCTACCAAAAAACGTTCTAACTTGTTTATATCTTTTTCCGAATAAAAGGCTATGCACTTACCCTCGCCGCCGTCTCTTCCCGCTCTTCCGGTTTCTTGATAATAGCCTTCCAAACTTCGTGGCATATCGTAGTGAATAACATAGCGTACGTCGGGTTTATCTATCCCCATTCCGAAAGCAATAGTTGCCACTATAACATCTATTTCCTCCAAAATAAATTTGTCTTGGTTCTGTGCTCTTGTTTGAGCATCCAAACCTGCATGATAAGGTAAGGCTTTTACTCCGTTGAGATTGAGAATTTCTGCGACCTCTTCGACCTTCTTTCTGCTGAGACAGTATATGATACCGCTCTTGCGTTGGTTGTCTTTTATGAATTTGAGTATTTGTTTTATTACATCCTTTTCGTCAGTAGGCTTCGGACGTATCTCATAGTAAAGGTTAGGCCTGTTAAACGAAGCAACGTAAATGGCAGCCGCAGGAATGTTAAGATTTTTTATTATATCCTGTCTTACTTTCTCAGTTGCCGTAGCGGTAAGCGCCACAAGAGGAACTTTTTGTCCTATGTTGTCGGTTATTTCCCTTATTCTCCTGTATTCGGGTCTGAAATCGTGTCCCCATTCCGAAATACAGTGAGCCTCATCTATAGCATAAAAAGAAATAGTTATCGAAGAAAAGAAATCAATTTTCTCCTGCTTGGTCAGAGATTCGGGAGCAACGTAGAGCATCTTGGTTTTGCCGGCCAGAATGTCTTTTTTGACCGTGTTTATTTCGTGTTTGGAGAGCGAGGAGTTTAAAAAATGAGCGACGGACTTGTCATTGAGCATTTCCCTCATAGCATCGACTTGATTTTTCATCAAAGAAATCAAGGGAGATATTATTATGGCAGTGCCTTCCATAATAAAAGCAGGAAGTTGATAGCAAAGGCTTTTTCCGCCTCCTGTAGGCATAATGACCATAACGTCTTTCCCGTTAAGAATATCTTTGATAACGTTTTCCTGATAGCCTTTGAACTTATCGAAACCGAAAATGCTTTTCAGTTTTGAGTGTAAGTCTGCCGTGTCATATTTTTTTATATTATCATTCATTTACTTTATCCAAATAATTTGTATTTTTGCCGAATGTTTTTTTCAACATCAAAGGCATAAGATTTCTTTAAGAGAAAACAAAATTAATAAAAAAAAATATATGGACGAAATATTTAGCATAAAAAATATTGCAAAGCAGACAATAAAGCAAGAAGCAGAGGCTGTTTCGGAACTCGTGAACTACGTAGACGAAGATTTTGTAAAGGCATGCGGAACAATATTTTCTTCAAAGGGGAGAGTGGTTGTCACAGGCATAGGAAAGAGTGCCAATATCGGTGCAAAGATAGTCTCAACCTTTAATTCCACGGGAACACCTGCAATTTTTATGCACGCAGCCGAAGCCATACACGGCGATTTGGGTATGATAAGGGAACAAGACGTAGTTATATGTATAAGCAAAAGCGGAAACACTCCCGAGATAAAAGTTTTGGTTCCTTTGATTAAGGCAACCAAGTGTCCGCTTATTGCTATTGTCGGAGACAAATCTTCCGTTCTTGCCAAGAGTGCAGATTATGTGCTTTCGTGTTACGTTTCCCAAGAAGCCGACCCTAATAATCTTGCCCCTACTTGCTCAACCACGGCCCAACTTGTAATAGGCGACGCTTTGGCTGTTGTTTTGCTCAAGATGAGAGGCTTTTCCAAGGAGGATTTTGCTAAATATCACCCCGGCGGAAGTTTGGGTAAAAGGCTTTACCTTAAAGTTTCGGACATCTATCCTAATAATGAAAAACCGCAGGTCGGACTTTCAGCACCGTTAAACGAAGTATTGATGGAGATAAGTTCAAAAAGATTGGGCTGTTGTGCCGTAGTGGAAGATGAAAACATAAAAGGAATAATAACCGACGGCGATTTGAGACGTATGCTCAACCGTCAGAAAACTTCCGTTCCTCTGTCTGTCAGCGCAAAAGAAATAATGACTTCCTCTCCTAAAACAATCCGTAAGGAGGATTTTGCAGTTAAAGCCCTTGAGACGATGAGAGAAAACCAAATAACCCAATTACTCGTTGTTGATGAGGGAAATAAATACCTCGGAGTAGTGCATCTGCACGATTTAATTCAAGAAGGAATAATATAACTTGCCATTGTGAGGAAATAAGCCGTTTTGTAATTATTTTGCAAAGAAGATTGGTAAAATAAAAAAAATATGTAAATTTGCACGGACTTTGAATTAGAATAAAAAATATCACGATATGAATGCACAAATCAAAAACCTTTTGGACGAAACTGCTGCTTCGATGAGTTCATCGGTAGATTTCTTGGAAAAAGACCTTAAGAAATTGAGAGCAGGTAAAGCAACGCCTCAGATGTTGGAAGGAGTGAAAGTTGATTACTACGGAACGCTGACTCCTATTGAGCAGGTAGGAAACATAAACACCCCTGCGGCAAACCAAATCACCGTTCAGCCATGGGACAAATCGGCAATAGGTCCTATCAATAAGGCTATCATAGACTCAAATTTAGGTTTCACGCCTAAGGTTGAAGCAGACCTTCTTAGGATTACTCTTCCTCCTTTGACAGAAGAAAGAAGAAAGGATATAATGAAAAGTGTTAAGAAAGAGGCAGAAGATTCTAAGGTTTCAATAAGAAATATCAGAAGAAACTATATAGAAAAGATAAAGAAGACAAAAGATAACAAAGAAAACCCTGCAACAGAGGACGAGATAAAACAAGCTGAGAAAGATGTTCAAGACAAGACAGATAAATTTATTAAGCGCATAGACGAGATTGTTGCAGAGAAAGAAAAAGAAGTAATGACTGTATAATTTTTTCATAATAATTTTATTTTTGGCGGTTCTTTTGCTTTGTCAAATGAACCGTTTTTTTTGTTTCTTCTCTCTCTAAGTTTACCTGCATTGTGATTTAATATTTTCTTAATAAAATCAAATCACGCAAAATTAAAACGAAGTTTCAGTCCAGCGAAATCAAGTTTCAGTCCGACGAAATCAAGTTTTAAAAAATTAAAACTAAGTTTTATTTCAGCGAAACGAAGTTTTATTTCAACTAAACTAACTTTTTTTTAATTAAAATAAGATTAAAAAATTAGAAAGCCTTTTTTTATTCTTTGCTTTCTTTGATTTATGTTGTGATTAGATGAGGTTATGTGAAAACATTGCTTTGATTTGAAAAGAATATCTATCTTTTAATAAAAATAAAGACTGCAAAAAATTTGTTCGCAATGAAGAAAAAATGCAATCTTTTTCTTTTTATCTGTCATAAAATGAAGAAAAATACCGTTTTGTTTTGAACGTGTGAAATATTTTTATAATTTTGCAACTTTAAATTGACTTATAAAGTTTTAGAAAAAATGAGTGAAAAGAAACGTAGCAAGAGTCCTAAAACCAGGTTATTTTTAGCCAATTTTTCCACGGCGTTAAGTATCGCTTTAGTTTTATTTATGGTGGCTTTTATTTCGTTATTTTCTTTTCATATATGGATTTTGAGCAACGAGATAAAGGAAAACGTTTCCTTTACCGTCTATATGAACTCCGATATTTCTTTAGAGGACTGCATGCGTTTGAAAGCCGAGGCGGAAAAAAATCCTGCGGTTAAAAATGTTGAGTATCACTCCGTTGAAGAGATAACTGCCATGATGGATAAGGACTTCGGACAGGGACATCTTGATGTTTTGGGCGGCTACAATCCTTATAACCCCTCATTGGAAGTTCATCTTAAGGCTCAGGCAATGAAAGTCAAACAGATAAAACAGTTTATCCGCACCATAGAGGCAAAACCCGAGGTAGAGAGCGTTGATTACAGGGACGACATCATAAACAAGATAAACACCGTTTATTACAACGCAAGTTACTTGGTGGTAATCATTCTTTTGTGTTTGGTTTTCATCTGTGTTACTTTGATAAATCACACCATTACACTCACAATCCGCAACAAGAAACTTTTGATACGAAGTATGCAACTCATAGGTGCAAAGGCATCGTACATAAGAAGACCGTTTTTAATCAAAGGAATATGGTTGGGCTTATTCGGAGGCGTCATTGCCGATGTTTTGGTTGCCGGCGTAATGTTGTGGATATGCAGCGTGTTGAACTATCCTGACCTAAGACCTTTTGCTAATGTTTACATCATTGCGGCATTCGGGATTATAGTATTAGGAATAGTTCTAAGCCTTATTTTCTCTTACTTCGCCGTTGTCAGAAATATGAATTTGAAAAATTACAAACTATATAATTAAACAATGAATACGAAAAATACAGTGACCTCAAAAGGTTTCAAAGAGACTAAACCCGAGTTTCAATTTGCTTTTACAAAAGAGAATTACATATACATGGCAATCGGAGTTGCATTGTTGTTGCTCGGATACATACTTTTGATAGGCGGAGGAGCAAAAGACAGCGACACGTTTAATTATGCTCTGTTCAACACACGCCGTTTGGTAATTGCGCCTATTCTTATTGTCGGCGGCTTAGTTGTTGAGGTTTATGCGATAATGAAAAAGACTTCGCCGAAAAAAGAATTTACTCAAGAGAAATAAACTAAGCATACTTAGAAAATGAATACCATACAAGCGATTATTATTTCCATAATAGAGGGATTAACAGAGTTTCTTCCCGTTTCTTCTACGGGACACATGATACTTACACAAGCAATCTTGGGAGTAAAAAGCGACGAATTTGTTAAAATGTTCACTGTTTGCATTCAGTTCGGCGCTATTCTGTCCGTTCTTGTTATTTATTGGAAACGTTTTTTGCAGAGTTGGGAATTTTATTGGAAGTTATTGGTTGCTTTTATCCCTGCTGCGGTTTTCGGTTTTCTTCTTTCGGATTATATAGATGAGTTATTGGAAACTCCTTTGGTTATAGCCATTGTTTTAGTCCTTGGCGGCATATTTATGCTCTTTGCCGACAAATGGTTTAACAAACCTGCTGAAGACCAAACCATAACCTACAAAAAAAGTTTCATGATAGGCCTTTGCCAATGTATAGCGATGATACCGGGAGTCTCCCGCTCCATGGCAACAATCGTCGGCGGTATGGGCCAAAAGCTTTCGCGCAAAACTGCTGCTGAGTTCTCCTTCTTTCTTGCCGTTCCGACAATGGCAGCAGCGAGCGGTTATAAACTTTTGAAACTTTTGCTTGATGACAGCGGAAGAGAACTGCTTTTCAACAATATGGGCATTCTTCTTGTAGGAAACATAGTAGCATTCATAGTTGCAATACTTGCAATTAAGTTTTTCATAAATTTTCTTACCAAATACGGTTTCAAAGCCTTCGGTTACTACCGCATCATTGCAGGAATTGTTATGATAATTCTTTTTGTTTGCGGAGTGGTAAGCGCAGATATTGCAGTATAAAAAGATTTTGCCGTTATGCTTGATTTAAAGGAGGGAGGCTTTTTTTTGATTAATAAGCCTTATACGTGGACTTCGTTTCAGGTTGTAAAGAAAATGAAGTACATACTCACAAAACATTTCTCCGAAAAAAAGTTTAAAATCGGTCATGCAGGAACTCTCGACCCTCTTGCTACGGGTCTGTTGATTATCTGTGTGGGAAAATACACCAAAAAGATAGAAGAATTTCAAGGATTGAGAAAAGAGTACACGGGAACTTTCCGTCTGGGTGCCACAACCTTGAGTTACGATAGGGAACACGCAGAAAATCAAACCTTTCCTATATCTCATATCAACGAAACTTTGCTTAGACAGACGGCAAAAGCATTCATAGGACCTCAAAAACAAGTTCCGCCTGTCTATTCCGCACTCAGAATAGACGGAAAGAGGGCTTACTCTTATGCAAAGCAAGGCTTGGAACCCGAGATGAAAGAAAAGGATATTGAGATTTATGATTTTGATATTACGGAAGTAAATATGCCCGAGGCGGCTTTCAGAATAGCCTGCTCAAAAGGAACTTACATACGCTCCGTAGCAAGGGATTTCGGATTGGAACTTAATTCGGGGGCTTATCTTTCGTCGCTTTGCCGAACTAAGATAGGTGATTATTGCTTGCAAGATGCCCTTTCGTTGGAGGATTTTGAAGAAATGTTTCCTCACAAAAAAGATTAAGACTTTTTTTCTAAATAAAACCTCAACTAGATTAAAGAAAAACAACAAAAAATAACAACACTGATGAAATTTAAAGAATTTATGAACAAAAAGCCTGTCAGAATTGTTTGGCGTCTTCTTTTGTATGGCTTTGCGCTTTTTGGTTTCGGAGTATTTTCTGCTTGGGCTGTCTATGAGTTAGGCTTAACTAACAATCGCGGATTAGTAGACCGCAACACCAGATATTTGGCTAAGGTCAGCCAAGAAGAGACTCAGAACGGCAATTCTGCGAATTTTGTTTTCAGAGCAGACGATTACCTTAAGCTTGTGGCACTTGGCAAACTCTATCCGCACAATGCCAAACTCATTATCGACGGATTGAGAAACTCAAAAAACGATGTGCAGTTCTCACAGATGATAAAGGCTTGCGAACTCTATCTGAAAGACAACTCAAACTATCAGTCCTATTTGGAAAAAGGCCGTTCGGTCTTCGGAAACAGTTTTGTGAGGGACAATGATTTTAATGTGATAACTTGGATGAACACTCCGGAGTGGCAGGCTTTGAAAGAATCGATAATAAAAGACTCTGCCGCTATCAACAAAGCAGCAAAGATAACAGGCGTTGAGCCACGTATGATAGTGGGTTGCTTAGTCGGAGAACAGATACGACTTTTCAATTCTAAGAGAGAAATGTATAAGAAATACTTAGGCCCTGTTAAGGTGCTGAGTGTTCAAAGCCAGTTCTCCTTCGGCGTAAACGGAATAAAGGATTTTACTGCCGCACAGGTGGAACACAATCTTAAGGACAAGAACTCGCCGTATTATATGGGTGAAAAATACGAACATATTTTGGATTACAACGGTTATGTTGATGATTCCGTAAGAATAAAGCGTTTGGTGAACTATCACGACCATACTTATTCGTATATCTACACGGGTTGCATAATTCATCAGACACGCAATCAATGGAAAAAAGCAGGATACGATATAAGCAACCGTCCCGACGTGCTTTTCACACTCTTCAATGTAGGTTTCTCACAGAGCGAACCTAAACCCAATCCCGAATGCGGAGGTTCTCACATAACGGTGGGAGGAAAGGTTTACACCTTTGGCGCTATAGGTTTTGACTTTTATTATTCGGGTGAGTTGTCTGATGCTTTCCCTTATTGGGAAAACAGATTTGTCGATTAGAGTTTTCCATAGGTGCAGTCAAAAGAAAGAACTGCACCTATGGGACTTGAT
>JAFVAP010000054.1 GCA_017480455.1 Bacteroidales bacterium | reverse complement strand
GTTGTCAAACCATTACCAATGATGACATCTGTTAATCCTCTACAGTCCGCAAATGCAGTTTCCCCTATTTCTATGACACTATCAGGAATTTTTACAGATTTCAAATTACTGCTCCAAAAAGCGCGACTTCCAATGTTTGTGACATTTTTTCCTATTACCACAGATGATAGACTTTTGCATTCTAAGAATGCAGCTTCTCCAATAGTTTTTACATTATCAGGAATGACAATAGAGGAAAGGTCACTTTCTCTAAATGTGTATTCAGCAATAGTAGATATATTTTTGCCAAGAGAAACAGATTTTAGACTAAAACAATCTCGAAACGCAGATCCTCCTATATACAACACGCTATCAGGTATAGTTATTGCTTTTAAGTCATAGCAATAACGAAAAGCTCCACTACCAATCTTAGTAACGCTGTTGCCAATGATAACAGACTTAAGCCATTTGCAAGCTGTAAATGCATCTTTTCCAATAGATGTTACGCTATCTGGAATCTTCAAAGATTCCAACTTATTGCAATCACTAAAGGCATAATCTCCGATACTCAAAACGCTATTAGGGATAGTTATGGATGTTAAACCAACGCATTTGTTAAAAACCCCATTCCCAATACGAGTGGTACCTTCTGGAATGTCATAGTTACCTTTTACGTCCGTGAAAGGACTGCTTCCATATTCATAATCAGTTTCAATTTTCTTAATTAGAGTCTGCCTTTCCTTTTCTTGTTTTATTATGAGTGCTTGTCTTTCCTCCTCTTGTTTCTTTATAAGAGCCTGCCTTTCTTTCTCCAATTTCTCCTGTTTTATTCGTTCTTCCCGTTTTTTTAGCAATTTTTGTATGGCTTTAGCCTCTTCTATTACCTGAGATGAATAAAAGAAGACAGGCTTAGCAAAAAGGCTTTTAGTACGACCTGTTTGAGATAAACAATCTTTTAATGTTGCCGGCACTTTAGCAGCGGACAAGCCTTCTTTAAGAGCCGCAAATACTTTTGTGAGCAATTGTTCATTCCAACCCGTTTTGTGATAAAGCCCGGATTGAGGGTCTGTCTCGACCTCAAGAATTTGGTGAAACCAATGAATGGCTTTCCGATAATCTATATATCCTTCTATTGCTCCGTAGATCTCTGTCCACCTGTTCATTCGCCAAACAGTTGTTCCCTTTTGCGCCATATCGGATTGAGTAAGCCAATAGACTGCTTTGGCAATATCTTTCTTTACGCCATTGCCGTATAAATAGCACCAACCGCCTAAGTTTGACATACTATTTGCATGCCCCAATTTTGCTGATTTCTCAAACCAGTAAAATGCTTTCTCTAAATCTACAAACGGCTTGTCCCAACCATATGTGCGTGCAACATCATTCATTGCTTCAACATCCCCACTCTCTGCTTTGGCGAGCAAGTCGTTAAACTCTTTAGTAGTCATATTTATATTATTTTGATACCTTTTTCAAATCGACCACAAAAGTACAAAAAACTTTTGAGGTAAAAAATAAATTATGCAATTATTGGGCACTTTTTCATAACGTTTGCCCATTTCGACAAAAAATGAAAAGCAGACTTATCATTCCGCCAATCTCTCCAATCAGTTCCTAATCTATATTGATCAATGCCAAATTTATAGGCATCGGGTTGTTTCTCCATAAACGTCATCACCTGTGCAAAGTCTTCATCACCTGCAACCTCAAAATACTGCAACGTAAGCATGTTAGCAAGGGACTCTTCAATAAACAATTCCATTTCATGCAGTTCCTCTTGTTTACCTTTCTTTTTGAAGTGTCCATCCTCAGAAAGCACATTAGTCGGATCCATTGCTGCATGCGCATATTCATGAATCAGAACAATGGCGTAAAGAATGTCTTCGGATACGGGTAGATGATTAACTGTCTCTTTTATAGTATCCGGACATACGAAAATAAGAGGATATGAAGTATCTGTATGAAGAGAAAAATAGCAGCCTAAAGTTTCCATCGAAAAATCCCCGTCAAAAATAGGTTTCGGCATCTGATCTCTTGTGACAAAACGTACAGGTATTTGTTGTGCCAAAATTGATCTCCAATTATAATGCTCATTGGTATTACTTAAGCAACATTTTCCCGCCCAATCTCCTATTGTAATAACTTTTTCTATATAAGAGAGAAGTTTATTGTCAATTAGTTCCGAGTTTTCAAAGCAAATGTGTCCCATATCTTTAAAATGAACACTATCTTTGTGTTGCATGTAATTATACCATACCTGTTCTATCTACTCTTTGCTTGTCTCATGAGGATAGCCAAGAGTTATTTCTACTTTTTCACTGTTAGTTTGCCGTTGAGTCCTTGACAACGGAAGTTGGGTATCCTTTGGAAGCTCGCTATCTATTTTAAAAGATGCATTCATATTCGAATGTTTGTTAAAAATGCGGCAAAGGTACGCAAAAGTTTTCGTGCAAAAAATAAATTTACGCCATTATTACAAAATAAATGACTGCTCCTATAAAAGGCAACAAGAAAAAGCGTATTGCCCATATAATCGCACTCGTAAAAGCATTGTCAAGTAAAGAACTGATAGAAGATGAGAACAAGACTTTGAGCGACAAGCCTAACCCGGATGCAAAGAAACCAAAAATAGCACCCGGGACAGTAAGAATCGCACCGATAATACTGCACACGATAAGTGCGTTTTCTTCATTCGCCCAGTTGAGCATACAGATGGCGATGATGCCCGCCGTTGTAATAAGTGTTCCCATATTCAAGATGTATATACGCAAAAAGCGCAGGATCTGCAATTATTGCTTGTCCTGCGACTCTCGGCTCTGCAAAGCCTTTTTCCTTGTCAGGAACAAGGTTGTTGAATTTGCAGATTCAGAGTCGTCAAAACACGCGCTAATAAACGCCTTTTATGTAATCGCTTATATCACCAACGATCGGAGCGGAAAGGAGTCACATGCACCCATTTCGGGTGCAAAGATACGCAAAAAATCGCATATACACAAGTTTTTTCGATAGAATCATAAATAAATCTTGATTTTGAGGCGGAATCAATAGAAAATAGCAGATACGTGTCGGCAACTAGCCGACGTAATACGAAGAAGAGATAGAGAACGTCTGCACCGCTAGCCATCACCCTACAGGCAAAAGAAGCCCAAGGGTAGCGCAAGGGTAGCCG
>JAFVAP010000053.1 GCA_017480455.1 Bacteroidales bacterium | reverse complement strand
CCTTGTCGATGAAATCCAGTTGGGTGGCTAAGCGTGCGGTCTTGAAGCTCGTAAGGGTCTTGCCCGAGCCTGTGGTATGCCATATATATCCGCCACCTTCGGGTTTGCTCCACAGTTTTGATTGATAGGAACTTTTTATCTTCCATAGAATCCTCTCGGTGGCAGCTATCTGATAGGGGCGCATGATGAGCAACGTATTGTTGGTGTCGAACACCGAATACGTGAAAATCACTTGCAACAGTGTGTTCTTTTGGAAAAATGTGGAGGTGAAATCTTTCAGGTCCTTAATCAGCGAGTTGTCGGCCTTTGCCCAGTTCATGGTGAAGTCGAAACTGTTTTTGTTTCTCTTTACCGTATTGGCAAAATAGCGGCTGTCGGTGCCGTTGGAGATGACAAAAAGCTGGAGGTATTTGTAGAGCGAGTGGTCGGTGTTGAAACTTTCCTTGGAATAACGATGCACTTGATTGAACGCCTCACGGATGGCGACACCTCGCTTTTTCAATTCCACCTGAACCAAGGGCAACCCGTTGACCAATATTGTTACATCGTAGCGGTTGGCGTGTATGCCTTCTTGCGAGAATTGTGAGATGACCTGCACCTTGTTCCTTGCAATGTTTTGTTTGTCTACGAGGTAAATGTTCTTTATATGGCCGTCGTCGAACACAAAATCATAGATGTAGTCATCTTGTATCTTTCGGGTCTTTTCCACGAGCGAGTCGCCGGGCTTGTCCAGATACTCATCTACATATCTTTTCCATTCCCCGTCGGAGAAAACAACGTTGTTGAGCGACTGCAACTGCTACCTTGCATTTTCGAGCAAAGCCTCAGGGGTGTTCAGCTCCGGCAAGTATTCATAGCCTTGGTCTCTGAGGTCTCGGATAAACTCCCGTTCAAGCGAAGCTTCTGTCTGGTAACCCGCAGGTGCTTCACAGACTTGATTATACTTGTCGTACTCATCGAGTACTATAAAATTGTTAGATTCCGCTATTGTGTAATACTGTGCCATTTTGCAATATTGTTGTTAATTGGTACAAAGTCCCCTGTCAAGCACTTAGTTTATACTTGGGGAATGACAGCAACTTGTTTCTATAATACTCATATTGTTCCCGCACCGCGGCAATTTCTGCCGGCAGACCTTGTGTGAGGTCGTTTACCAATGTCTCAAATCTATCCAGAATGGAAACAATACGTTCTTGCTCGGCCATAGGTGGGATAGGAATTTTTAGATTCTTAAATTTCGACATATCAACTGAAGCAAATCCCGATACATTCGTATTGCTCTTGCACCATTCGTCAACAATAAACATATAATAGAAAAAGAACTTCATATTTAGAATGCTGGACAGCGATTCACGAATCTTAAGATTCGTGAATTGCTGATTCGCTAGCGAATCAGCAATTATTAATGCGTGTTCGCCAATTGTCGCGGTAGTTGCCAAAATAATCGAATTGGCAGGGAATAAGCCGCTACCTTTTATTGCTTTATCTGTAATATGCTGAATAGAGTCGGATAAGATGCGTCCGTTTTGGCGAATGTCCTCCATTCGAAACCAAGGAATTGTTCCGTTTTCCCAATATTCTTTTACAGATTTTGAGGGGGTATAACCATTTCGTATTTCAAATATCTCACACATTTTCATCCACTGTATTTGTACCCCCCCCACTATATTATCGAAGGCGAGGAGCTTGTTTCTGTAATATTCATATTGTTCTTTTCTCGCTTGCAGCTCCGCTTGCAGCTCCGCTTGCAGCTCCGCTGCATATTCCGCGAAGCGGTCGAGAATGTTTACTATCTCCTCTTGAACAGGTAGGGGAGGAAGGGGGATTTCAAGAGAAGAAATGGTACTCTTTGCCAGTGCAGGAATACCTGCACCATACTGACATTGTTGTAGCGTATATTCATTCTGCTTCATGTAATGAAAGAGATATCTATTACTTACAAGACTATTGGGTTTTAATGCAAAACAGTGTGCGCCCAACCAAAACTTACTTTCCAAAAAATTAACATATCCGGCAGATGAACCTCCCTGTGATATGGTTATCGTATTCTCATCTTCATTATAAACTTCTGCAAAACCAGATGGGTTTATACCACCATTAATTACTGGATAACTGCCCACCTCTTTCATATCAGACTTATTGAATTGGACTCCTTTGTGAATATCGCATACATCTCCAACATTCTTATACTCCACACCATCGGGGCAATATTGCTGTATCAGTTCTTGTAGTTTGCTCATCATTATTCCTCCGTTTCTGAAATAACGTTCCAATAGCCGCCCTTATTGCCACCAATGCGCTCGATGATGCCGGCTTGTTTCAGTTGTCGAATAATTTTTTTAATGCCGCTTTCCGACAAGCCTGTTATCTGCTGCAAATCTTTTATTGTGACTTGACTGTTTTCCGCCATTGCAGACAATATTTTTTGGTTACTTTTTGGTACACTTTTTTGGTTACTTTTCTGAATATCCTTCAGGGTTTCGAGTATGCAGCCCAGCATAAAGGTAATAAATGCTGTGCTGTTGCCCACCTTGTCACTGCGGGCAATGGCATCGTAATATTCCTGCTGGTTTTCTTTTACAATGGTCTCTACAGGAATCCATGCAAATATCGGTTTCCACTGCATCAAGAGCAGCGTTTGCCATAAACGCCCCATGCGTCCGTTGCCGTCGGCAAAAGGATGGATGAATTCAAACTCATAATGGAAGACGCAACTGCGTATAAGTAGATGAGTATCGCTGTGTTTTGTCCATAGGAAAAGGTCTTGCATCAATTCCGGGACTCTTGATGCGGGAGGTGCCAGATGGATGCATCTTGTATTATCAAAAACACCCACACCTCCATGCCGATACTTTCCGCTCTCGGCAACAAGTTCTGATGTCATAAGCTTGTGTGCTTTCAGCAGGTCGGACTCCTTATAAGGATTAAGCTCAAACAGCAGATTATAGGCATCTATGGCGTTTTTCACCTCCTTTATTTCATTGGGTGCCCCCAAGACACGCTTCCCTTCTATAATATCGGTAACCTGTTCGACCGACAACGAGTTGTTTTCTATCGCCAGCGACGACTGAATGGTTTTTATGCGATTTTGTTTACGAAGTTTTACGGAAGGAACACTGGTGTCTATTGATAACAATCCTATCGCTTCTCCGATTTCTACTATCAGAGTAGTAATTTCGTCGGTAACCGTAAACGGCGGAATATAGGTCAATTCTTTCTTTTTCATCGTTCAATCCTCCAGCTCTGCAATGATTTTGTCAATCTCCGCTCTCAACTCGTTCTCACGTGCCACTATCTTGCAAATGCGTGCATTCAGCTCCTTGATATCGCTTTCCTTACGCGTCTCCTTCACTTCCACATAGCTGTTTACGGAAAGGTTGTAGTCGTTTTCGGCAATCTGAGAATTATCGACAGTGGTTGCAATATTTTCAACGGTTTCCTTGCTGACGAAGATGCTTAATATTTTTTCAATGTGTTCCTCTTCAAGGACGTTGTTTTTGGTTACCTTCTTGAAAAAGTCGGTGCCTGTGGCGTTGATGAACTGCGTTTTTGTGTCTGCTTTGTGCTTCGACAAGACCAATATATTCACCGCTATGCCGGTGCCGTAAAAAAGATTGGGGGCTAATGCAATGACTGTCTCCACAAAATTGTTGTCTACTAAGTATTTCCTAATCTTCTGCTCGGCTCCGCCGCGAGAGAAGATGGTGGGAAAACAGACGATGGCTGCCCGTCCCTTGCCGGAAAGGTAGTGCAACGAATGAAGCACAAAGGCAAAATCTGCCTTGGACTTGGGGGCCAACACGCCTGCCGGGGCGAAACGGTTGTCGTGAATCAATGTCTGGTCGTCAGAGCCTTTCCACTTTACCCCATAGGGAGGGTTGGAGACGATGGCGTCGAAGGGCTTTTCTTGCATGAACTGCGGGTTCATCAGCGTGTCGCCCAAGGCAATGTTGAACTTGTCGTAGTTTATGTTATGCAGGAACATGTTCATACGGGCAAGGTTATAGGTGGTGTGGTTTTTTTCCTGACCGTAGAAGCCGTCTTCGATGATGTGTTCGTCTAATTGCTTTTTTGCCTGCAGCAGCAAAGAACCCGAACCTGCTGCAGGGTCGTAAATCTTATTGATGGTGCTCTGCCCGTGTATTGCCAAGCGGGCTATGAGTTTCGATACACACTGCGGGGTGAAGAATTCTCCGCCGGACTTTCCGGCGTTTGCGGCATAGTTATGAATAAGAAATTCGTAGGCATCGCCAAACAGGTCGATGTGGTTGTCTTCAAAAGCGCCGAAGTTTAATTCGCCGACACCTTTTATCACGGCAGCCAAACGGCTGTTTTTGTCCGCGACCGTATTGCCCAAACGGGTGCTTGTGGTGTCGAAGTCGGCAAAAAGTCCCTTGATATTCTTTTCGGAATCATAGCCGGTAGCCGAACTTTCAATGGAGTCGAAAATAGCCTTTAAGTCTGTATTGAGATTGGGGTTGGCGGTGGCTGTTTTTGCCACATTCACGAATATTTGGCTTGGATATATGAAAAAGCCTTTGGTTTTGACGGCGTCGTCTTTTATCGCAGGGGTAATGACGCTGTCGGGCATGTCGGCATAATGAACACTTTCGTCGCCGCCCTCGATATAGTTTGTGAAATTCTCACTGATAAAGCGGTAAAACAAAGTGCCAAGGACAAACTGCTTAAAGTCCCAGCCATCAAGCCCGTTGCGTACTTCGTCGGCTATCTTCCATATTTGAGCCTGCAGTTGGGCTCGTTGTGTATTACTTGTCATCGCAATGAGTTATTGTTGATACTATATTAAAAAGTGTGTACGATCGGTAAATATTCTTTGCAAAGATATACATAAAAATTATAATGTTTAAAGATTTAAAAAAAAATATTATCGTATTTCATTCTTGGGCAAAGTTTTATTGAAAAGTTCTTGTTTTTTTTTTTATTGACACAGAAAATATTTTTATTTTTTGCAAAATTAAAATACTCTTGAATTTTGCACACTTTTTTGGATAGTATCATATTCTTGAAAAAGACTATATTATAAAGATTTATTTTATTGATACTTTATAATAGTATGCGTATATCATTGATAAAGACTATATTATAAAATTTTGCTCTATTGATGCTTTTGATTTTTGTGTTGGATTAAGTTTTTGGGGAGGCGGAACTTAAAGATATTTTAAAAAGAAAAGCCCTTGAAGAACGGATTGTCCTTGAGGGCTTATTTTTTTGTGCTTTTATGTTGCGCTGTCATTGATATGCACTTGCCTTTCAACCTTTGCAGCCTGTCTTCTTTTGCAAGTCCTATCTGTTTGATAACGTTTGGTTTAAGTGCTTTCTACTTTTGATATTGTTTAAGCAGTTTTTCTATGTATTTTCCTAAGACATCGAACTCTATATTTACTATAGTTCCGACCTTAAAGTTGTGAAAATTAGTGTATTGCTGAGTGTAAGGGATAATGGAAACGGAAAAGTCGTTCTCGTTGCTGTCTACCACGGTAAGCGATACTCCGTTTACGCATATACTTCCTTTTTCCACCGTTGCGTGGACATGCTCTTTGTCGTTGAAAGTGAAGTAGTAACGCCATGAACCTTGCTCGTCTACAACCTTGGTGCAGGTTGCGGTGTTGTCTACGTGACCCTGCACTATGTGACCGTCAAATCTGCCGTCCTGTAACATGCTTCTCTCAACATTAACCTCAGAACCCAATTGCCATGTCGAAAGGTTGGTTCTGTCCATGGTCTCTTTCATGGCAGTAACGGTGTACTCGTTTTTCTCTTTGTCGAGTTTGACTACGGTAAGGCAGCAGCCGTCGTGCGCAAAACTCTGGTCTATATGTAGTTCCTTGGCTATCTCACACTGAAGGGTAAAGTGAAAATTCGTACCCTCTTGCTCTATTTTTACGACTTTGGCAGTCTTTTCTATTATTCCTGTAAACATTCTTTAATGAATTTTAAATTTATTTTGCAAAGTTACTAAAAAAATCCTCTTGTGTATCTTTCCGATGCTTTATTTTCTGATTATTTATCGGGAAATATTTCTATGCTTTCTTTTTCTCTTTCATAATTGTTTGCAAAGATACTAAAATTTTTTAAGCGCATTATATTATTGTTTTTGAAATCAAGTTTTAAATAATTTTATAAAAGATGTTACGTGTTGCTCAGACGAAGTTTTGTTATGGCGAAATCAAGTTTTATTGCAGTGAAATAAAGTTTTGTGTCCTTGAAATCAAGTTTTAAATAATTTTATAGGCGGTGTTCGGTGTTGCTCAGACGAAGTTTTATTGTGGCGAAATCAAGTTTTATTGTGGCGGAATAAAGTTTTATTGTTGTGAAATAAAGTTTTGTGTCCTTGAAATCAAGTTTTAAATAATTTTATAAAAGGTGTTCCGTGTTGATGAAACGAGGTTTTATTATGGCGAAATCAAGTTTTATTGTTGTGAAATAAAGTTTTGTATTCTTGAAATAAAGTTTTGTGTTTTTGAAATCAAGTTTTAAATAATTTTATAAAAGGTGTTACGTGTTGCTGAAAGGAGGTTTTATTATGGTGAAATAAATTTTTTTAGTGAAAAATAAAATTTTGTTGTTTTGCTTTGTTGATGTTTATGGAGGGGAATTTTATGGAGTGACAAATATTTGGAATTTTATGGGGCTTTATCTTCAATGTGAAAAGTGCTTTGAGGGGATTTTTGTTTATGGTGTAACTTTTTTATTAATATTATCTTAGTTTTAAATATTTTTTTTGTATCTTTGCACGTTGAATTAATCTACTCTAATAAAAAACGGAAGAAAAATGTATGTTGCAATAGCAGGAAATATAGGCAGCGGCAAGACGACACTAACCTCTATGTTAGCCGAACATTTTGCTTGGACGCCATTGTACGAACCTTTGGAAGACAATCCCTATATTGCTGATTTTTATTCCGATATGAGGAGATGGGCTTTCAATCTTCAGATTTATTTTCTTTACAAGAGGTTTTCGAGAGTCATTGATTTTCATAAGCAAAACGAAAACATAATCCAAGACCGCACACTCTTTGAAGATGCACAGGTTTTTGCTCCTAACTTGCTTTCTATGGGGCTGTTATCCTTAAAGGATTATGAGACTTATATTTCGCTTTTTAACCTTATGGTTTCGCTGACGCCTTCTCCGGATTTGCTTATATACCTTAAGGCATCAGTCCCGACGCTTGTAAATCAGATAAATCAGAGGGGAAGAATGTATGAATCGTCCATACGTTTGGATTATATTACCTCGCTGAACAAACGCTATGATGAATGGATAGAGAAATACGAGGGTAAGAAATTGATAATCAATGTAGACGATTTGAACATAGTGGACAAACCCGAAGACCTCGGAGTGGTGACCGACAAGATTAACGCCGAGATAAACGGTTTGTTTAAATAGATAAAATCACTTGGAAATGAGAAAGTTGGCTGTTATACCTGCAAGATACGGAAGTTCACGCTTTGAGGGCAAACCTTTGGCTTTGATAAACTCTGAGCCTATGATTGTTTGGGTTTACAGGGCTGTGGAAGGCTCGCAACTTTTTGATAAAACGGTGATTGCGACCGACGATGAGAGGATTTTTGATGCCGCTTCAACTTACGGTGCGGAGGTTTTAATGACATCTTCGGAACTTTCCTGCGGAACGCAACGTTGCAAGGCTGCCCTTGAGTTATTGGAACAAAGGGGGGAGACCTACGGCATAACGGTTAATATACAGGGTGACGAGCCTTTGATAAAAAAAGAGCAGATGGAAAGGGTGCTTGAGGGATTTTCTGATGAGAATACTGACATAGTAACCTTGGCAAAAAGGATAGAAAGAGAGGAAGAATTTGTTGATACTAACGTTGTTAAGGCGGTTTTTGCCCGAAACGGAAAGGCATTGTATTTTTCCCGTTCGCCCATTCCTTACGGCAGACAGACGGGAGGCTTTAATGCTGAGGCTTTCAAGCACATAGGCATCTATGCTTTTAGGTCTGATGTCTTGAAAAAGCTTTGTCTTTTAAAGGAAAGCCGATTGGAGAGGACGGAGAAATTGGAACAGTTGGCTTGGTTGGAGAACGGTTTCAACATAATGGTGAAACAGACTGATATTGACTCTGTAGGGGTAGATACTCCTGCGGATTTGGAGAACGTTATCAAATTAATAAACAATATACAATAGTTATATATTATGAATGTTGCAGAAAATTTATATGAATTTTTAAAACATAATGATTGTGCGGAAATTCCCGGTTTGGGAACTTTCTCGGTGAAGACTTCTTCTGCGCAGATAAACGATATGACGGGAACAATAGTTCCTCCGCAACGCAAGGTTGTTTTTGACAAACAATGTACGGGCAACAAGGATTTTATTTCCTTTATGTCGAGAAATGAATTTATCTCCCTGCAGACGGCGGAGACTTGGATAAAACAATATTCTGATTTCATCATCGGCAAATTGGAGAAAGGCGAAACGGTGAAATTGGATAAATTAGGCTCAATGAAAAAGGCTTATCTCGGCGAATATCTTTTCCAAGCGGAAGAAAACCTTAACCTAATGGAAGACAGTTTTGCTTTGGGTGAGTTAAAAAATGTCAAGACTTACGAAAACAACACCGTAACAGACCCTGCCAAACTGCGCTTATCCGTTAATGATGAGGCAAAAGAAGAAATGAATTCTGACTTTGCGCCTGTTGATAATGCAGAAGATGAAAGCGCCAATGCGCATGAGGATATGGCTGAGAGGATAGCATCTTCTGAATCATTGGACGAAAGCAACAGGATAAACGAAACAGAGCAGCAGACCGAGGAAAGAATAGCCTTGCACAATGAAACCGAGGTTAAGAGCGATGTTGAAAAACCTGTGGATATTACTGCTGAGAAAGAGAGTGTCAATGTGGACTTTCATTCTGTAGCAGAGGAAGATAAATCCCAATCAGAGACCGCAACCGAGCAGACTGAGGAGAATACACAGGAGCAGAACGGCATAACGGCGGACGCTGAGGAGCAAAACGCTGAACAAGATGAGGAAGAATCCATAGACGATTTGCAAAAAGAGGTTATGGATATTCTTAACAAATACGACGACGGCCAAGAGGCTAAGAAGAAGAAAAACAAGAAGAAGAGGAAGTTTTGGCTTATATTGTTCTGGATAGTGATAGTTTTGTTGTTGCTTTGTTGTGCTTTGGTGGGTTGTCATTATTTCGGACTGTTGAAAGACATCAAGTTCATGAAACCTTTGACGGATAAACTTTCTTATTATATTCCTGTGCGTGAGCCTAAGAAAGAGAAACCTGCTTCTACGCTTACCGTCACTTCCGAGCAGCAGGAGAATGAGCCTACGGAGGTTTCGCCTACGGAAGTTTTGCAAGAGGAGATACTTAATCACGAGTCGGTGAATGCCGCTCCTGTTAAGAAAGCCGTGCAACCTGCAAACAAGAAAGCAGAGCCTAAGAAAGATGAGCCGCAACAGGAAAGCGCTCCTAAGCCTGTGGAAGACAACTCTCCGGTATTGGTTCAGACTTACTCCAAATTGGGCTTTGACGTCATAGGAGGCACTTATGACACAAGGCAAAAGGCGGAAGGTCAAGCCAGAAAAGCAAAATCTTTGGGCTATGACGGATATGTGTTGTCCAAAATCAAGAACGGCAATCCTGTTTACTATGTTTCATACGGGTCAAGACGGACAATGAAAGAGGCAACGGACCTTATGCAGAGCATGATTAACAAAATGGGAGGCTCTTATACCATTATATCAAGATAAATATAAAACAAAAGAATAACTTAGGGCGGAAAAGGGACTGGGAGTTCCTTTTTCTGCCTTTGGGATTAAACAAAGGATGCAACAAGTAAGCCTCAGCAACGGAATAAGACTGATACACAAACACACCTCTTCCCCTGTTGCCCATTTGGGTATTACCATTGACGCAGGCAGCAGAGATGAGATGAGAGAGGAAAACGGTATTGCCCATTTTATTGAGCATTCCGTCTTCAAGGGTACTCAAAAGCGTAACTCAGCCAAAATACTCACGAGAATAGACGGCGTAGGCGGAGAACTCAATGCTTTTACCACCAAAGAGGAAACGGCAGTCTTTTGTACATTTCTGAGTAACTACTATCCGAGAGCAACTGAACTGCTGGCGGATATTGTTTTCAATTCGGTCTTTCCCGACAAGGAACTTGAGAAAGAAAAATCCGTCGTCATAGAAGAAATAAACTCTTACGAGGATTCTCCTATGGAACTTATCTTTGATGAATTTGAGAACCAAGTTTTCGGAGATACGGGATTGGGACGAATGATTCTCGGTACTAAAGAAAGCGTAAACTCCTTTAACTCAGAGAAGATAAGAAGATTTATTGACAGAAATTGGACCAATGACCTTATTGTCATCTCCACTGTAGGCAATATTGATTTTGAACGCTGGGTGAGGCTGACGGAAAAATATTTCGCAGGCGTAAAACCCAAAAAGACCGAACGCAAACGCTCTGAGAACTACGTATATAAGCCTCTCTACAGGGAGATGCGCAGAGATACTTACCAGAGTCATATAATGCTGGGCATACCTGCTTATAACTACAAGTCGGAAAAAAAAGTGGCTTTCTCCTAGCTTAACAACAACATTGGCTCTTCTGCCATGAACTCAGCCTTAAACATGAACATAAGGGAGAAATACGGTTTTACTTACTTGATAGAGTCTTCCTTCAACGCCTACAGCGATAACGGGATATTCCAAGTTTATGCCGGAACGGAGGAAAAATATATTGACAAAACCATTGCCTTGATTAAGCAGCAGTTACGCCGTTTTGCCGATAAGAAACTTTCTCCTGCCGCCTTGCAAAGAGCCAAGCGGCAACTCAAAGGGCAACTCTCGGTGCAGAACGATTACAACAGGGAAGAGATGCTTGCCATGGGCAAATCCTTTCTTAACTACGGCAGGGTTCAGAGTATGGAAGAGACTTTCTCTGACATAGACTCCATAACTTCGGACGATATTTTGCAGGTGGCAGGCGAAATATTCAGAGAAGAAGATTTTTCTGCCTTAATTTATAAATAAAGAATACTGCAACAAGAAAAAATTACTATATTTGCAAATCAAAAATCAGACTAAACTTTTTGAAGATGAAAGACAGACAGGAAGCAAAAAAATTGGCCGAAACAGCGGTTGCGGCAATACAGGATAAGATAGGTAAAGACATTGTTTTGATTGATTTTGACAAAGTTAAGGGTTCTTTGTTTGATTATTACGTTGTCTGCACCGCCAATTCACCTTCGCACGCCGATGCTTTGGCTGAGAAGATAGAAGAGGAGATTAACAAGACCTTACACCTAAAACCCCATAAACGTGAGGGCTTACAAAATTGCCAATGGATACTTTTGGATTATTTTGACGTCATCATACACATCTTTTTGCAGGAGACGAGGGAGTTTTACAGCATAGAGAGTATGTGGAACGACGTTGAACAAATTCATTATGAAAATCAAGAATAATAAAAGTATGGCTCAGAGACAGAATGACAGAAATCCTGCCGGCGGAAATGCAAACCGTCAAGGCAAATATAAGAAACCTAAATTCAATGTTTCGTGGATTTATGCTTTAATGGTTATTATCCTTGTCTGGCTTTTCTTTTCGGGCGGAGACAACAAGGGTAAAAGCAATGTAAGTAAGGAAATAGGTTGGGAGAAACTTTACAAGGTGATACTCAACCGTGATTACGCTCAGATAAAGATAGTTAATAAAGAATACGCTGAAGTTTTCATCAAACCCGAAGCAATACGCAATGCCGACACTCTTTACAATGATTTGTTCAGTAACGACGGCGGCATATTCAACCGCAACAATGACGTTTTGGATAAACTCAACGCAAGTTACGTTTATAAATTCGCTGATTTCAATGACTTCAAGGATAAACTGAAAACAGTACAGGACGAGTGGACGGTAAGAGACACCACAGGCAAAAATCTTTCCGAAGAGGAGAAAGCCAAAATCATCAGTTCGAATGTAATAGATTTCAAATCAGAAGAAAAAGGTAAGTTCTTCACCGAAAACTTCGGCATCATATTTTTCAGCATCGTCACTATAGTTCTTTGGATTTTTCTTTTCAGAGGCTTTTCCAGAGGAGGTTCATCAGGAGGCATAGGCAACATTTTTTCTGTCGGCAAGTCAAAAGCAAAACTCTACGACAAGGATAAAAATGCTCAAGTAACCTTTGCTGATGTTGCAGGTCTGAAAGAGGCTAAGGTGGAGGTAATGGAAATAGTCGATTTCTTGAAAAACCCCGGCAAGTACACCAAACTCGGAGGCAAGATACCTAAAGGAGCTTTGCTTGTAGGCCCTCCGGGAACGGGAAAGACGCTTCTTGCAAAGGCTGTTGCGGGAGAAGCAAAAGTACCTTTCTTTTCCATGAGCGGAAGTGACTTTACCGAGATGTTCGTCGGTGTAGGCGCATCAAGGGTGAGGGATTTGTTCAACACGGCTAAGGCCAAAGCACCTTGTATCATCTTTATAGATGAGATTGACGCCATAGGACGTGCAAGGGGCAAGAACATAATGAGCGGAGCCAACGACGAAAGGGAGAATACTCTCAACCAATTGCTTACCGAGATGGACGGTTTCGGCACAAACGCAGGCGTAATCATTCTCGCAGCGACCAACAGAGCCGATATACTCGACAAAGCCTTGCTTAGGGCAGGACGTTTCGACAGACAGATATACGTAGAACTTCCTGAACTTAAGGACAGAGAAGAAATCTTCAAGGTACATATGAAAAACCTTAAGTTCAATGAGCAAGAGGTTAATCCGACATTTCTTGCCAAACAGACACCGGGCTTTTCCGGAGCGGACATTGCAAATATCTGTAACGAGTCAGCCCTTATTGCTGCACGCAGAAGCAAGAACCTTATAGGCAAACAAGATTTCCTTGATGCAGTAGACAGAATTATAGGCGGTTTGGAAAAGAAGAGCAAGATAATATCACCTAAGGAGAAAGAGCGTATTGCTTATCACGAGGCGGGACACGCATCGGTAAGTTGGCTTTTGGAGTTTGCCAATCCGTTGTTAAAAGTCACCATAGTGCCACGCGGACAGGCTTTGGGCGCAGCGTGGTATATACCCGAGGAACGCCAAATCACTACCAAGCAACAAATGATGCACCAAATGATTTCCCTTCTCGGCGGCAGGGCATCGGAGTTCATAACCTTCGGTGATGTTTCCACCGGAGCGCTTAATGATTTGGAGCGTGCAACACAAATGGCTACCGCAATGGTTAAATACTATGGCTTGGACGAACAAATAGGTAATGTCTCCTATTTTGATTCTACGGGTCAGACAGAATATTCTTTCCAACGGCAGTTTTCAGAGAAGACGGCAGAAGCAATAGACGAACGGGTGCATGCTCTTTTGGAAGAAGCCTATAAGCAAGCCTGTGCCATATTGACGCAAAACAGGGACAAGTTAAAGCAACTTGCTGAACTCTTGAGAGATAAGGAGGTTATCTTCCGTGAAGATGTAGAGAAAATTTTTGGTCCACGTCAGTGGGTAGATAACATTGAGGGCATAAAACCTCAAGACGATGCAGCGCCAGTTCAAGATGAGGCCGTTTCTCAAAGTGACGCTCAGTCAAAAGAGGGAGATGACGCAGCGCAAACCCAAGAAGAGGCCGTTTCTCAAAGTGATGCTCAAGTTAAAGAGGGAGAAGACGCAGCGCAAGTAAATGAAGAGCATAACGATACTGAGGATAATAGGTCTTAAAACTCACAAAACGAACAAAT
>JAFVAP010000052.1 GCA_017480455.1 Bacteroidales bacterium | reverse complement strand
CTTGATAGTATCGCCTTTAGCCTTAAGCATATTTTCAACGAAGTAGATAGCACCGAAACCTGTTGCTTCAGGTCTAAGTATTGAACCTCCGAATTGAGAACCTTTTCCTGTAAGAACTCCTGTGTTCTCGCAAGCAAGCTTTTTGTATATTCCGTAAAGATAACCTATCTCTCTTCCGCCAACACCTATGTCACCTGCAGGAACGTCACGGTCTGGTCCTATGTATTTGAACAATTCTGTCATAAATGCTTGGCAGAAATGCATTATTTCAGTATCTGATTTTCCTTTAGGATCGAAGTCAGAACCGCCCTTTCCACCGCCCATAGGCAAAGTGGTAAGTGAATTTTTGAAAGTTTGCTCAAAGCCTAAGAACTTCAAAGTGTCAAGAGTTACTGTAGGGTGGAAACGAAGACCGCCTTTGTAAGGTCCTATTGCGTTGTTGAACTGCACTCTGTAACCTCTGTTGATTTGGATTTCGCCTTTATCGTCTATCCATTCAACTCTGAATTGATAAATTCTGTCAGGTTCAAGCATTCTTTCAACTATCTTGTTCTCATCATAAACAGGGTGAGCCTCAACATAATCTTTTATAGTCTCAAGAACCTCTGTAACAGCCTGAAGGAATAAATGCTGGTTAGGGTTTTTAGCCTGTACGTCAGCTAAAAGTTTTTCTACGTTCATAATATTTTCTCTTTTAATGATTTTAAAAAACAAATAATTTCCAAACATAAAGACTTGGAAATAGCAATGGCAAAAATATACACATTTATCCAATTATGAAAATTTTTTCTACTTTTTTTTATACTTTTGCAAAAAATATCACTGAATTGCAACTATGACTTTAAATGAACTTTCCAAAGAAGTAGGAGGATATATCGAAGGAAAATCTTTCGGAAATAAAGAGATAACAAACATTTTGTTTGACTCCAGAAAACTGAACTTTACTGACGGCACGGTGTTTTTTGCTTTCAAGAGCAAGAAAAACGACGGCAGTAAGTATATTCAGTCCTTGTATGACAAGGGAATAAGAATGTTTGTCGTTCAAAGTGACACTTCGTTGTCTTTTTCCCGCTCTTCGGCACTTAAATGTGAAAATCCCTTGGCAGCATTGCAAATATTGGCGCAGCGGCACAGGGAAAAGTTCTGCCTGCCTGTTTGTGCCGTTACAGGCTCAAACGGAAAGACAGTCACCAAAGATTGGATTCTCTCATTGATAGGGCAAGACAGAAACGTATGCGCAAACATTAAAAGTTATAACTCTCAAATAGGAGTGCCTTATTCAGTTTTCAATCTAAGGAAAGATAATGAACTTGCAGTATTTGAGGCAGGCATATCCCGAAAAGGAGAAATGAAGGCTTTGGAACGTATAATACGTCCGGATATAGGTGTTTTTACTAATATAGGTGATGCTCACCAGATAAATTTTTCTTCAATGGGGGAAAAGATTGATGAAAAACTTATCTTGTTTTCTAATTGTAAACAGTTGATATATCATAACAGCAATCCGCTTCTTACAAAAAAGATAAAGGAATTTGCTCTTGCTCACTCCGTTCAGTTGATAAGCTGGGGAAATTCTCCTTCGGATACATACAAAGCAACTGATTTGTCAGCGGAATTAAACCTCCCTTTCACGGATAAGGCAAGTATAGAAAACGCTCTTAATGCTTATGTTTTTTGTCTTACAATCGGAATAGATAAAGAAAATTTAAAAAGGAGAATACCTCTTTTGCAGCAGGCAGAGATGCGTTTTGAGATAAGTGAGGGTATAAATAATTCTACTATTATTAATGATGCTTACTCCAATGACTATTCTTCTTTGGAGATAGCTTTGGATAATTTGAATAACTTAAACGGAAAAGAAAAACTTGTCATTCTTTCCGATATGCAACAATCGAGTAAAGACAAGCAATCTTTATATGGGAGGATTAATTCTTTGTTGAAGAACAAGGGAATAAAGAATATCATTACCATAGGCAAGGATTTTTCTCTTTATACTGATATGTTGGAGGTGGAAAATAAGAAAAACTACCTTACTGCAGGGAGTTTTCTTGCAGAATCCAAACGAAGTGACTACACAGATAAGACTATACTTGTTAAGGGTGCGAGAGAGTTTCATTTTGAGAATATTGTGAAGCATCTTTCCTTGCTTGGGCATCAGAGTTATATGGAAATAAATCTCACTGCTTTGGAAGAAAATGTGCTGCATTTCCGTTCATATCTTTCTGACGGAACATTGATGGTCTGTATGGTTAAAGCCTCTGCCTACGGTGCAGGTTCAAAGGAAGTAGCCTTGCATTTGGAAAAAAATAAGTTGGCAGACTATCTGGCAGTCGCCTTTGCAGACGAGGGAGTTCAGCTGAGACAGAGTGGAATACAACTTCCGATAATGGTAATGACACCCGAGGAGAATTGTATGGAAAAGATACGGGAATACAATCTTGAACCTGTTGTCCATTCCTTTGAAGTACTGAAGCGTTTTGTAAATACAGGTTGTGCAATTCATTTGAAATTAGATACAGGTATGCACCGTTTGGGTTTTTCCCTTGAAGAAATACCGCATCTTGCAGAGACCTTGAAGTCAAATCCCGATTTGAAAGTAAAGAGTGTTTTTTCCCATCTCTACGGTGCAGACGAAGAGTCTTTGGATAAATACACGCTCGAACAAATCTCACTCTACGACAAGATGAGTTCAAGGATTACTTCTGTTTTTCCTTATAAGATATTGCGGCATATTTGTAACTCTGCCGGCATAGTACGTTTCGGGCAGGCACATTTTGATATGGTAAGGCTCGGCATAGGCATGTACGGTATAGGGGGTAATAAGAAAGAGACTGAATATCTCAAACCTGTAATGTCTTTGTACACTGTTATAACCCAAGTGAGGGAAATAGGGGAGGGGGAAGATGTTTCATATTCCCGTAAGTTCGTAAGTCCTAAGCCAATGCGTTTAGGTGTTATCCCCGTAGGTTATGCTGACGGACTGAACCGTCGTTTGGGCAACGGTAATTTTTCGGTTTATGTAAACGGAAAATTTGCCCCGACAGTCGGAAATATATGTATGGATATGTGTATGATAGACATAACTGACATAGACGCTGAGACAGGAGACAGAGTGGAGATATTCTCTGCGGCTAATCCTGTAAATAATATTTCAGATGCTTTGAATACCATACCTTATGAGGTATTTACCTCAATATCACAAAGAATAAAAAGAGTATATTTCAGAGAATAGTATTTGTATTCCGAAAAATAAAGCAACAAAATGAACGGAGGATATTTTTTTAATTCATCAAATAAGGGTGAAAGAAAAATCTTAAACCTTTCAGAGCTGACTGATTCGTTGGAAATAAACATAAGGAAAAACTATCCCGACAGTTTCCGGTGCCGTTGTGAGATTTCCAAACTCAATTTCTACAAGTATTCGGGTCATGCTTACCCTGAGTTGGTTGAAAAAAGAGACGGACGTATTGTTTCACAGATACGTTCCATTATTTGGCAGAGAGATTTTCAACGGATTAATGCAAAATTTATTCAAGTTTTGAAAGAACCTCTGAGAGACGGCATAAGTATAGTTTGCAGAGCAAGACTTTCATATTCATCTGTTTATGGTTTGAGTCTGATTATTGAGGACATAGACCCTTTGGTTGCTTTAGGCGATTTGGAAAGAGAAAAAAACGAGTGTATCTCAAGGCTCAAGGCAGAAAATCTTTGGAATATGAACAAGGAAAGAAAACTTGCCTTTTTACCTCAAAGAATAGCAGTTATATCAGTAGGAACTTCAAAAGGTTACAGCGATTTCATTCAGACAATAGAGCAAAAGAGTAAAGGCTTTACTTTCTATATTCATCTCTTTCCTTCACTCTTGCAGGGCGATGGTGCCAGTATTCAGCTGAGAGAGGCACTCAGTACAATAGAGATAGTAAAGGATTATTTCGATTGTGTACTCATAATAAGGGGCGGAGGAGGAGATATAGGGCTTTCTTGTTACAATGACTATAAACTTTGTCACAAGATAGCAACATTTCCTTTGCCTGTGATAACAGGAATAGGGCATTCGACCAATGAAACAGTCAGTGAAATGGTTAGTTATGCTAATTTCATAACTCCTACAGCCGTAGCGGATTTTCTTATAGAAAAGTTTGAGGGCTTTTTGTTTGAATTGGATTCCATCAAAGAGCGTATTATCAAGAACACTAAAAACATATTGGCTAATAAGGAAAAAGAACTGAATTATTCAAAAAAGATACTTTCCATGGGAGTAAAAAATCTTATGGAAAAAGAAAAAATCAGTTTGGCTCATCAAGAAAAATTAATTATGATGCTCAATCCTCTAAATATTCTGAAAAAAGGATATAGTATAAGCACCAAAAACGGTAAGATAATTAAATCTATGGACGGTATTAATTTGGGAGACGAAATTGAAACCAATGTTTACGGAGGTAAATTTAAGTCCGAAATCACGGAAATTAAGCAATGATGCAGACAAATCAAGATAAGAAAAGATAAAATAAAGTTCAGTGAAAATAAAACTTAGTTTCAGAAAACTGAAATTTGATTTTACGGCGCTGAAACTTGGTTTTATTTTTCTGAAATCAAGTTTTATTTTTGAGGATTTTAACTTTAAGAAAATTAATAGATTATAAGTATAAATAAATTGAAGAATAAAGAAACTGAATTTTGAGAACAGAGGCTTGTTTTCTGCTTTCAAAATAGAGTTACAAAAAAGATAAAGGATTAAACAAAATGGAAAAAGAATTGACATACAAAGAGGCTTATACGGAATTGCAGGACATAGTCAGAGAGATTGAAAACGATGAAGTTGATT
>JAFVAP010000051.1 GCA_017480455.1 Bacteroidales bacterium | reverse complement strand
TGCCATCCGCGACGAGAAAGTGCTGAAGTTCAAGGTGGATTACAACAATGTCCGTCCTCGTTTCAAAGGTATCGAGACCGAACTGGACGAACAGAAATTAAGTGCTGCGGAAAACAAGCAGGCACTGCTTCACCCGGCACGCATAAAAGAGATTTCCCAATACATATTGGACAACTTCAACATAAAAACCCACCGCAATACAGGCTCGAGCAATGGCTTTAATGCCATGTTTGCCGTGAGCAGTGTGGATGCGGCCAAGTGCTACTACGAGGAGTTGAACCATCTTCAAAAAGATGCGGAAAAGCCACTGAGGATAGCCACCATCTTCTCATTTGCTGCCAACGAGGAGCAATCTGCGATTGGCGATATAACTGACGAGAATTTCGAGCCGACTGCAATGAATGTCAGCGCAAAGGAATTTCTATCCAAAGCGATAAGCGATTACAACGCCATGTTCAAGACCAACTATGGCGTTGATAGTAGCGAATTCCAAAACTACTATCGCGACTTGGCAAAAAGGGTAAAGAACAGGGAGATTGACCTTGTTATTGTTGTGGGTATGTTCCTCACGGGCTTCGATGCGCCTACTCTGAACACGCTGTTTGTGGATAAGAATCTGCGTTATCACGGGTTGATACAGGCATTCTCGCGCACCAACAGAATCCTTGATGCCACCAAAACATTCGGCAATATCGTTACATTTAGAGATTTGGAACAGCCCACCATCGATGCCATTACCCTGTTTGGAGACAGCAATACAAGAAATGTGGTGCTGGAAAGGAGCTACAAAGAATATTTAGAGGGCTTTAAGGACATCCTTACGGGCGAGGTGCGTAGAGGCTACATAGAGGTTGTAAAAGAATTGACCGGGAAATTCCCCAATGTCGACGAAATAGAAACCGAGCAGGCAAAGAAAGAGTTTACGAAACTGTTCGGCGAGTATCTGCGGATAGAAAACATCTTGCAGAACTACGATGAATACACACATCTTAAAGCACTGCAGAAAATTGACATAGACGACCCTGAAGCGACAGAGGCATTCAAACGCACATATTTTGTTACAGACGAAGAAATAGCGGACATGCAGAAAGTGGATTTGTTGCCGGAGCGCAAGGTTCAGGACTACAAATCTGCCTACAACGATATCCGGGATTGGCTAAGGCGAAAGAAACATGGCGAGTCGCCAGAAAAATCAAAGATTGACTGGGACGACGTGGTGTTTGAAGTGGACTTGCTGAAATCGCAGGAAATCAACTTGGATTATATCCTCGAATTAATCTTTGAGAACAACAAGAAAACCAAGGACAAAGCCGCTTTGATAGAGGAGATACGCAGGATTATTCGTGCAAGTGTGGGCAACAGAGCGAAAGAAGGGCTGATAGTGGATTTCATCAACGATGCAGACTTGGACAGCATCACAGATAAGGCAAGTATTATTGATGCATTCTTCGAATATGCCCAAGCAAGGCTGAAAAAGGAGGCAATGGAGCTGATTTCGTCCGAAAATCTAAACACAGAGGCAGCAAGAAGATTTATCACCCTATCTTTGAGGCGTGAGTTTGTGAGCGAGAACGGCACTGATTTTAATGGTATTCTTCCAAAGATGAGCCCATTAAACCCAATGTACTTGACTAAAAAGAACAAGGTATTCCAATTGCTATCGACCTTTGTTGAGAAATTCAAAGGTGTCGGCGGCGAATTGTGATTTTGCGGACAGGATTACATAATCCAATCAAAGAAAAACTTTACATCATTATAAATCATCAATAAAACAAATTTTTATAATATAGTCTTTTTCAATAATATACACACACTATTATAAAGTATCAATAAAATAAATTTTTATAAAAGGGTCTTTTTCAATAATATACACACACTATTATAAAGCATCAACAAAATAAATCTTTATAATATAGTCTTTTTCAATGATATAGACACATCATTATAAATCATCAACAAAATAAAATTTTTTATAAAAAGGTCTTTTTTAAGGATATAGACAGAATAATATAAAGTATCAATAAAATAAAATTTTGTAATATAGTCTTTTTCAATGATATAGAGAGAATAATATAAAATATAAAAGGTCGGAGGGGATAATTAGAGGTTTGTATATTAGGAGTACTGAGAGAGAAGTTTTATTTTCTCCTTACTCATCATGGCTTTAGGACTCATCATCTCCCTCAGTATCAGAGAAGAAAGTTCCTTAGGGAAAGTTCCTTTATCGTAAAAATGTTTCAAAAGAAGAGCATAGTAGCGTTTCCACTCCTGTCCGTGGGGTTTAATGTAGGCATCATAGTTTTTATATGCAAAGAAATGAGCTAATTCGTGCAGTGTCACCACAAGAAAAAGATAGGGCGGCAAGTCACCGTTTACAGTTATCAGACGCCTACTGTGATAAAAATTTCCCAAAGTCCTTTTGCGCGGTCTTGCAACCCGAAAAACTATGTTGTATTTCAAAATCAAATGGGCTATAGGAAACTCACAGCCTCTGGGTAAAAGATTGAGTTTTGCCATTTCTTCGGCTAATTCCTCACTTGTCATCGCTTTATGAGTTTATGTTTTCAATTCAATGACAGGCTTTTAGCCATTGAATTGCTCTCTTTTTCATTCACAGACCATGTAGGGCAATTACATTTTTTGGAACGGTGCTTTCGCATGTGTCCTTTTTGGGAAGAACAGGAGGACAACGCAATCAAAACCAACAAGATAAGCAAAGTACACACACACTTCTTTTTCATGGCACAGGGAATTATTGTTTTATCACTTTCTTTGTTTCACTCTGCTCCTTGCCGACAAGTCTCACAAAATAAATTCCGCTCTTAAATGACGAAATATCAAGACTTAAACTCCTTTCACCTTTAGTTATGCTTTCGCTCATAAGGATATATCCGTTTATATCAAGCACTTCCGCTCTCATATCTTCTTTTGCAAGAGAGAAAGTCAAGTTCAGTTCTCCGCTTGTCAAGGTAGGATAAAGATTAAAATCAGTCTGATTTTCAGTAGCTTTTATTTCCATTACGGTTTGCGAAAAATCCAAGCCCTCATTCTCATCAACATTGGTACTCTGTGGGTCTAACCATTCGGAGAAATAAGGAAACTGTTTGGAAAATCTTCCGTACCAATCTTTTTTGTCGGAATTCGTGGCAGAACAAGAAGAAAAGCCTCCCGTGAGAGTTCCCAACAATTTGCCGTCAGGGGCAAAGAGGCCGCTGCCCGAAGAACCGCCCTCGACAATACCGAAACCGTTGGACGTGGAAGACCAAAATACTCTCCAATGTGTTGATGTGTAATACTCAGAAGATGAAGGCTTTGAAGTGAAAGTTGAAATCTTTTTTATATCTCCCGAAGGGTGGTGTATGCCAACGCCGTTTGAGGGAGGATTACTTGTCCTCGACCAGCCTGCAAAATAAGGATTGTCGGCAGCAGTCAAATCATCGGTAAGCCTAAGCAACAGATAATCAGAGCCATTGTCACCATAAGAAGACTCCAAGGCCAATTTAGTGCAGCCTGTGTGCGAAGTGTATGACGGAGAACTGTTAGGGGTCTGACAACCCTGCGCTTCGTAGTTGAAAAAGAAAACAAAATAGTTGTAATCATCTGAATTAGAGAGATATTGCACGCAATGGGCAGCCGTAAGTATGTAAGGAATTTTGCTGTTGTCGGTTGTGTTGAGCAGAGTTCCCGTACACCAATAATAACTGTAGCCTGCCTTAACCTGTATCCTCATAACGCTGCGCTTAACATTCTGATAATTACTTCCTTCTGAGCAATTAACGTTCACATTGCAAGAACCCGAAGCCTTAAATTCTTTTTTCACAAAGCCGTCTTGCTCCTCTGCGTAATCCTCAAAATGAATTACGTCCCTGTAAAAATAAACGAAATCGCTCATCTTTATCCTTGCAGCGTGCTGATTTCCTTTAGGTTGAATGTATTCCAAAATCATTTCATCACCGTAAACATATTCCGTTGCGAAAATACCGTTATAAGTATTGTTTTCCGAGGTATAAGCGCCGAGAATTTTCGTTTTGTCGCTGTTGTAGATGAAAAACTCCGAGCCTTCGGGCAAGAAAAAATCATCGGACGAAAAACCGAGTGCCTGAGCGTAAGGAATGCTGATTTTCAACAAGTAAACATCATAATCAGACAAAGAAACGTGTTTAGCATAATCAAAAAAATCAGCCTCAGCCGGCACTGCAACGGCGCAACGCTGAGCCTTGAAAAAACTTTCGTTCGCTTTGTCCTCCTGAGTCAAAGCATCGACGTCGGGAGCAGGCAAAACAAAGTTTGCAGCCTCAGTATCAGGACATAATCTGAAAGAAAGAGGACTTGCTTTCCTGCATTTCTGAGCCCAAGTCATCTGAGCAATCAACAAAATCAAAATTATGGTTAAGATTTTTCTTCTCATAGTCAATCCAAATTTTTGTATCCGTTTAAGGACAGTTCTTTTAATTCTTTATCTATTTTAATTATCTGAGGCACAACCAATTCACGGTCATCGTTAATGATGATACAATCGCTCTTTGCCTCCTTTTCCTGCTGCGGCATCTGAGACGAAATCCGCCTTTCCACGCTCTGCCTGTCGGTGTTGTCCCTTAGCTGAGTGCGTTCCAAAACTAAGTCCCATGGTGTTGATACACAGATGATTTTGTCAAACATATCTTCCCACGAAGACTCAAAAACTATGGCGCTTTCCAGCAAAACATAGTTCTCGCCCCTGCTTTGGGCATCTGAAAGAAAAGCCTTGTAAGATTGTTTTACTAAAGGGTGAATTAAATTATTGAGCCACAAGAGTTTATCCTTATCATTAAAAACGAGGGAAGAAAGTTTTGCAGCGTCCAATACATTATTTATATATATGTCATTGCCGAAAAATTCCTGCATCTTTGCTTTCACGTCCTGACGGAAATAAAGCGTTTTGGCAACTCTGTCGGATACGAAAACCTTTCTGCCTAAAGCCTCAAAGACTTTGCAAATCAAACTCTTACCCGAGCCAATCCCTCCTGTTAATGCTACTGACAAGGTCCTCATTTCTCTATTCATACAATATATAGTCCACCTTTTCTGGCACGGTGCTCACAATACGGATGTAATCGGGAATATTGGCGGTGTAAACCCTCAACTTGCTGCCCTTATCCATGGTCTGCTTGGAGCAAATCACGTAGGCGCTCCAGTCCTTGGTGTTCACCTTGCGGTAATCTTTCATCGCCACCCGATAACGCAAAGTCACCTCCTTGGGCAATAGTTTAATATTCTTGAAATCCTCGTATTTATGAATGCTAACAGGAAGATTTACAGTGCTTTCCGTAAATTTCTCCGCCGTCACTCTCACAGGCACCGAGGTCGTTTTGCAAGTCAGCCCCTCCTTGAGTTTAGTCAAATCCAAGGGTACAAAAAAGACGGAACTCTTATTTATATTCTTAAACGTAATTGACTGAGTATAAAGCATATCTACTTTTTCCAAATCCTCCTTAGCCCCTTCCACCAAAGCGTAATCCGACAACATCACCTCGGGAAGATAAGCCTCAAAAGGCTTGTCAAACAAGAACTTAGCACGGTTCACAACGGGAACTTTCTTTGAATAAACCTTGTTCCACTTAAGAAGAATAGTTTCGGGGCTTATTTTAGCGCCCGTAGTCTCATAGCCTAACTCTTTCATTATCATAGGTTTCAGCCTTGAGACAGGAATTTTCCCTTCGCCCTTGCTAAGATTGAGGTTAAGGTTTTCAACATCTATGATAACCTTTTTGCGATGCGATGCAAACATTTGATTAGCAAGGTATTCGAAACCGTTTGTGCGTATCTCCACCGTAATAACGCTGTCCTTGGTAAAGAAGTTTACCTTGTTAGAACTGTCCGAAAAACTTATCGGAAAGACCTCGCTGTAGACGTATTCCTTTGAATAAGTGATGGATACCCAAAGCGCAAAACTGATAAGCAAGCAAAGAACAAAGACATTCAACTGCTTGTCAGAGAAGAGTTTAAGAAAAAATCTCTTCAACGAAAACTTTATATTTTCCTCACTTTTCATTGCTGCAAAGATAGTAAAAAATATCGTAGCCGAGGCGCTCTGTCAGACTTAAAAAACGAAAAAACATAAAAATATTTTTTCACGCAGAAAAAACAAGTTAAAAACTCAATTTCTTTAATACAAATTTTTGAATAGACTATTACAAATTTTTATATAACAAAAAACATGTTTTATCACAGAAAATCAAGGACAAGACCCAAATATAAGCATCTGTAAATTAACCTCTTCCCTACTCCGTCAGCGTGAAAAGAAATTTGCTCACAGAAAATCAAGGATAACACACAAATATAAGCACCTGTCAATTAACCTCTTCCCCACTCTCTCAGCGTGAAAAGAAATTTACTCAGAAGAAAATCAAGGATAACAACAAATATAAGCACCTGTCA
>JAFVAP010000050.1 GCA_017480455.1 Bacteroidales bacterium | reverse complement strand
TCCATAATATGCAAGATGAAAACGGTAGGGAGGCGGAGTATGTTGTGGAATTGAACAGTGATGAGGGTATACTCGGAACGGTAACAGGCAAACGGGAAGAAAAGGGTGAGACGGTATTTGAGTTCACGGACTCTTTCGGAAGAAAGGGTGAAATAACCTACGGGGAGTTGCAGAAAATGAACACAGAAGGAGATTTGCCGTTGATTGCGACAAAAACAGATGATATATTGAACTATTTGAAAGGACAGGCAGAGGGTGACGCTGAGATGCAGAAAAGGATAGAGAAACGCAGGTCTTGGATAAACAGTGCGCAGAGAGATGAAGATGGAAGACTGTATGTTGAAACAGGAACGGTTAATATAGAGGGAGAAGATAAAGAGGTTTTGATAAAGGCAAGGAATGAAGAGACAGGCACGGCAATAATAGAAGCAGAAGGGAAGACCGTACAGGTATCGACAGAGGAGATAAGAGATGTAAGGAGAAGGGGATTTGAAGAGTCGGAGGAGAATGTTAGCGAAAGAGTTGTATTGGACATTGCAGATACAGAGAAAGAGGACTTTGAGGGATATATGAGAAATGCTTACGGTAAAGAGGAAGATAAGCAAGGAAATCCGACAACTGAGAACGGAAAACTGATTATAGAAGATGTAAAAAGTATTGATGAAATAAGCGACAGAGATTTTGAAGAGCCGTATAGAAATGTGGGCTTACCTGTTTTGCCTACAGAAGTGCAAAATGTATTAGGCATAAAAGGGCGGAAGGTAATAATAAAGAAAAATATCTTTGAAAGAAATAAACTAAGACATCAAGATTTATCACCCGAAAACAGCAGAGAAATATTAAGAGAAGCATTATATAATACGGATTTATACGGGCAAAATCAAAAAAAGAAACGACCTTATAATTGGGTGGTAATAAATACTAAAGATGCAAGCGGTGATAACAGAATAGTGTTATTGGAGATAAGGGAAGATAAAGAGAATGTTGAAATAGTACATTGGCATTATCTTGATGACCGTAGCGTAGAAAAAATAAGAAGACAAGCCGAACGTGAGGGCGGGCAACTCCTCATACTGCCTTCCGAAAATACGGAAGAGGCTGGTGCCCTTTCCAGCCGTACGTCAGACTTGTCTTCAGAGAGCAAAGATAATACAAAAGTCGGAAATAGTGAAGAAAAAAGACTTCCATTTGAAAACAAAAGAAGTCTTTTAAATGAATTACCTGCGGACGGTAGTACCGCAATCAATCCTACTAACGAAAGCAGTCGGCAGACACCGGATATTTCAGCTCTTGATAATTCCGAGGGCAAAGATAGTACAAAAGACGGAAATGGAGAAGGAAAAAGAAGTAAAAATATCAAAGTAGCCGATGAAATAGCGAAACTAAGAAAAAGGGAAGAAGAAAAGTCTATTCAACAAATACAAGAAAGGGAAGAGATTAGTGAAGGAGTATTTGGCAATATTTACAATCAATTTAAAGGTAAAGTAAAAGAGGCAATAGACTTTTTACTAAACAACAAAGAAGGCATAGCAAAAGAAGTATTACATCATAAAGATATAAAGGGAGGAATAGATTTAGTTTATGGTACAGATACATATGGACTAAAGAAAATTGCAAAAAAACACCCTGAAGTATTAGAAAATTTGCAAGAGATTTTAGATAATATGAGCATAGTATCATCTTCGGATAATCGTATAGTATTGGAATCTGCAACACATAAAGCGGTTATAAGTAAAAAAATAGGAGATATAGATACTGATAATTGGCTACTTACTGCATATGAAAAGAAAAAAGGAAATGAAACCTCCGCCAGCAGTAGCGACATTGAAACGGAACCTGAAATAACAGGCAAGAGAAATGGCACGGCTACTTCTCAAAATTCCACTTCCAGCGGCAAAGATAGTACAAATTCAGGGAATGAGAGCAATTAAGAGAAAAATAATAATGGAAATAATGTTAAGAGAAAGTTAAGTAAGGAGGAAGCGGAAGATTTTGTTCGTGAAATGGAAGAGCAGGCTGAAGTTGCACAAGAAAAGAAACTGACGCCTAAGAATTGGGAAAAAGAGTTTGGTGAAAGCGGTTTGGTGGACACTCCTATAGGTAAAGTGAGAATGGGAGATAATCAATATTTGAAATTGGCACGGAAAGGACGGGAGGGAAAACTCGGAATGATACGTCCGACATTGGAAAACCCCGATGTGATAATAGAGGAGGTAAGCCAAGCGAAAGAAGACCAAGAGACGGAAAGGACAAGTTCATATATATTTGTGAAGTCTTTTAAGAAAAAAGACGGCAGCAGGTATTATTATTTTACTTCCGTAACAGTAAGTAAAGACGGGCAAGAAGTAGTTATATCCAATCAAGAGAAAACAGAAAAAAGAATATCCAAATTACTCCGTGAAAGCGGAACAATTTGGATTAATTCAAAGTTCAGTTTGCATCCGACAACACAAATAGAAGAGCCGGTTCTTCACGACGATACGAACAGACTTACACAATCCGGCAATCAGTCCGCCATGCTCGGTATCCGCTCGTCTGAACTTGAGGGCAAAGATACGGGAAAAAATAAGAATGACAAAGGAAATAAGAAAAAAGATGAGTATGTGAAGGGTGATAAGATAGTTCTTCATATAAAGAAAGGTGATGTGGAAACGGAGGCAGAGTATGGGGATTATAACGGGAAAGAGTTTGAAGTTTTAGGAATGAGACGGGGTTTTATAGTGGTAGACAATGAGGGGAAAGAGATGATTATAAACCCTAAGAAGAAAGGAATAAGCATAAAAAAGACAGCGGGCGCAGAGAACGAAACAGCGAAAGGAGAGGAAAGGGACGAAAACGGCATTCCTTTTGTGAAAGCGTCGGACGGTACTACGATTTTCGGAGAAATAAAGCAAGAGACGGGACTTGCACCTGCACCTATAAGATTGAGCGAAGGTATCAACTATAAAAATAATCAAGGTTACGGATTAAAACACATTAAAGCAAAACACGGAGAACAAATATTGAATGCAGGGTATGAAACGGTTGAAGAATTTATAGAAGATGTAGCAAAGAACTTTGATACAATCAAAAAAGGAAATACAAGAGCAACGAATGAAACCTATTTGTTAGAGATAACAGATAAGTACAACCATACATTATATATTGAATTATCAAAAGACGGTAGTTATTGGAATATAAACAGTGCAGGAATATTTAAGAAAGGATACTCCAAAAAGAAATCGGTTGTTTGGACTTTACCCGCATTAAGTCGCAGCACAAACACCGATGCTGCTGGAGTTACTCACGGCACGACAAAGGGTGCAACCGTCACCAGCGGGAACTCTCCCCAAACAACCGATTCCGACGGCAAAGTTACGGGAAAATCCGAAACTGACAAAGAAAATAAGGAAAAATCATTAAAGGAGAGGTTAAAAACAGGCGAAGTAATAGAAGACGGAGCGGATAAAGCGAGAGCAAAATTTGAAGCAAGCGAAAAGGTATTGGGCAGAGAAACATCTGCAGGCACACAGGAAACAACAACAGAAGATAAAGCGTTGTTAGATGCAGTTGTGGATAAACTCAAAGAAGCCATCGGAGAAGAGAATGTTATTACTGACAACGCAGAGGCTCAAAGAGTACTTGAAGAAGTAAACGGCAAGGGTACTCAAGATATTGAGGCAATAAATAATCAGTTTAACGAGGATTTTCAACAACAAATAGACGGAAAATTGCCGAGGGAACATACATATCAATTAGGACAACCGAGCAATATTCTTTTATCTGCAGGCATACCTAATTTGCCGATAGAGTTAAAAGCAAGTAGATTATTAGACAAATCTATGCAAAATGAACATCCTTTTGATTTGTCTGAGATAAAAAATATAGTAAATTCAATACATAATCCGTTGGTTGTATTCAGAAGTGCTACACATATAGGCAGTAATGTTATTTTAACAGAATTAAAACACGGAAAACGAAGTTTTGTTGTCGCAATAGAAACAAACAGAAAGCAAGGTAAAATACATATAAATAGTATAAGAAGTATTCACTACCGAACAAGCCTTAATCTTATAAATTGGATAAATAACGGATTAGCAGAATATATCAAACCTACATTTGCTGAAGAGTGGTTAAACCCTATAAAAACAGAGTTGCTCTCCCAACCGCAGTACAATTCCACGGACGTGAGAAAGCAACTCAATTCTGCTGCAAAGATAATACAAGAATTTGAAAACCCAACTATAAACGGAGAAAAAAAAGCAAAGCAACAGAATAGAGAAGGAGAAGATGAGAAGGAAAATAAGGTCTTTAATGAAGAGTTAAGAGATTTTAAAGAAGGTAAGTTAAAAAGCGGTAGATTACATTTGGGTGGTCCTAAGGGGTTGTTAAGAAGTTGCGGGTTGAATGCGAGTGAAATACTTTTGAGTGCAAAAACACTAAAAGAGCATCTAAATAAACACAACATCGGAGTTGAAGAAATAAAAGACTTGCCTAAGGCTATAAATGAACCATTAATGGTTTATGAGTGGGGAACAAAGGCAAAGAGTAGTATTATAATAACAAATATAACAAGAGAAAACGGCGAAAAGATAACTGTTGCCGTAAAAGTAGATAGAGACGGACAGCATCTAAATGTCAATAAAATTGCAAGTATTCACGGAAAAAACAGCAAAAGATTTATTTCTGATATGCTATCAGAAGGAGAGCATAATATAGAAAATTCTTTAAAATATGTACAAGAGAATAAAAAAGAAGTTCTTGATTGGTTAGGAATGGACTCTCCGAAGGAGTCAGCCTCGCTAACTAATGAAGAACTTCGGATTGCAAAGGTAATAGAAAATTTTGATACAGAGAAGTTTTTGAAGCAAAATTTAGTACAAGAACATCGAGTATATCACGGGAGCGGAGCGGACTTTGAGGCTTTTGACTTCTCGCACATGGGCGAGGGAGAGGGCGCACAGGCATTCGGTTGGGGCGGCTATGTTACCGAGGTGGAAGGCATCGGGCGGACGTATGCGGAGAAATTACGTCCTGAATTACTGGGAAAATATCAAGAAAACATTGTTATAAACAAGATTGCGCAACAAAAATTCGATAGTTATAATGGAGATATCGTAAGGGCAATTGAAGACTTTAGGAAAATACTTAATGAGCCATGGTGTGACAAGAAGAGGGTAAAGAAAGCGATTAGGATTTTAGAATCAGGCAAGAAACTTCCAGAAGGCAGATTACATTCCACATACATTTACACGGTGGAGATACCTGATGATAAAGAGGTGACAGAGAAAGACAACAGAAACTATAATGCTCAGATACGGAGTTATGAAGAGGGTTTGATGAAGAGTAACGAGTATATTAGATTAGGTTCGCCAAAAGGTGTCATAAAAGCATTTATGCCCGAATCGGACATTATAATGCGTCGGAAAGTGCTGACCAAAGCAAGAAAGAAACACAACCTTTTGCCAATGTCTTTGCTCAACCTACCAAAGGCTATTGCAAAGCCCATATTCGTATTTAAAAGTTCTGAAATGACGGTTAGCGTACTCACTGAACTAAAGGACGGGAATGGTAAAAATATTTTTGTCGCTATCGAACTAAACGCAGAAAAGCAATTAGGGCACGAAGTGCTTGAAGTAAATGATATTCTTACTGTACACGGCAGAGATATAGAAAATATAGTAAAACCTATTGCAGAAAATGAAAGCCTCTTATGGGTGGATAAAGAAAAAGGGAGTCGGTGGCTGTCCTCAGCGAAATCAAATTCGCAGGCAATCGCTACTGAAACCCTTAATTCTGCTGCAAAGATAATACAAGAATTTGAAAACCCGAAATTTTATGAGTATAAAGTAGGAGAATATTTGGAATGGGATAAGGAAGCAGGGGAAAGGCTTATCAACAAGGTTGCCAAGGAACTTGACAAGAGAGGTGTTGAAATAGAATACAGCCTGCCCGAATATATCCGAGGGTATAGTACAGCGGACAAGTTGCGGTATATAGTGCATAATATGAGTGAAAGTAACAAGGGAAGTGTAAGAGATTTATACAGAGAGTTAGAGACTATACTAAAACGCACTGAAAAAGGCGGAGACAAAGCAGCCTCGAAGTTACTTCACGATATAGGTTATATAGGCATTAAGTACCCTGCGCAATACCTCAGCGGCGGCAGGAGTGACGGAGCGATGAACTATGTTATCTTTGATGAGAAAGACCTTAAAATTACGGACAAGGTAAGGTTTTTTAAGACAAAGAGCGGTCAGGCATACGGTTTTACTGTAAAGGGTAAGGTGTATATAGACACAAAAATAGCAGGGGCGGGTACGCCTATACACGAATATACGCATTTGTGGGCGACTGCATTAAGACAGAGTAATCCTAAGGAGTGGGAGAATATAGTAGAGTTGATGAAGAGGGACAAGTATTTGTGGGATAAGACAAGGAAGATGTACCCTGAATTGCAGAGTGATGAAGAGATAGCAGATGAAGTATTGGCGCATTATAGCGGCAAGCGAGGAGCGGAGAGATTGGCAGAAGAGGTTAGGAAGATAAAAGCGGAGAAAGGCGGAAATATCTTTGATAAAGCGAGGGCTTTGCGTGCAATACAGAATGTTAAGGAAGCATTAGAAAGATTTTGGAGAGAAGTAGCGGACTTCTTTAATATACATTTTAATACAGCCGAAGAGATAGCCGATAAGGTGCTGAGTGATATGTTGAACGGAGTAAATCCAAATGAATATATCAGACGAGGAGGCAATAGAGGTAATGCAGTAAAAAATAATAAAGCATATAGCAGTGAGGAACAATCTATCATAGAGAAAGCGAAGAAAGAAGGAACATATATGAAAGCACCTAACGGTAAGAGGACAAACTTAACGGAAAAACAATGGGTGCAAGTAAGGACGAAAGCCTTTAAAGAATGGTTCGGAGATTGGGAGAAGACGGCAAGAATAGATAAATTACGTAAGAGTAAGAATATAGAAGCAACAGGTAATGAATATAAAGGGAAATATGAACTGAATAATAAGTCCGCCGATAACTATATTAAGGAAACCTTACGAGGTGAATACACTAATAAAGATATTAAGGAAACTATAAAAATTACACGTATAGGAGCAGAAAAAGTAACAAGACACGATGCAGAGAGTGAAATACACTTAAAATCTGTTGCATTGATACCTCAGATGTTAGAGAATGCAATATTTATAACAGAAGAGACGAACGAAAAAGCAAAACGAGGGTTTGATAGTTATAAATATTATGTAGTTGGATTGAAAATAAATGGAGTGGATTATACCGCTAAATTGGTTGTAGGTGTTAAGAATGGGCAAACATATTATGACCACTCATTAACAGAAATATCAAAAGAAAAACTCCTTAATGAAAGGGACAGAATATCAACGTCTGTTTATCAAAAGGAGCAATCTTTTGATATAGATAACGTAAAAGATAAACGTTTATTGTCTATATTAGAAGGAAATTCTTCAAAAGTTGTAGATGAGAACGGAGAGCCGATGGTGGTATATCATGGTACGCCCATAAGATTTACAGTGTTTGATACACCAACGAACATGCCGCGTATCTTCACCGCAAAAAACGTTTCGTTTGCGGAGATGTACGGTGAGGAGCCGATGGCTCTCTTTGCCAATTTACGTAATCCGCTGGAGGTGGACTACAAAGGTGGCGATGCCTTTGAACCGATAGAGGTTGATGGGGTGAAGATAGAGGATATAGAAGAACTTGCTGCATACGCACGCACAAAGGGATATGACGGAGTGGTGGCACGCAATGTAAAAGACGCAGGGACGAGAACGTCGAAGAAGCAGGTGAGCGATGAGGTGATAGTGTTTGAGCCGACGCAGATAAAGAGTGCTACGGATAATATAGGAACGTTCGACAAGGAGAATAATGATATAAGATTTGAGAAAGCAGAAGAGGAAAGGAAAAGACATTTGGAGTCAGTGAATGCGAAGTTTAACGAGGATTTGCAACAACAAATAGACGGAAAATTGCCGAAGGAACATACATATCAATTAGGACAACCGTCTACTGTGTTGAAAAGTGTCGGAATACCTAATTTGCCAATAGAATTAAAAGCAAGTCGTTTGAGTAGTAAATCAAAACAAGAAAATCATCCGTTTGATTTGGAGGATGTAAAAGACTTGGTGAAAGCAATACAAAATCCTTTGGCTATATTTGAGTATGGAGATAAGAGTAAGGCACAAAATATTATAGTTGAGATAAGTAAAGGAGGAAAGAACTTCCTTGTAGGTCTTTCATTAAATCCTAAGAATTTACAAATAAATGATGTCAGAGGAATATTTCCAAAAGACAGTTCCGAATGGTTGAATTGGATAAGTCAAGGTAAAGCATTGTATTTGGATAAAGAAAAAATTCAAACCTTAATAAACCAACAGCGAATCAATCTCGCTGAGGTGGATTATTTAGATTTGAATTCGGTTGCAAAGATAATAGAAAATTTTGAGAATCCGCATATAGAGGAAAAAAATTCTGAAGAAAATATAAGATTTGAGAAAGAAGATAACGATATTGATGAGGTAAATAATAGGTTTAGTGAAGAGTTAGATAATTTTGCAAGAGGAGAAATGCGTTCAAGTGATAAATTTCATTTAGGCAAACCAAATGAAACACTTAGGGCGTGTGGACTGAATGCAGGAGAAATAATTATGACGCAAAGTGTGTTGCAAAATCATCTTAAAAAACACGGACTTACCACACAAGAAATAAAAGACTTGCCTAAGGCTATAAATGAACCATTAATGGTTTATGAGTGGGGAACAAAGGCAAAAAATACTGTAGTAATTACATCTATAGAAAGAGGTAATGAAAGAATAACTATAAGCATAAGACTAAACAAAAATGGTAAAGGGATAGAAGTTAATGAGATTTCCAGCGTACACGGAAAGAGCATGGAGCGTCTGATGAACGAAATAACTACTGAAAAAAGCGACTTTGGAAAAGATAATTTAAAATATGTTGATAAAGAAAAAGTCTTTAATTGGTTTGCTATGGAGACTCCTAAGGTCTCAAGTCAAAACAATCAAAGACTTAATTCGGTTGCAAAGGTAATAGAAAATTTTGAAAATCCGCATATAGAGGAAGAAAATTCTGAAGAAAATATAAGATTTGAGAAAATTGTAGAAGAAGAAACGGAGGGAGAAGAGGAAAAATTGAGTGAAGAAGAGATAAGGGAAAGAGAGATAGAGAAGCTGTTGGAAGAAGTAGAAGATGAAGAGAAGAAGAGTGTGTACAGAGAGGTAATGGAGAGGATAGGCAAAAGTAAGGCAGGCGAAAAGGTGATGAGTTTTGCCGATGATTACCACTCGTTGCGTGTAATGGAGGACAAGGTAGTTAGGACGATGAGAAAGAGGATTAAAGGATTTAGATTGCCGTTTAGTGTGTATGAGCAGCAGATAGCCTCAAAGAGTGCAACGGAGGGGCAGATAATATTGTTTACGGAGCAGGTGGTTAAGCCGTTGATGAGGAAAGTACAAGAGATAGCGGGCAAGTATGGGTTGAGTGAAAAAGAAGTAGAGCAATATTTGATGTTTAACTTCTATGGGGAGAGGACGGACGAGATAGTATTTAACCGTTGGGCAGAATATAAGAGGGCAAAGGAAAGCGGAACAAAGCCTAATGAAGAATACAGGCAGGAATACGAGAAGGTGGAAGAGTATAAGGCTATGTTGTCAGATGAAGAGAAAAAGGCTTGCTTAGATGATACAGAGGAGTTATTTGAGAAGATGAGCGGAGAAAAGAGTTATGACAGTACGGAGGAAATAGACAAAGAGTGGCAGCGCCTGAATGAGGAGGCATTGGCAAGAAGAGGAGCGGAGAAGTACCGAGAGGCGGAATTGTGGAGTAAGGAAAGCGGAGAGGGAATAAAAGGCTTTGCAGGAGAAGAGGGAATGTGCCATACGGCGTTGTATCAGACCATGGCAGAGAAATATTTTCCTGAGGCGGCAGGTGATATGGACAAGACAAGGCTAAGCCCTAAGGTTATAACGGGAGCATTCAGAGATATGGCAGGAGATGAGGAGTGTGATGAGTTGGAAAGATTGTCAAGGGCAGTTAATGATTATAGTTCGGAGCGGGCGTTAGAGGGAAGAAGTATAAGCAGGGAAGAATATGAGAGGTACAAGAGGCAAAAGTACTATGTGCCTCTGAGAGGTTGGGACAAAGACGGAGGAGAAGTGAGTGTATTTGGTGCTGACGACGTATTCCAAGGGATAAATCCGAATGCAAAAGGAAGGAAGACGACGGCGGACAGTCCGCTGAAATATATGTTTGCCATAGCGTGCGGACAGATACAAAGATGTAACGATAACGAGGCAAAGAGAAACTTAGCGGAGTTTGTGAACAGGTATAAGAAGATAATAATGGGAGAGGATGCAGTAGGTTATTGGAGTTGGACAGACAGAGAGGGAAATGCGCAGAAAGATACTAAGAAGCCGAAGAAAAAAGACTATATGGAGGGTACGTTGGTATATAACATAATGAACAAGGAGTATGACAGGGTATTTCCGGGTAGTATGAAGAAACATCTGTTTGAGTTTAAGGACGGAAAGAGGGTTTACAGGATATATTTTGCATCGACGCATCTTGCGGACGTGTTGAACGGAAAGGGCGTTGGACTTAGCGGTGCAGTAGTGGATAAGGTAAGAAAGACAACAAGATTTATGGCAAGTATGCGTACAAGTAAAAATCCTGCCTTTGCAGCAGCGAATTTTGTGAGAGACAGTGCCGTAGTGTTGTTCTTGGACGAGAACAGACAGGAGGAGTATCCGAATTTCAGAAGAACGTTTTTGAAGAACTTAGCAAAGATGCAGACGGTGAACAGGAGCATATTTAACGGCGGGAAGAGTTACAGGGGAAGTAAAGCGGACAATGAGATGCAGAAACTATATAATCAATGGGTATATTTCGGAGGAATGAGCGGATATAACTTTTTCTTAGAAGACTTGGACAAAGAGTTTGAGAGAAGATATAAGGATATGAATAAAAGTAAGGTGAAGAAAGCCTTAGGCAATATAAATATAGGAAGTTCCGATTTTCTCGATGTTTTTGCGATGATAAGCGAGGTTACGGAAAATCAAGTGAGGTTTGCAGCATTCAGAACATATTTGGAATGCAGCGAGAGAGCAGGTAATCCTTTGACGATAAGAGAGGCGGTATATAAGAGCAAAGAGGCTACACTGAATTTCTCACGTTCGGGTTGGGGTGCAAGGACAGTAGGGGCTTTGTTCCCATTCTTTAATGCAACATGTCAGGGATTGATAAAACTTGCGAGGTTGTTAAGATATAATCCGTATAGATTGATAAGAGCAATATGTTTGTTTTTGGCGGCAGGAATGACAGACGCTTGGCTGAGTATGTTGTTAGGCGGAGATGATGACAAGAAGAATAAGTATCTGCAAGTAAATGAGTATGTACAGGAAAGAAATATAATAATAGGCGGAGTGAAAATACCTATACCTCAAGAGATGTATTTGCCGTTTACTATAGGAGTGAATATGGCAAAGACAATGAAAGGTAAAATGACAGGTACAGAAGCAAAAAGCAGGATAATAAATGCCATGGGAGAGTTGTTGCCGAGTGAGGTGGGAACATCGATAGGGGCATTGGTAGAATATGACAGGGTAAATGACCGTATGAAGATGACAAAGCACCCGTTTAATGCTATATTGAGTGCCGTAAGTCCGGGAATGTATCAGCCTATAGCAGACTATAACAGGAACAGGGATTTCATGGATAGCCCTATATTGCCCGGAGAAATAAAGGAGGAGGGCTATAATAAAAAGACAGCACAAGCAGGAAGATATGATGAATATAAGACTTACGGAATATATCAAGATATGGCGTTTTGGTGGAACAATGTGTGGTCGATGATGAGCGACGGTGAGCCGATAAGTTGGAACAGGGAATATTATGAAAAAATAGTGTCGTCGGGTAATACGTTGAGAAAGAAAAACGGAGAGATAGGAAATTTGAGAACGGTTTCGCCTCAGGCTATACAGTATTTCGTGGGACAATATGCTCCGGGAATTAACAATATTGTAACTAAGAATGCGGACATATTTTTAGGAAGAAAAGAGTTATCGGCGGAGAATATACCTATAATAGACAGGTTGGCAGTAAGACACACGGAACACGCAAGTTTGTATAAGAAGAGCAGCTTGGTATATGATATATTGGAACAAGAAACGGATTATAAGAACTTGGATAAGGAGAAAAAAGAAGCGAAAAAGTACGGAGAGGACGTTGCACGCTTTGACAAAGCGAAGAAAAGTAAGAGCGTGAAAGTAGCCAAACGCTACGGTGAAAACAGAAAGAAATTACAACGGCTGCGTACTGAGGTTAAACTGCTGAGAATAGACGGAGCGGTAAAGAATAAAAAGAAGATAGACGAATTGTTGGACGAGCAAGAGAAAATATATGATAAGATACTGAAAGATTGGTAGGAGATAGTAAGAAAAGCCGTGTTCATTCTAACACGGCTTTTGGTTTGTTTGCTTTAACGTCAAAATGTCAAATTCCGTATTTTAGCGGATAATTTATTTAAGAAATGAACAAATGGGAAAAAGTTATAATTCCTTTTCAGATATGTATTTATCTTTGATGTCGTCCCATCTCGGAATTTTAAGTGTCTTTTTATACAGTTTTTTATATCCCTTTACCATATTTTGTTTCCATGATGCCGCTAAATTGTGGGTATCAGGGTTTTTATACACACATTCCTCTATTGCAGACAAATAATCTTCAACACACTCAAAAGTCTTAAAAGTACTGCTTTTTGCGTACCATTTTGCAGGGCGTATCTTATGGACTACATTGTTTTTAACTTGCAGATTCAAAGCCCAAAATTTCATAGGGCGTGTTATCTCCCAAACATTTTTAAGCCATAACTTATTTATTGTAACATATCCGTCTTCACCCATTGTATATCCGAAAATAAGATATTTTACAAACAACATATACGGCGAAAATATTATCTCTTTTTGATATGCCTTAAAATCTGCAATATCAAATCCCGGACTTGCTTTATAATTAAAAGCTTTGACTTCCAATAAATTATTTTCTTTATCGTCAGGGTCTAAATATATGTCAGGCGGCATTTGGGTATTTTCATTCGGAGCATAGGCAATATTGTTTTTCTTCAGCCAACCTTCCAACCATTCCTGAATAATATTACCTACAACATCTTTTTGTTTGACAATAATATCAACATCTCCGAGAAAAAATTTTATTTGTCCTTTTACCTCCAAGATTTTATCTTCATTCAATAACTTATCATAAACCTGCTGAGCCGAAAACTTGTTCATAATTATATGTTTAATGCAATTAATAATCTTGTTGCGACTTCTTTGATAACGGGAACTACGACTGTATTTCCCAATAAATCAAATCCCTGTTTTTGTGTTACATCGAATTTATAATCATCGGGATAACCGAATAACCGCAATCCCTCTCTTAATGTCAGTTTGCGTAATCCTCCGCAGTCCGCAACATATATTTTATTCATATCCATTGACACCAATGTCGGAGAAACAGATTCAGGGTCTAATATCTTATTTATGTCAAAACTTAATTTGCCTGCAATTATATTATAGCCCAACGGTAATGATAAATCCTGTTCTCTGTGAACGGAAGGAGTTAAAACTTTGCGTTTAGGATGTTCCAATGTTAAATAACCTTTACTTACTAAATTATCTAACATTTTTTGAAGGTTTTTTGATTGATAAAATTCTTCTATAAACTCCTTAGTCAATGGCATACCGTCCATCCAATCAATGCCGTATCTCTCCGCCCATTTCTTTTTACGTCTTTCGGTAAGAATTTTATCCAACAGTTGTTTTTCTTCTTTTGTTACTTTGCCTTTTATTTCCAAATCCCAACTGTGAATATTGTCTTTGCCACCTCGTTTGTCCTTGATGGATTTCCCGTATAACTCCTCAGCTTTATATTTTGAGAGCAACAATGTTATAAATTTTGATTTTTCAGTAGGCAGACCTTTTTCCAAAACATCTTTCAGTTTAGGTTTTGGTTTGTTTCCAAATTCTAAATTGACTTTTTCTCCGTTATAAGTTCCTACGATATAGACTCTTTTTCTGTCTTGCGGAACTGAAAAATCTTTTGAGTTTAATACTTTATATGAAACAGTGTAATTCAGTTTGTTAAGTTCTTCTAACATTCTTGCAAAGGTTCGGCGGCTGTCGTGCGTTACCAAACCTTCCACATTTTCCAAGATAAAGCCTTTCGGTTTCTTGTGTTCCAAGATTCTTTTTACCTGAAAAAACAATACACCTCTCTCATCCTGAAAGCCTAACCGCTTGCCTGCATAAGAAAATGCCTGACACGGAAAGCCTGCACACAAAATATCAAAATCAGGAATATCCTCAGATTTTATATCATAAATATTCCCGAGTACAGATTCATTAGGATGGTTTTGTTTTAAGACTGAAACGGCATGTGGTTTTATTTCGGAGGTCAGAATGCACACAGGATTATTTCCGCTCTCAATGATTGCGTTTTCCAACCCTTTCCTTATGCCGCCTATACCGGCAAATAAATCAATAAACTTTATATTCATCAGTCCTATTTTGCGTTTTTTAAGTTGCAAAGTTACAAAAAATATATTGAATACCGGGTAGACTAATGATAAGAATATATGATAAGATACTGAAAGATTGGTAGGAGTACTATGGGGAGTACTCCTATCAAGTCTTTTGAGTTTTTTTTAAAACTTTTATTTTGTTGCAGGATTTCGGGAATTTTGCTGCTGCAAAGAAATAAGAACGGATAATTGATTACTTAAATTGTCAATTGATTGTATCATTCTTTCCGCCCAATCAGCCGTCAAAACAACGGTCTCTTTCTTTTGTTGCTTACGCTCTGCGTCATATTCATTTTGCAAATTCAACCAATAATCAGCAGGATAGTAAAGCACATCTTCTAATCTTTGAGCAATAAGCGGAGTGATACGTCTTTTGCTTTGTAACAACTCAGTAACGTTTGAAGGAGTCATATTCATTTTAAAGGCAAACTCTTTTTGCTTTAATCCCACTTGTTTTATACCTTCACGGACATAGTCGCCCGGACAGGAGAAACGTTTTTTTGCTTCTTTTACCGCTTCTTCACACTCTTTTTCAAACTCTTCCCGTTCAGGCGTTCCTCGTTTTCCGTAAGCCTCATCTAATGTTTCATCAAACGTATAAAACTCCAATTCTCCAACTTTTACAGGCATAACATACTCCTTTCTTATTTTTGTTTATAATATAATTTCATTATTTGCTCCGCCTTTTTTATTTCCTTTTCAGGCGTTTTTTGTGATTTCTTTACAAAACCGTTTGATACAACCACAAGTTTATTTTGCGTTTTATCCCAAAATGCAAGTAGGCGGTATTCCATAGATTGAAATTTTGTGCGAAACTCCCAAATATCGCTACCGCTCAATTTTTTAAATAATCGTGTATCATTTTCTTTTTGAGCATTTGCCATATTTATATCAATCTTTCTCTTAATGTTTTTATCTAAAGAATTAAGAAAATCTTGTGCAGGTTTTAGTATTAATATTTCAAAATTTCTCTTGCCGTCCATCTTGTTTTTGTATTTTCAACATTGCAAAGTTATAAAAAAAACATGAATTAACCAAATATTTTTAGGGAAATTTTTAATTTTCTTTTGTTTTTCATCATAATTTAGAATATTTTTTCACAAAATTCACTACATTTTCTTGATTGCCAAGTGATGAAGACGGCATATCCGAAAGCATATAATGTTATACCTGATGTTTGCCAATCTGTTATACCTCTTTTTTTGGCATTGAAACAATAACATTTTGATATACGATACCCGAAACGCCTTTTGATTATCTGTTTTTCTATTGATATCTCCATTTTCTGAAAATGATTGTTATATAATTCTACTTTTTGCATATTTACACTATATTACTTACGTTAATCATTGAATAATTATCATTTTGAGTAAGGCAGGGCATAGGGAGACGGTTGGAAACGAGTAAGTCTATGCCTGATGCCATAATAACGTCATCGTGGTTGTCTTTGCCGTCCTCTGCTCCGAGTGTGCCGTCTTGTTTGTAAACGAATTGGTCACATTCTATTATCATTTGTCTGTCGTGTTCTATAAAACCGCCGTCACGCATAAGGGCAATAAGATTATCAACTATAGCCTGCTTTGAGTTAGAGGAACTTCCGCTGCCTGTGAAAAAACCGTACTTGGTAGGTAAGCCCTCCTTGAGGCGTTGCGGGTCAGTGTCGGCATAAAGATTTTCGTAGTAGGGTGCAAGTTCGTTGAAGACGGTAAAGGTGTGTACGCCGTCGGTCTTTTGGAAACGTGAGTCTATGGTGTTGCGCTCAATGACAAGTCGGGCATCGTTGTAGGCTTTGGCAATTTGTGCTGCTTTCCACACGGCAAGGTCTACGTCGAGGTGTCCTCTCCACGTGGCTACAAACTCATCAACTCCGCCCTCAGTCCTCCAATAGCGGTCAATGACACGTATAACGGAATAATCGGCTTTCTCTGTTCTGCCGCCGACATCCATGGATACAAGGTAACGGTCGGTCATCTTTGTTTCCCTGTCGGGGAAATCCCAAATACGGAGATTGCCGTTGGGTATGTTGTCAATGAAACGTATGTTTTCGAATGCCATTTTCTCTTTCTTGCCGTCGGCGGTAATGTCACCTGTGAATATGGGTTCACGAACGGTTTGCTTTATGTTTTCAACATAGGCAATATCAAATACCCGTTCTCCTATGCTTGTAAAAGCCTCCTCTTGAGTGGAGGGGTATTCGTTTTGCATCTTTTGAGTTTTGTTTCCGAGTGAGGATTTTTTCTCTTTATACCACAGGATGCCCTCCAAAGTAGCACCGAGTTTCCAAAGAAATTTGCCGTAATCATCTAAGTTGTGATAAAATCGGAGCAGTTCCTCCGTCGAAGCAAAAGGTATTTGGTAGCGTTGCACCTGCCACCACGCAACAAAGACGGGAATGAAAGAGGATTCGCCTCTTGAGGCTTTGTCCCACTCTTCATAAAAGAAAGAGCCTTTGCTTTTTGCCGTGCTTTCCATAATTATGCAAGTATCAGGGTTCGGAAGAACAGAGCCTGAAACGGAGGCTATCAAATCCTCGGGGTCTGTTTCCTTGGTACGTTTCCAAAATCCCACCTCGGAGTAATGTACCATTTGCAAGTCTTCGCCTCTGAGAGAGTCGGGCTTGACGGCAGACCCTATGCGTATGACAGAGTTACGCTCGGTTATCTGCTTTACTAAAGGAGAGTCGAGATTTTTTAAATGAAATTCACCGCCGTATTTTAAAGATAGTTCAAAAATACGTTTAATGGTATTGCTTGCGGTTTGGTTGTGGGCGGCAATGGCAAAGGACCAATTCTCTTTTACCTGCGTGGTTATCCACTGCATATAAAGAGTGGATAAAGTAGATGAGCCGAGTTGCCGTGCTTTGAGGATAATGAGGCGTATGGGTTTGGAAGCCAAACGTTGTTTTTCCAAGGCATGGAGGATATAACGTTGGTGTACATCTAACTTGAAAGGTACGATAGACCGTGTCTCTTTGTGTTTGATACGGGCTTTCTTAACCGCCCAATACTCAAAATCGTATTTAAGACGTAATGCGGACAAGGAACGGAGGAAAAAAATGCGGAAATCTTCGGCAGAGGAAAGGTTAAGTTTTTTCAGAAGTCGCTTACCGGGTTTGTATCTGTGCAATCCTCCTTGCTTTTTCACTGACTGCAAAAGAGGAAGAGACAACATAGGCTGAGGAAGAAAGACCGTATGCGTGCCGTCTAAGACAAAAGCAAAGCGCTCCTCTAAAGAGCCTTCCCCTGTAATAGGGTTGTAATCGGGGAAAAGTCTTTGTTTTCTCAGTGCATTCTCTTTATATACGGTCTTTTCTTCGTCAGTCATTAGTAAAGGTCTTTTTCTATGTCAGTTATGGCAAGGCGGTACATATATTCGTCTTTTTGCTTTAACTCCGAGAGTGCCTCCTTAAGAGATAGATTTTTGATGCGTTTGTCGGAATTGAGAATATTTCTTGCCGTGCCTAAAGTTATTTGCATGATTTCGCAAGCGTATAACATCCGCTGAGTATTGTTGGAAAGGTAGGGCTTTTTCTGAGCCTCATACAGTCTTATCCGTAGAATTAAAGCCTTGATTTCCGATTTTTTACTCATATACTTAATTAAAATTTTCTGTTAAAATAGGCTTTTTTAAGTTTGAGCATTTGGTAACGGTGAAAGTATAATTGTGTCTGTGTTTGCCTTGTTTAACGGCTCTGAATAAAGCGCACGTAACTTCTAAATATTGTTTTGCAATAATGTACATATAATCTTCCACATTGCCGTTATCACGGTTGATAAGTTTTATTTTGAATATATTGTCTTCCATATCTATTTGTTTTAATCTTTTACTACTTTTAAACTTCTTATCTCTATGGGGCTATTTTCCCATGTTACTTCGGGGAACTCCTCTTCATGTAGTTCAAACCACTCACTTTTCTTGCTGTCAAAGGGAACACAAAATGCTATTTTAGTGCGTTCGGGTTCAGTGGCATAAATACATAACATTCCGTCTTTATCTCTTGCTATCCACATAATTATATAAACTCCTTACATTCTTCAATTAAATCCTTAAAATTGTCAAAGAATAAATCTCTTATTTTTTCTGATTGGAATGATAGAGGTTGATTTATAGATATTCTTGTGGTCGATATTATATTACCTAGGTATATTAATATGCAATATTTTGTTTCATCATCACACCAATCGGGTGTCCAACCTTGCCTGTAAATATCCCGTAACAAAATAAGTTGCATATACTTTATATGCCGCCAATATAATGTTGTTGCGTGGTCTTCTGTTTCTTGTATCAAGTTATATATTTCATTCCAACGTCGGCAAATACGAGGACTAATATTTTCTGAATACTTTAAATCATCCCAAGTTTTAGGAAGTGCTGATGTTTTACTTTTATTTAAGGAAGTTTTATCTCCTTTTTTAAATACAGGTTTTGTATTATCTACTTGAAAATTATTCAACGTTGCATTTGTACTTTTTGCTTCTTTATTAGAATAAAGT
>JAFVAP010000049.1 GCA_017480455.1 Bacteroidales bacterium | reverse complement strand
TTTATTTTTTTTATATTTAAAGATACTTTTGCAAAAGTAAAATAAAACTTTTCTATGACGAACGCAGAACTGAAAAAAGAATTGTCTAAATCACTGCGTCTAAAAGATATTAAGTTTCTAAGCAAAAATGCTGAAAAGGAAGATGTCTTTTCTCTTATGTTTAGCAGAGATAAGAGATGCTCTGATAATGCTGCGTGGCTTATGACCTATCTGCCGAAAACAGAAAACAAATTTCTGGAGCAAAAACGGAATATATTAATAGATGCTGTCTTGACGACAGATAATAAAACACGCTTGCGCTTGTTGTTAAATTTGTTGGAGCGATTGGATTACAAAAGTGAAGATTTGCGGACGGATTTTGTCGATTTTTGCCTCAAAAATTCAGTTTCTCTTTTGCAGTCTGCAGGAGTGCAAGTTTTATGTTTGAAATTGGCTTATAAACAATGTGTTTTATATGACGAACTTCTATCGGAACTTTATTCGACATTGAGTTTTATTCATTCAACTGAACTTTCGCCGGGAGTGAAAAACCAATTCCAAAAAATATTGAGTCAGATAGAGTCCAAAAGATAAAACACTGAGGTTTATCACAGAGAAAAGACTTCTATTTTCCCCTTCCTTGGAAGATAATCAAAACAGTGTATATAAGAATTTTTATATCCGTGGTTATCGACATATTATCCAAATAGAGTAAATCGTATTTCAATCTTACAACCATTTCATCTACCGTCTCAGCATAACCGAATTTGACTTGTCCCCATGAAGTCATGCCCGGTTTTATTTTATGCAGCAGTTTGTATTCAGGAGCTTGTACAACAATTTGGTCTATAAAAAATTGTCTTTCAGGGCGCGGACCTACCATGGACATATCACCGACAAAGACTTGAGCAAACTGAGGTATCTCATCTAAACGGACTTTACGCATGAAACGTCCGAAAGGAGTTATTCGTGGATCATTGTCTCCGGAAGAAAGTTTAGGACCGAATTTTTCCGCATCGGTGTACATGGATCTGAACTTGTAGATGTAGAAAGGCTTACCGCCTTTTCCGATTCGCTCTTGCTTGTAGAAGACAGGGCCTTGTGATGTTGTCTTGACTATAATCGCCACTGCAAGATAAACAGGTGACAGTATAATCATTGCAACAAGTGATACAACTATGTCGAATATTCTCTTAAGGGTAAATTCCCACGGTGTCATTTGTATCTGAGATATTCTGACCATAGGTACGGAGAAAATTGCTCTTAGTTTTATGTTTCCTGTCAGAAGGTCTTTCCTGTCAGAAGGCATAAACATTTCTATATCCGTTGATTTTATGTTGAGAATGATGTTGTATATTGCATCTTCATCTTGAGGTGCAAGGACGAAGATTACATTTTCAATATGCTTTTTATCTATGATTTCCTGTATTTTATCTACTGTGGCAAGGAAAGGAATTTAGCGGCTTCAAGTTTATCAAACCGTTCTCCTTTTAGGGAAAGGTAGCCTGCAAAAGACATTCCCGAAGAAACAACTTGATTTTTTATCTCTTGACTTAAGCTAAGCGCCTTTTCAGCATCAGAGACAACTAAGATTGTAGGAAACTCTATTTTGCCTCTGTGAACTTTTTTTACTGTAATGGAAGTTATGATGTATCGAGGAATGTATGTGATGGTGAAATGGAGAACAAAAAGGACTGCAAAATAAAGGTAATAGTTGGTATAAGTCGCAACGTAATCGTCTAAAAGGAAAGCGAAGAAAAGTATTACTACACCTATTAAGCTTATAACTAATGTTTGGACAAAGTCTTTAAGTCTTGAACGTACATAAACTTTCTGATAGAAACCTTGAAAGAAATAGAGTGTAACCCAAAAAATAGGTATGAAAATAATACCTTTGATAAGGTTTGAATCCAAAAAAATTTGGTTAGGGTCTTTGAACAAAAGATATTCTATGGTTACCTTTCTGAAAACAAAAAACAATACCCAAGCCAAAATGGCTGAAACAATATCGGAAATAAGATATTTAAGAAGCTGAATCTTTTTGTTTATCATTGTGCAGAAAAATATTTTAGTCTTGATAGTGAACTACTTTGATGTTGTCAATGTGAATATAGCCCTTAGGAATGTTCTCCGTATTAAAAGGTTGGAAATATATTCTGAACGGTTGATAGGAAATCTGAGACCAAACCTTTCCTAAGATAATATACATTTTATTCCAACCCGAATTATTGTTGGCAAGCATTCTCATAGAACTCAAATAGACATGTGTGTTTGATGTCTTAGAAATTTTTCCGTAGATGCCGACTTCAAAAGGTATGTTGGAATGGTAGTCTAACTCAAGAATCATAGCGTTGGTATTGGAACACTCTATACTGTCTATGGTTATTATCTTATAATCGTCTTTAGAAGAAGCGGAGTACATTGCAAGACAGTTTCCGTATTCTACACTGTCGTTGTTTATTATAGAAAAATTATTAGGTGTTCCCTCGGCTGTGAGCGGTGGATTTTCAAAGTGATTTAATCCGTCATCAAAGGAATAGTAAAATTCAATATCGGCATCGGTGTTATACATCACATCTTTTTTGGATATCTTTTTACATATCCCCGGTTCTAAATTAATTCTTTCAGTATGATAAGTGTAAAATCTGTAATATTCCCTTGTGGCAGACATTCCGTTGTATTTTATTCCGGGTTGTAAATCAATTGTATGCTCACCTTCTTTTAATATAGGGATAATAAGATTTTGTCCGTTTTTAGGTAAAGAATATGCTCCGATATATTTTTGGTCTA
>JAFVAP010000048.1 GCA_017480455.1 Bacteroidales bacterium | reverse complement strand
GTATCATTGTAATCATGCTTTCGCTTATACCTATGGTCGGAGGCGGCGGCATGGCATTGTATTCGGCCGAGGTTGCAGGACCTACCAAGAGCAAACTCTCGCCACGTATCAAAGAAACTTCAAATATACTTATTGCAGTCTATCTTTCACTGACGGCAATCTATCTTTTCTCTTATCATTTTGCAGGAATGCACTGGTTTGATTCCGTATGCTATGCTCTGACAACGGCAGCCACGGGAGGATTGGCAACCCACAACTCATCGGCAGCTGATTTCGCTCCTCATATTCAATATTTGATGATATTTTTTATGGCTCTCTCGGGAACAAATCTTCTGTATATCTACTTCATAATTAAACGCAATTTTAAGGAACTTAAAAAGAGTGAAGAGTTAAAAACTTATCTCGGTTTGATTTTCATTGCTACGGCCGTTATCTTTTGTCTTACTTTTTCATTACCTAAAGATGCGGAGACAATATTCAGAGAGGCTCTGTTCGAAGTTGTTGCCACCATAACATCAACAGGCCTTGTGATAACGGATTATATGAACTGGCAGACGGGAGCAATGGTTATCATCTTTATGCTTATGTTCTCGGGAGCAATGAGCGGAAGCACTACGGGAGGTTTTAAACTCGTAAGAACCATTATTCTTTTCAAATCAGCAAGAACAAACATCAAAAAGAGCCTTCATTCCAATGCTTTCGTACCCGTAACTTTGGATAAAAGGCCTGTAAGCGACGATATTCTGTTCAATGTTTTCGCCATGTTCATTCTTTATATACTTGCAGGATGTGCAGGATTTCTCGTCTTGACATTCACAGGTGTGAGATTTGAAGAGGCAGTTGTAAGCGTAATCAGTGCATTGAGCAATATGGGACCTGCTTACGGCAAGAGTTCTTCGGGAAGTTTCATTCACTTTTCCGCTTTGGCCAAATGGACTATGTGTTTCCTTATGTGCGTAGGCCGTTTGGAACTCGTCACGGTCTTTTCTCTGTTCACCAAATCTTTTTGGCGAAGATAAAATTCAGACTTTTGCTGCAAGAAATTAAGAACAACCACCTTGCATTCTTCACTTGGGGAAGATTATTCTTTGTCCTCTTTTTTTGAATTCTTTCTTATGGCGTTTATTCTGTCCCTTAGCATGGAGGCACATTTGTAATCCTCTTTTTCCAATGCGTCTCTGAGCAAATCTTTCAAAACATTAAGCCCGAAATCCGAAAGTTTCTCCTTGGAATAGTTGTCTTGCTCAAAAGATTCCTGTATTATGTTGTCGAAATAGTCAGCATAATTGAAACCGGCTTCATTTATCAAAGAATCCAAAGCATAAATAGGAGCGGAATATCTAAGTGCCGCATTGAGGGCATCCGAAGGGCGCATGTCAAAACGTTTGGAATTGCCGTCGCAGTCTACAAAAGAAGCCTCTGCATAATAGTTTCCGTCTAAGAACTTAGTCAAAACGACCTCCCTCAGCAAGAGAGAGTACTCCTGCATTATGTTACAAAAAACGTCGTAAGTCAAAGGACGCGGTGTCTTTATGTTATCAATGAATATTGCCATACTTTCCGCCTCGGGTTTGCCGACTGAAATATTCAAAGCCTTTTCTCCGTCTTTCTCAACCAAGACAACATCATAAAACAACTCTATTCTTGAAGGCTGAATATTTTTTATCAGCATCTGAATTTTTTTCATAGGGCAACATTTCTTTTAAATAAAACATATAAACAGCGACATATCTATATTATAACCCTGTCAGTAATTTTGCAAAGTTAGTAAAAAAAAGTAAAAACCAAACTAAAAAGTAATAAGTTTTTGCGGTGAGTGCAAATGGTTTACTGCTCCGTGACCGTGACCGAGATACAGAGAAGCGGACGAAAGTATTGCCTTGCTTATATAATCTTTGGCTTTTCCTACTGCCTCAGTGAGGGGATTGCCCAAAGCAATGAAAGAACAGAGAGCGGAAGAAAGCGTGCAACCTGTTCCGTGTGTGTTCTCCGAGTGAATTTTAGGCGAAGAGAAAAGCTGGACTTTTCCTTCCGAAGTAAGGAGTAGGTCCGTCATCTCACCGTCTTGCAAGTGACCTCCCTTGATAAGGATATTCTTTACCCTGTATTCCGATTGTATCTTTCTTGCAGCCTGTTCCATCTGTTCAACATTGCATAGTGTCATAGCACTCAAGGTTTCAGCCTCTTGAAGATTAGGAGTTATAAGGTCTGCCATAGGCAGGAGTTCTGCTTTAAAGACGGAGAGGAAATCCTCTTTTGCCAAAGCATCTCCGCTTGTAGCCACAAGGACAGGGTCTAAAACAATGCTGCCTTTGTATCCGCAGGAGATAAGGCTGCGCTTTATAGCCAAAACATTTTCTTTAGTATATATCATTCCTATTTTTATTGCCGAAATATCCAAATCGGACAAAACGGCTTCTATCTGTGCGCTGAGCATATTAGGACTCACTGCTTCAACAGCCCTTACGCCCATAGTATTTTGAGCAGTCACCGCAGTTATGCAGCAGGCAGCGTAGAGACCTAAAGAACTCATTGTCTTGATGTCAGCCTGCACTCCTGCACCTGCGCAAGAATCACTTCCGGCTATTGTCATTACGCAGACAGGTCTTTTTTCAGTAAGTGTGTTTGCAGTCATAAATTCAATATTTCACCGTTAAATAAATATTTTAACATAAAAAAAATAATAATAAACCAAAGAATGCGTTATTATATTTGCAAAGTTAGGCAATAAATCTAAGAAAGAGCCTTTGTTTTGCAAGAATAATTTTGAAAACACAAAAAAACACAGATAAGAAAAAATGAAAAAAACTTTATTAAGCCTTGGAATAATTTCCTTAGTAGTTTTCTTCTCTTGCGGAAAGAAAGAGATGGAAGAAAAAATCGTTAATCAAAAAACCATGCAAGACTCCATACAGGCAGCATTGGACGCAAAAAATGCCGAAAT
>JAFVAP010000047.1 GCA_017480455.1 Bacteroidales bacterium | reverse complement strand
CTCCGCCCCTCTGCTCAACCACCTCTCGTGTCCCGAACTTTGAGAGTGCAAAATTATCACCTTTTTCCTTACTAACCAAACTTTTTTTGAACTTTTTTTGTTATTTTTTTAACTATTATAACTATATCCCTGTAAAACAATGTTTTATACCACAAACTATTTTTATCACCTCCTAAACATAAGTTTCCGCCCTCAAGCAAAGAAAATCCAAAATATACCCACCTCCTACTATCCTAAAAACCCCCCAATACCCCCTTGAAGCAGCCAAAAAATTTAAGCACTATCCTATTTCCTCTATATTCTCTCTCCACTCTTCAACCTCTATATATCTGGCCCTCCTTCTAGCAAAACTTGCGTTGATTTCAGACTTAGCCATCAATAACAACCTACCTTCATATAATAAATAGGAGGGTTTTATTGTCTTATATTGTTAAAAGTTCAGTTTATAAAAAATATGCTGCGCAGAAAAACCACGCAGCATATTTTAGTTATTATAAGTCTCAGAAAACTATTCTTCGTCTTTGCTTTCTTCTTCGTAAGCCTTCAACAAGTCATTCTGAACGTCGGTAGGAACGGCTTGATATTCGGACTACTTCATAGTAAACATACCTCTACCCGAAGTAAGTGAAGAAAGGGAAGTAGAATATCTGTTCATCTCAGCCAAAGGTGCCTTTGCCTTAATCACTTGGTTCTTTCCCTCTGAATCCATTCCCATTACTATTGCTCTTCTTCCTTGAAGGTCAGTCATAACTCCTCCCATCAAGTCAGCAGGAACAGTAACCGTCAAGTCGTAAACAGGCTCCAAAATCTTAGGTCCTGCATTCTTGAAAGCCTCTTTAAACGCATTTCTTCCTGCAAGTTTAAATGCCATTTCATTACTATCAACCGGGTGCATTTTTCCGTCATACACATTAACAACAATATCTCTTGCGTAAGAACCTGTAAGAGGGCCTTCCTCCATTTTTTCCATTATACCTTTAAGGATAGCAGGCATAAATCTTGCATCAATAGCACCTCCGACGATACAGTTATTGAAAATAAGTTTTCCTCCCCATGCAAGTTCTATCTCTTCAGTTCCACGGATAGGATACTTGGTTTGCTTAGCCATTCCCTCTGTGTAAGGTTGTATGTAAAGGAATACTTCTCCGAACTGACCTGCACCGCCCGATTGTTTCTTATGACGGTAAGAAGCCTCTGCCTCTTTGGTTATTGTTTCTCTGTAAGGTATTTTTTGAGTGTAAAATTCAGTCTTTACTTTGTAAACATTGTCTAAGTACCACTTAAGAATATTGATATGGAACTCACCCATACCGCCGACAATTGTTTGTTTACTTTCTCTTGCTATTTCATAGTGAAGAGCAGGGTCATGAGAGGTAAAATCGTTCAAAGCAGCGCCTAATTTTTCTTCCTCAGTTGAGTCCATAGCTCTTATAGCCGTAGTAAAGATTGGCTCAGGATACTCAATAGCTTCAACTTTAACACCTTGGTTTTTAGCAGAAGTAAGAGTATCACCGACTTTCACTGCTTTAAGTTTTATAGTTGAAATAATATCTCCTGCAAGGGCTTTATCAACAGCAGTTCTTGTCTTACCTGCATTTACTGAAATCTGAGAGAATCTTTCTTTGCTTGAATCTCTTGAATTAACCAAGTCTGCACTTGCAGCAACTTCACCCTCCAAAACTTTCATAAAGGTAATTTCTCCTACGTGTGACTCGTTTGCAGCCTTGAAAACATAGACTGCAGCGTCCTTTGTAGCATCGTAAGAAGGAGCATTGCCGTCGGAATATTTAAGAGTGTTTACTGCCTCATTAGGAGAAGGAACATTGTTACAGATAAACTCTACCATTCTGTCTACACCCATATTCTCCCTTGCAGAAACGCAAACAACAGGATAAACACTGCGTGAAGCGATACCCATTTTCAAACCTTTGCGTATATCTTCCAAAGAAAGGTCTCCTTCTTCAAAATATTTTTCCATCAAAGAATCGTCTCCCGTTGCTGCATTCTCAACAAGTTTCATTCTCAATTCTTCCACTCTGTCACTTTCAGAAGCAGGTATATCCTCGATTTGAGCCTTTCCGCCGCCTTTAGGATATTTGTACATCCTCTGTGTAACAAGGTCTATGAAAGAATCAAAACCTAAACCTGCATTAACAGGGTACTGAATCAAAGTAACCTTTTCGCCGAATTCTTCTTGAAGTTCTCTTACGTATTCATCAAAGTTAGCTTTTTCAGCATCAAGTTGGTTCATTGCTATAACAAGAGGAGTGTTGAAACGGTTTGCATATCTGAAAGCAATCTCAGTACCTACCTCTATACCACTCTGCGCATTGACTACAACAAGGGCAGCCTCAACAACAGGCAAAGCACCTACCAATTCTCCTTGTAAATCAGTAACACCGGGAACATCTATAATATTAAGTTTCTTGTCTGCATTCTCTACTGAAAGTATGGTGGAGACAACGCTGCCTTTTCGCTCTATCTCAATCTCTCTGTAGTCTGAGACAGTATTTCCATCCTCTATAGTACCTCTTCTGTTTATTATACCTGCGTTAAACGCTATTGCCTCAGTCAATAAAGTTTTGCCGGCTTTGTTTCCTCCGACAATGGCAATATTTCTAATCTGTGAAGTATTGTAAATTTTCATTCTGAAATTATTTTTATATATTTATTTTGAAATTCTATTATATTCAAGTTACAAAATTACTTATTTATTGTAGAATAACAAAGTTTTAGAAAAAAATTTTAGTTTATTTAATCTTTTTATCGGTTTTCCTCTTCTGAAATTCCCTTTTCTAAAACATTTTCTTCATCGGGGAGTTCTTCGCTTTGAGAGTCCATTATTTTAGGTAACTGCCTTTTATTTTTAGTTGCAATTCCCTTTTGTTGAAGAAGTTGAAGACGTCTCACCACATTACCCTTTCCCGTTGAAAGCTGAGCGGAGGCTTTCCCGTATTGCTCAGAGGCTTTCTTTATGGCAGAACCCACGTCCTCAAAAGTATCCAAGAATACTAAAATTTTGTCATAAATGGCTCCGCAAACCTCTGCCATGGATTGGGCTTCCCTGTTTCTTGTGTCTATCTTCCAAAGGTCGGCAACAAGTCTCAAGGCAGGAATCATATTAGTTGCCGACATAAGAATAACTTTCTTTCTGTAGGCATACTCCCACAAAGTAACGTCACTTTGAACCGCAAGAAGATAAGCAGGCTCTACGGGTATAAACATCATAACAAAGCCCACACTTCCTTTGTTAAGAAGTTCGTAGTTCTTATCTGCTAACTCATCTATATGATTTCTGACGGATTTAATATGTTCACGGAGATAAATTTCTTTCTGAGACTCCTCTTCTGCATTGAAATAACGCTCATAAGCCACCAATGAAAGTTTTGAATCTATGATTATATTATTCTGAGTATTGTCTGAATCAGAAGGAAGCGAGACTATGAAATCGGGAATAAGTTTTTGATTGTTACCGTCTTTCATTCCCTGCTGTTCAAAGAAATGTATCCCTTTGATAAGTCCGCTGTTCTGCAATATGGTCTCTAAAATGTGTTCGCCCCAATTTCCTGCCCGTTTATTCTCTCCTTTTAACGCATTGGTAAGGTTTACTGCATCTTCGCTTATTGCCTTTGTCTGAGAGACCATTGCCTTTATCTGCATTTCAAGACTTGTATGCAGTTTGGTCTGTCTTTCGTTGCTGTCTTCTATTTTATTTTTAAACTCGGCAATCTGCTCTTTCAAAGGCTTAACTATGTTTTCTATCTCCTTGCTGTTAGTCTCTGAAAACTTTTTTGTCTTTTCTTCCAATATCTTATTGGTAAGATTTTGGAGGTGTTCTTCACTCTGTTTGTTCAATGCCTCAACGGATAACTTATATTCCTCATAAGATTTTCTCAAATTCTCATTTTTCTCTTTTTCTGCACTCAAAACGGCTCTTGTCTCTGAATAAAGCCTGTTTAAATCAGAGATACTTGCCTGCAAGGCCAAGAGTTCATCCTCTCTTTGTTTGAGAAGAATTGACATGTTTTGCTTTTGTTCCTGTAAAACATTGTTTTGCAGTTGCAGTTCCGTAATTTGCTCATTTTTTTTGGCTAAAGCAAGGCTCAATTCAGAGTATTCCTGTTTCAATTTCTCAACTTCGGAGGACAGGTTTGCATTTTTCTCTTTTACAAAAGCAGCATCCAACTTCATTCTCGTAACATCGTTGGACAGATTTATATTTTCAAACCTCAACTCTTTCAGTTCACGCTCCGATTTATCAATAAGGCTCTGTTTTTCTTCCAATGAGGACTGCAATGACGAAAGAGAAGTGTCTTTACGTATATTTTCTCCGCTTAAGGTATTGAGTTCTTGTCTCAACCGTTCATTTTCATGAGTCAATTCCGCTTCTGATTGCTTACTGTTTATTTTTTTGTAAAGTATAATCAAAAAAATAATAAGCACTGCAAAGAGTACACTTCCGACAATAAAGAATATAAGTTCCGTATCCATTTTTCCCTGCCTTTTTGTTTGATTTTCCGGCAAAGTTACGAAAAAATATTGACAGAATGATTATTTATGTTTTTTGCACGGTTTTATTCCCAGAAAATAAAACGAAGTTTCAGAAAATTAAAACGAAGATTCGCTGCGCTGAAATCAAATCTCAGTTTTCTGAAATCAAGTTTTATTTTTCTTAAATAAAAAGTTCTTTAAATCTGATTTCATTTTGCATCTTAGAACAAAGAACATTAAGCCTCCGAAAGCGAATAAAAATAATATTTCAAGAAAAAAGCAGTTATAAATAAAAAGAATTGATTAACCATGAAAATATTAAAATATCTGACTTTATTCGTTTCTCTCTTGCTTTTCAACATAAGCCCGGCACAAGACAATAAACCGAGAAAAAAAGTTGCCGTTGTGCTTTCGGGAGGCGGCGCAAAGGGAACGGCCCACATAGGAGCGCTGAAAGTAATTGAAGAAGCAGGCATTCCTATTGATATGGTAGTGGGAACATCTATGGGAGCCTTGATGGGAGGTCTTTATTGCATAGGCTACACTCCTGAAATGCTCGACTCACTGGTAAGAGTTCAAGATTGGAATATGCTGTTGTCAGACCGCATTGACCCGATGAGCCAAAACATTGTGCAAAGAGACATGCAAAACACCTACATTCTGTCCTTTGCACTCAACAACATAGGTAAACTCTCTTTTGCAAAGCCCGGATTTATCAAAGGAAAAAATCTTTCCAATCTTTTTTCCAAACTCACCTTGGGCTATCATGACAGTATAGATTTTAACAACCTGCCAATACCTTTTGCATGCGTTGCGACAGATATTGCAGACTTCAAAGAGATTGACTTTCACAGCGGAAACTTAGCAACAGCCATGAGAGCGTCTATGAGTATCCCTGCAGTCTTTACTCCTGTAAGAACAGGAGATATGATTTTGGCTGACGGAGGTCTTAAAAATAATTTTCCTGCAGATATAGCCAAAGAAATGGGAGCTGATATAATCATAGGCGTTTCCGTTCAGAATGAGAAAATAAAAAGACCTGAATATTTTAATAATACTCTTGCAGTGGTAAACCAACTTATTGATGCAAGCACGGAAAATAAGTTTGAACTAAACAAAGAACTGTGCGATGTGTTTATAAAAGTCAATATTGAGGGTTACAGTGCTGCAAGTTTCAATCCTCAAGCCATAGACTCGTTAATACGAAGGGGTGAAGAGGCTTCAAGAGAACATCTCGGCGAACTGTCAGCCCTAAAAGAAAAAATAGGTTTAGACGAAGCGGAAGAGGTAAAGAAAATAAAGCCTTACCGTATGCTTAATCAAAAAATAAGAATGAAGATAAGCGAAGTTAATTTCACTAACATAGACAGAACAGACAGATACTACCTTAAAAACAAGTTTAATCTGAAACAAAAAGGCACTACAACTATTGACTCTTTGGAACAGGTAATGACAGTTTTGAGAAGCAACTTATTTTATAACGATGCTTCATATCAAGTAAAATATGGTAGAGACGGCTATAAGATAAACATAGAAACAGAGGGTAAGAAAGCGGCAGAAATGTATCTCGGAGTAAGATTTGATAAAGAAGAAGAAGTTTCTATGCAACTCTCAGCAATAAAGCCTTTGAATATTCTTGTTCCTACTCTTGTGCAGACAACATTGAGATTGGGCAAAAGGTCTTCTTTTTTGCTGCAATCAACATTTAATCCTTCCAATTTTTTTGCCACTAAAGTTGCTTACAAGTTCTTTCATCAAGACTTAAACATCTACTATAAAGGCAAACGTGACTTCAATCCCGTATACAATCAGCACCAAATAAACCTCTGTTTCTTTAATCAGAGTTCCAATAACTTCAGTTCGGAAGTCTTTCTTCGCTGGGACTATTACCGATATGGCGATTTACTCTTCGGAAAAAAGTCAAGCAACTATTATACACCCACCTCGCACACCTATTCTTATAATGCAAGCATTGAATACAACGACTATATAACTCCGTATTTTGCCTCCAAGGGAAAGAAAATAAAATTGAAGTACTCTGTTTATACAGACAATTTCTATAAGTACAATTCCCATTCGCCATTGCAAAGTTTCTCTGCCGTAATACAAGAAAGTTTCCCTCTGAAAAAAGGATTTGTACTGATACCTGCTTTTTATATGAGAGGTATTTACGGAGAAGATATTCCGACTGTTCTGCAGAACTGCATAGGAGGACAATATTTCTCTCACTATACTGAACAACAAATGCCGTTTGCAGGTATAAGAAACATGGAAATAGGGGAAAATAACTTTATGGCTTTACAACTTCTGCTCAGAAAAAGACTTTCGGACAACAATTATATTTCTTTTACCGTCAATGTCGGCGAAAACGAAAGACAATTCAAAAAATTATTCACCCACACTCCTATTTACGGACTGAGCCTTTCCTATGATTACAATTCAATAATAGGACCTGTGGGTGCAAGTCTTTCTTATTCCGATGTCACAAAGTCACCTTACTTATTTATAAACATAGGTTACGAATTCTAAATAAAAAAAGGGAAGAAACAATTGCTTCTTCCCTTGTGATCCCAGAAGGATTCAAACCTTCAACCGCTTGATCCGTAGTCAAGTACTCTATTCAGTTGAGCTATGGGACCTACTGTCTGTTTATTCTTTGCTTAGAGGTCTCTTCCGGATTCGAACCGGAGTAAACGGTTTTGCAGACCGGCACCTAGCCACTCGGTCAAGAGACCATCTTAAATTTGAGATTGCAAAATTATAACAAAAAAACGGTTTGACAAAATTTTTTATGAAAAATTATTAAATTTATTCTTCTTTTTCGCTTAATTCGAGCCACAACATTTCTTTTTCTTCTAATAGTGACATAAGCTCTTCTATGCGCTGCGAAGTTTTTTGTAAATCCTCCAAAGAAAGGTTTCCCAAACTCAACATATCGGTAAGTTCGGCCTTTTCCTGCTCAAGCAAAGGTAATTCTTTTTCTAAACTTTCTTTCAAACGCTTTTCCTTAAACGAAAGTTTATTCTGATTTTTAGAAAGTTGTTTTTGCTCCTTGTAAGCTTTTGCACCGGAATTTTCTTCATTGTTTTTTTCCGTTCTTTCTTCCCTTTTCTTGTTTCTGATGTATTCTGAATAGGGAATATAACAGTCTTTTATCGTCCCGTTTTGTTCAAATATAAAATAATGTTCTGCAATATTCTCAACAAATCTTCTGTCGTGTGAAACCAAAAGCAGACAACCCTTATAGTTCTTAAGGAAATTTTCCAAGGCAAGCAAAGAATATATATCCAAATCATTGGTAGGTTCATCTAATATAAGGAAATTAGGGTTCTGTATTAGATTTTTCAAAAGATAAAGCCTCCTTTTCTCTCCGCCGGATAAAAGAGAATAGGGAGAAAACTGCATCTGCTTAGGAAAACCAAAGCGAACAAGAAACTCAGATGCAGAAATACCGTCAGTTTTTCCGTTATTGTCAATCTGAATATTCTCTGCAACGTCTCTTATCACGTCTATAACCTTTTTATCTCCGTATTCAGTGAGACCTTTCTGCATATAATAAGCAAAATCTATACTCTGACCGACAGTAATATTGCCTTCGTCCTGTTTTTCCATACCCATAATGATATTAAGCAAGGTTGTCTTTCCGCAACCGTTACTTCCCATGACGGCAATCTTATCACCACGTTTGAAATTATAAGAAAAATCTTTTATCAAACATCTTTCCCCGAAATATTTACTGATATTATTTATCTCCAATATTTTTTTGCCGACCCTCTTTTCAATAACCGAAAAATCCTCTTGTTCTTTCTCTGTCTTTACAAAGGCCTGTTCTTTTATTACTTCGAAGTTTTCTATTCTTTTTTTGCTTTTTGTTCCTCTCGCCTGCGGCATTCGGTTTATCCAATCCAACTCTTTATAATACAGATTACGTGCTTTCTCTGCCGAAGCCTGTTGTCGCTGAATTTTTTCGGCTTTCTTTTCTAAAAAATAATTGAAATTGCCGTGATATTTATCCATATTAGCCTTAGAAAGCTCGTAAATATCGGTGCAAACTTTATCAATGAAGTCACGGTCATGAGTTACGACAAGCAGAGTCGTGTTCTTATTTTTCAGAAAGTTCTCAAGCCACTCAATCATCTGCATATCCAAGTGATTTGTCGGCTCATCAAGAACATAAAAATTGCTTTCCTTAAGCAGAATCTTTGCTAGGGCGACTTTTTTTTGTTCTCCGCCTGACAGAAGATTTAAAGGTCTGTCTATATCCTCTACTTTAAAGACACTCATTATTTCTTTTATCCTTGCAAGAAAAGTTTCCTTATCCCCGCGATAATCATAACTCAAAAAGAGTTCGTCTTTTATGCTATGGTTTTCCTCTTTCCACGTCTTTTGGGGAAGATAGACTGCAAAAGCATTTGAATTAAAAGTAACCTTTCCGTTATCCCTCTCTTTCTCATCAAAAAGCATATTGAGCAAAGTACTCTTCCCTTCGCCGTTTCTTCCTATAAGGGCAACTTTTTGGCCGAAATTTATTCCGAAAGAAAGATTTTCGAAAACAACTTTTGTCCCGAAACTTTTATATAGGTGTTCTACCGTTAAAACGCTTTCAGCCATCAGTGTCTTACTTTATATCCTTGAGGTTGGGAAAAAGGATAGTCATTTACAGGATTAACCTTATGATTTTTTACCTTGAGTTTGATGCTTTGTTTCTCTTTATTAAAGACTGCATCCACGTTTATCACCGACGGAAAATAGTATTTATTCTCCACTTTCGTAATTTCTTTAGTCACTTTCCCTGCAAAATTAGGTGCATTGAAAGTTGTATTTGCCACAGTATCTAACAGCAAGGATTGAACAAAGTTATAACTTAACGGAATTCCGACAAACTTTTCTGCCCTGTCGTAAGACACTGCGATATATTCTTTTTCCAATTTGTTTATGGCAAACAGAGAATCAGTCAAACAGAGAGCCCTCACTCCCTCTATTCCTAAAGAAGAAGCCGAAACCCATATTATACTGTCATAAGCAATACGCACCGTTGCAGAAACAGGAATACCCTTATAAGAACCGCTGACTTTACAGGAAAACGTTTCAAAAGGCTTTTCTTTTTTCATCTTTTCCTTTTTGTCTTTTTTTACTTCTATGGTTTGTTTATCTTTTTTATCATTTCCGGACTTTTTAAACAAAGAACAAGAAGAAAACAAAATAACGGTTATCAGCAAATAAATTATCTTTTTCATCATTGCTATGTATTTTTTTTCAAGTATAAGTTAAAGTTTATCTAATATAAAAACATTGATAGTATCAATTACAGATTATATACCTTGAATCAGTAGATTTAAAAAATCTTTGGTCACACTGAAAGAAGAATCTGCCATTGTTTCCCAAAAATTGTGATACTGCTCAATTTGGTTTTCCTCCAACGGATTATCACTTATTATTCTGAAAGAGCAGAAAGGAATTTTCCTTATAAAACATACCTGTGCTATAGCACAACTTTCCATATCCACAGCCTTAGCATCAGAAAAATGAGAGAGAATTTCTCTGATTTTTTATTTCGAAGTGACGAACCAATCGCCCGAAAGTATCAAGCCTTTGTGAATTGTATTTCCGTAATGTAAAGAATTGCTCAAGGCAAGGATATTTTCAGCAACAATGTATCTTGCAGGCAGTCCCTGTATTTGCCCGAAAAAATTATCCTCTCCGCAAAAAACATCATGATATGCAAGTTCTGCGGAAACAACTATATCCATAGGTTTAACATTTTTTGCAGCCCCTGCCGCAACACCCGAAGATATGATTATGTCAGGAGAAAACATAGTTATCATATTTTCAGTCCCCATTGCAGCATTAACTTTGCCTATGCCGCATTGCTGAAGTATAATTTCACTATTTCCAATCTTTCCTTTTATATATCTGAATACCGAATTGTTTACCTCTTGCCTTTCTGTAAGGATTTGTTTCAACTGTTCAAATTCCTTACTCATAGCGACTATAAGACCTATTCTCATATTATTTTCAAATTTTATCAGAACGGATAACCTATACCGAATTGAATAACCACATCTTTAAACTTTGCATTATCCAAAACAAATCTGTCTTTCTCTGCTTTGGACGGATCATACATCTTAAGAGCAAAATCCACACGTATAATCATAACACTTATATTCAATCTCACACCAAGACCTATATCAGATGCTATCTCCTTGTAAAAATCCTGACTTATCTTTCCGCCTTCGAAACCTGCAACATCTCTCAAGGTCCAAATATTTCCTGCATCTACAAAAGCAGCCAACTCTAAAGGACCGACGAAAGGAAAACGGTATTCCACACTTGCTCCGAAAGCCAAGTCACCTGCACGATCGTATTTCATATCTCCTGATGGTGAGGAATGGCCAGGCCCTAATTCTCTCAGCTGCCAAGCTCTCAGATTGTTGGCTCCGCCACCGAAGAAACTCTTTTCATAAGGCAGAGCCTCAGCATTTGAATACGCAACACCTATTCCTCCGTATATTTTGCAGACCAAAGATGTTTTCTGTGTTAAATAGCTATAACGTATAAATGAAAAATCGGTTCTGATATACTGAGAGAAAGGAATGTTAAACACAGTGTAGTTTCCGTTGTTGTCTTTATTCAAAGAAAAAACGTCAGAGTATAAATCCAAGACATTACCCGCAGTTTCTACATTAGCAGAGAAATAATTGAAGTTCTTTTTGCTGCCTACCTGCTGTCCGTTGTAAACATAGGAAAATCGCATCGCCATAACAAAGTGGTCTGACATCTGATAACGGATTCTTCTGTCCATATTGTTGATGAGATTTTGGTAGTTCTGATCCGTAATCTCCATATTGACGTAATTTATTTCAATAGGAGTAAAGTAAAAGAATTTCTTCTCGGACGAATTCCAACTATAACCGAAATTAGCATTGAATATAGAACGGTTATAGTAAGACCTTCTCTGCAAATTATATCCAGTCTTAATGCTGGTATGAGGATGAAATCTCATAGAATAGAAATTGGTTGAGAAAGGTGCAAGAAAACGCGGAAGTTCTAAGCCAAAATCTATTCCGGATTCAAATGCGTTGAAAATTTCCCAACCTTTTGCCGTATGCTCATTTGAAAATATACCGCTGTTTATTTCTGCTGCAAGTTTTAAATTAGCCGTAAATATCTCCGCTCCGCGGAACAGATTTCTGTTAGTAAAAGATATGTTTCCCTCTGTGCCGAAATTAGAAGAGTTACCGTAATTCAGATTATTACTGTTATTAGCCGAATAGTTCAATTCAAATGATGAAGAAAGGCTTATAGGCTTTACCATTGTAAGTCTTATATTGCTTGCAAGGTTAAGTGTGTCTCCGTCAAACGGAGCAACGGGTTCGTAATACATATCCACATATTTGAAATTTCTTAGTTGGAAGAGAGCGGAATAAGTGTTTTGACTAACCATAGGAGAGTAGAGATGATTGTTCTGCATGAGAATACAACGTTGCAGCGTCTTTCTTTTGATTATCGGCTTCGGAGTATTGTTAATAAAATACAAAGGAGTGAAAGCATAATGTTTTTGCGGCTTATGGTAAGTTAAAACAGTGTCGGTCGGAGCTATGTAATCGGGCGAAGTTATCGGTATATAGTTAGGGTAAAGATAAATTTTGGAAATCTTATATGGCTTATGAACAGTTTTTTCGCCGTTGTTATCAACAGGATTTTTGACATACATTTTTATTTTTGTCTTCTCCGTACTCTCAGAAGTATCTATCTCAAAACTAATATAAGTAGGATTGAAAGCATAATAGCCGTTGTTCTGCATAGATGCAGTAAGGTCAGTACGTATCTGAGCAAGAATGGTTTCGTTGTACCAATCGCCTTTCTTTATTATATCTTTCTTTATCATAGGTAAAATAATGCCAAACATCTTTTCATCTTCCGTACTTATATAAAAAGTATCTATCTTTGCCCTGTAAGGAATATCGATTATGTAATTTTCAGTTCTTCTTTTTTTATAAAAAGACCAAGGAGCATACCAGCGCCTCACCATTGACAGAGAATCTCTCACCGTAGCGGAAAAGCAGCCCCGGGAAGCGAGGTAAGTACGTATATTCTTAAGACTCGTAGAGGTCTGCCTTTCGCTTAACTCCACAGGTTTCTCTCCGAGAGAACGGAAAATGTTTTTTTCAAAAAAATTGCACAAACTGTCATCTATAGGACGCGAAACGGAATAAACGTACATTCCCATTTTCATTCCGAAGACTTTATGGTTAGGGTCCTGTTTTATATAATTAACAAGGTCACTTTTTCCCAAGCCATAATCCTTGCCGTGTAAAACAACCCTGTTCTTAGACAATAAATAACCGTCTTTACTCAAATGTCTGTTGGGAGAACACGAGCAAAGAAAAATTGCCGTAAAAACAAAAATGATAAGAAGTATTCTTTTATTGAATTTCATTATAAATATTCCGCTATATTGTTTAGAATTTTTTGTGTAGCACCTACATTGTTTTTAACATAGTCTCCACTGAGCCTGCAAACTCTTTCATAAAGGCCGCTATCTCTAAGCAATGCGTCCGCCCAAGCAAATAAATCATGTGCAGAATGTATTTCCGTTGCAGCCTTTTGCGAAAGTAAATCACGGGCTTCTTTGAATTTCTTATTATTCGGGCCGAAAGCCACCGGCTTATAAAAAACCGCCGCCTCAAGGATATTATGTATTCCCTCACCAAAGCCTCCCCCGATGTAGACTATATGAGACAAGGAATAGATTTTTGACAATATACCTATGCAGTCTATAATAAGGACCTCTGAATTTTGAATATTCCGTTCATTTGCGAGAGAGTACCTCAACGCATCGGGAAACAGTTTTTCTATCTTCCGTATATGTTCCTCTTGGGTCTTATGCGGTGCAAGTATTATCTTAATATCATCTCTTTTGAGCAAAGACTCAGCTATTATCTTTTCGTCTTGCTCCCAAGAAGAGCCTGCAATAAAGATTTTTTTTCCGCCCTTACAGAATTCTTCTATGAGAGGAAAATGTTTTTCTTCTTTACTTATCTGACTGACACGGTCAAAACGGGTATCACCGCAAAGAATTGCATTCTTGTATCCGAGAGACAGAAGTATATCCTTTGTCAAAGCATCTTGGACAAAGAAAGTTGTAAAATTTTTCAACTGTTTTACAAACCAAGCAGAATAAAAACGGGTAAGATAATGGTTTTTTCTCAGTATCAAAGAAACTTGAAAGAGTGGTGTTTCTTTGAGTTCCCTTATGTAATTATACCAAAATTCATACTTAACAAAGAAAACAAGCGACGGATGGGCAAGTTCAACAAATTTCTTTGCATTTCGCTTTGTGTCAATAGGAAGATAGACCACCCAATCGGCTTTATCATAGTTTTTTCTTACCTCATAACCCGAAGGTGAAAAGAATGAGAGCAGTATTTTATGGTTAGGATGCTCTGTCTTTATTGTTTCAATAAGATTTCTTGCCTGTTCAAACTCACCCAAGGAAGAACAGTGGAACCAAATTACCTTATCATCTTTTCCTATCTTGCCAAGCAGGGCAAAAGTCTTGCTCTGCCCGTCAATCATTGTTTTTATTTTATGATTGAACAATGATATTACCTTACAAACAAAGCAAAAAAGATATATTCCTATGTTATAAAGAAAGCGCATTGTAAAGAAAGAGTAAATTAATAGAAATATATTTTGTCAGCACTTCTTCCAAAGAACGGAAACATCCAGCCAATCTTCAAACTAAGCATATAATCCGTATATCTCTTATCATCTCCCCCCATAATATCAAACTGATATTTTCTCGTCATTTTTGTTTTTGCCATATACAATTGAAGACCTGCATACCAATTTGCATAAGTTCTCTTACTCAAATGCATATATCCTAAAAATAAACTTGCCATAGGCCCTCTCATCTGCCTGTCATAGCCGTAGGCATAATCATCTTCCAACTGCGGAACTCTGCCGAGGGTTGATTGATAAATGATTTGATGCTGCAAAATGCCTGCATTGAGAGTCACGGCTAAGCCTGAGTTAGGGTTAGAGAACCAAAGAGGAAACACTTTTCCGATTCCGAACGAGAAAGAAAGGTTTCGGTTATAGGCAACAACACCTGCATCCGTTCCTTCGTTACTTATGATAAACGGAGAGCTGTCATTGGTCATCAAACCCGAAAGAATGGATTTGTAATTCTTAACGTTATTGTTTCCGAACTGAAAACAAAAATCAAACATGTACAACCAATTACTTTTAGTCTTCCATCCCAAGGTTGCATCTATGTTAAAAAAAGATTTGTATCTATCGCCCATTTCCCCATAAGGAAAAGCCCAGCCTGCAGCTCCTGCAAAGAAAGGAGTACTTATACATTCGTCTTTTCCGACTATCTTTCCCCCTCTGTTCCTCTCGGGAATTACGTCCTGCGCTGCCAATGTCAAGGTAAGCACAAGAAAGATACAGACTGATAATATTCGTTTAGACATACTTAGGTTCTTATATAATTTAACGTTCAGTTACTCTTAAAAATACAATCGGCAAAGTTACGAAAAAAAATAATAATAAAGAAATTATTTACCTAAGTTATATTTTCCCTAACCTTGATAAAGTCTGAGAAAAATCAAGAATGGTTTAAGGCGTTTCTTTGCAATAACAGAAATAAAATAAAATCCTAAAAAAATGAAATCAAGTTTCAGAAAACTGAAACTTGATTTCAGCGCCGTAAAACTTGATTTTATTTTCCTGAAACTTGATTTTATTTTACCATATTATAATATTCAGATAAACAATCAGTTATTTTTGTCTCCGTATATAGTCTTTGCTATATATTCTATCAAGTCTATACTTCTCGGAGTCTGTGCATCCATTCCGTCAATTCCTATGACATTGTGATTTTTCACTGCCTTAAGTTCCTTATATGGGGAAAGATTGCAAAATTTCTCCACATCGGCTGAGCGGATAAAAATATAGTCGGGTTCATTCTTAAAAATCTGTTCCTTAGTAAAGGTCCAATTCATACTTTCTTTAGCTATGTTGTCTGCACCTGCCAATCTGAACATCTCATCTATGTAGGTATCTTTGCCCGATGAGAAATCGCCGCCTGCACCAAAACCAACAACATAATAAACCTTAGGTTTGGTAATATTTCTGATTTTTTGCAACGAGTCACAATAAAGTTTTACCCCTGCAAGTCTTTCCTTGCAGGAATTGATTATGCTGTCAGCCTCAGCCTCTTTTTGTAAAAGAGTACCCATTATGTTTATAACCTTATACATACCCTCTATGGTATTACTCTCTCTGAAAGAGATAACAGGAAGTCCTGCATTCTCTATCTGGGAAAAAAGTTTCTTGGGCATCATTGAAGAAGTTATCACCACATCCGGCTGCAAACTTATGATTTTTTCCACATTCGGATTGCTGACACCTCCTATGCTTTCTATCTTTTTTACGTTAGGAGGATACTCACAAAAATCCGTCCTCGCAACTAACCTATCCATACACCCCAATTCACATACTATCTCAGTGATTTGAGTTGAGACTGAGACTATTCTTTTATTCTCTTTTTTCAATGGAGCTTTAGAGGAAATCACATAATTATCCGCTCCCATAAGAGGAGACTTGTCATCTTTGCATGACAAAGACAATGCCGCAAGACTGAGTAATATCAGTCCGAAATAAAGTTTTAGTGTTTTCATTAAAAATTTTGTTATGTTGTTTGTTATTTTTTATGCTCTGAAAACAAAAGACAGTCTGTCCTACTCCCGCTTCATCTTCTTTTGTGCCACATTATATTCCGCTGCCTGAAACATAGAAAGAACATAATGCTTCATTTCCGTTGCCCTATCAACATTGTTGTAGACTTCCTTTTTATTTTTGTTCCATGTATATAAAAGAGTATCGTTTCTTACCGTCATTTCGTCTTCTTTAGAAGAAAAAGCATAGGAACGTCTCTTACTATAGATATTCAATCCCATACTTTCGTTTCTGTAATTCTTGTCTAACATAGTCATAAGAGTAGGAAGTATATCGGTCTGACAGGCAATGGTATTGTTTACCTCGCCTTTCAACATAGACGGAGCATAGAAATAAAGCGGCACTTTCTGATTATAACCGTTTGCTCCGACGAAAACGAACAAAGTATTCTTGAACCAAGAGTAGCGTTTTGACTCCATGATTATTTGATTTATCTTATTGTCGGTCTGTCTCAAATAATTCTTGGACTCTTCTTTGCCGACAAGCAAACAAACAAAGAAAGGGTCTACCACATTGTCCAAAGCCTTGGCTTCTTTCTTCAAATCGTTAGCCTTTCCCGAAAAAATAACATCTACATCATTGCCATGAAGAAAGCGCGTTGTGTTGTCAGCTTTCTGTGCCTTTGATGTAAAGAAAAATGTTTTGTATCCGTGTTGCTTAAACAATGTAGGCAAACCGTCCATCTTAGGAACTACGGTTGAAATCATAGAATTATTGGAAAAAACATTAGGATAAGCAAACAGAATTGAATAAATACCGTTATAAACATAATTTCCGTCGGCATATACGTTTGTAAAGTTCAGACTTTTCTTAGATATAGTGCTGAGATTAGGCATTTTGCTGCGTGTAACCTGCTCAGCAAGTACATCTTCCATAATAACAAAAACCACATTGCAATTTTCCTTAAGTTCCGGCATAATCTCAGTAAAATCATCTCTGTTTGCAAACTCCTGTTCCACAATCTGACGGCCTTTAATCGGGTCTATATAAGGAATATTCTTACGTTTAAGTTCCCTCTCTTCTTGAAAACTTTTGACAAGTGAAAACATAGGGCTTACTCCGAGTTGGTTAAAAAAGTCGTTATCCGAAAAATAAGCCGTTGAAATGCTGACAGGCTCTTCTGAATAAATTCTTCCCCTCAGCCCGACAAAGCAAAGAAGGAATGTAAGCAAACTTACAATGATTGTCTTAGCCAAAGGCTGCCGTACATTGTAAGGCGGTATTGTCTTAAACAAGGTTGCGTTGTACAAACAGAACATTAACCAAAAGAACCACGCCAATGAACCTAAGAAAACAAGGACATAGAAAAGGTAAACGGGCGAATGCAACAACACTTCGAAAAGATACTTAGGTGTTTTCAACCAAGACAAAACTATTATATTGATATGGCTGTGGAAATATGTAAAATAGGCTGAGTCTACTGTATAAAGAAGAAACAAAACAAAACAAGCAAAAGTCAAAAGCAAATGTAAAGGCCTGTAAATCCACTTTCTGTTAAAATTAATCATGGAAAGCAAGGAGAACAACACAACAAAAGGTGCAAGCAATCCGCAAACTACAATAGTGTCAAAGCGTATCCCTTGGAGCAAAGAACGTATTAGCATCAGAAAGTTTAAATCCGAAAGCGTAGTAAAACAATGTACGAAGAATACAGTCAATCTGAAAATTATCATAAAAAAGATACAAAGAAAGTAAACTCCGAAAACATATCTGAGTTGCAGCGGAACATTGGTTTTAACTCTTTGAGTTATGTTGGTATTTAATGTATTGATATTGTCTATTATAGATTTCTTAGTTTCTGACATGGCTTTATGTTAGTTTTTGTTTTTAGAATAATTTACCAAGGTTTTATAGTAACCTTCTTTTTTCATCAATTCGCTGTGCTTTCCTGCTTCAACGATGCGGCCGTTCTCCATTACGATAATTTTATCTGCATTGCTGACGGTCGAAAGTCTGTGCGCAATACTGATAATCGTTCTGTTGTTCATAGCATTATCAATCGCAAGGGAGACTTTCTTTTCATTCTCGCTGTCCATTGCAGAGGTAGCCTCATCAAGCAAAAGAATTTCGGGATTTCTCAGCAAAGCGCGGGCTATACATATCCTTTGACGCTGACCTCCCGAAAGATTAGTTCCGTTATCCCCTATATTGGTCTGATATTTTTCGGGAAGAGAGTTTATAAACTCATCTATGTTGGCAAGATTTGCTACTTTCTCAACCTCAGACAAAGAAACGTTTTTCAGACCGAAAGTTATGTTGTTGTAAATCGTATCATTAAAAAGAACACTGTGCTGAGTTACTATCCCTATATGAGAACGCAGGGAATTTATTTGCATCTTCCGTATATCAACTCCGTCAATAAGGATTTCTCCTGCTGTAATATCGGCAAACCTCGGCAAGAGGTCAAAGAGCGTTGTCTTACCTGCGCCCGATGCTCCTACGATTGCGAGTTTTTCTCCTTTGTTTAGCGTAAAGTTAATATTCTTTAAGGAGAAAGAATCTTTGTTATCATATTCAAAACAAACATTTCTGAACTCTATCTTTTGCTTAAAATCCTGCATAAACACAGGATCGGAACATTCTTCCACCCTTTCCTCGGCATCCAACACTTGATATATTCTCTCAGCTGCTGCTTCTCCCCGCTTAAAATTATAATAAGCGGTTATCAATTCTTTTATCGGAGAGATAACTCTTGAGAATATGACCGTAAAAGCAATCAACACTCCTGCATTCATTTGTCCCTTGAGAACAAAAACACCTCCCCCGACAATGATAATAGAAAGCAACATCATGGAAAAAAATTCCGACAACGGCGAAGCAAGAGCGTTTCTGGCAACAACACGATTGCTTATTTTTTCATAGCGTCTGTTGTGTATATCAAAACGTTTCTGAGTTATGGTTTCAGCAGGAATGGATTTTATAATCTTAACACCCGAAAGTGCCTCTTCACTAAAAGAAAGCAAGTCTGCAGATTTCTGTTGTCCCTTAGCGGAATCTTTGTTCAAAAGCACGGAAACCCGTCTTATAAGTGCCATCGGCAGCGGCATAATAATAAGAATAAACAACATAAACTGCCAATTGATGACGAAAAGCGAGACAGAGAAAATCAAAATCATCAACGGGTCTTTCACAACCATCTGTAGACTTGTGAAAACAGTCCATTCCACCGTTGAAGTGTCGGAAGTCATTCTCGAAACCACATCTCCGCGTCTGACAGACGAAAAATAAGAAACGGGAAGTATAGTTATCTTTTTGTATATATCAGTTCTGAGGTCGTTAAGTATACCGTTGCGGATAGGAGTTAAAAAATACATTCCCATATACCTGCAAAGGTTTGACAGAAATGTAAAAATAAAAAATCCTATACATATATATATAAGGCAAGTAAAAAAACCGAGGCTATCTTTGTAAGCATTGAGTTGATAACTCAAATACCCGACAACTGCTTCTTTGGAAAAAGACAACTCAGGCAAAGTTTCAGGAGCCTCAACCAAGCCGAACAAAATACTGACAAAAGGAACTATCATCGCAAGTGAAAAAAGGTTGAAAACTATATGCAGAGTGTTGAACGATATATTGAGAATTATAAACTTCTTATAATTCTTCATATATCCAAGTATTCTGAATATGTTTTTCATTCCTTTAAACATGCTCTTCCTACAAAATTTCTTTCATCTGAGAATAATAAAGCCAATGTACGTCTTTTCCCATTGCCCTAACTTGATTAGGAACTATACTGTTGCGGCTTTGTCCCGGAGTGGTGTTTACCTCAAGGAAGTATAGTTTATCTTCTTTCGGATTGTAGATATAGTCTATTCGGCAAACGCCTTTACAATTTAGACCTTTGTATATTTTTTCCGTCGTCGTCCTAACTCTTTGCGTCAGTTCTTCACTTATCCTTGCAGGAACTATTTCATCAGTCGAGCCGTTGTATTTAGCCTCATAATCAAAGAACTCTGCCTTCGGAACAATCTCAGTCACAGGAAAAACACTTATATTGTTTTCATTCATAAAAACACCGTTAGAAAGCTCCGTTCCCTCTATAAATTCCTCAATAAGGACTTTTTCATGTACATTGAAGGCTCTTTGTACCGCAGGCTCAAGTTCCGAACTCTCTTTCACCTTACTCATTCCTATGGAAGAACCTCCCTGTGACGGCTTCACGAAAACAGGCAAACTCAATTCGGAAAGAATTTTTGATATATCCAAATCCCCGTCTTTGTAAACCGTAACGCTCTTTGCCACATTCACAACATTCATTTCCCTAACTACAGCATTGCAGGTAGTCTTGTCAAACGTTATAGCCGAACACAGAGCTCCGCAAGTGTTGTATTTTATTCCGAGCATATCGAAATAACCCTGCAAAAGACCATTCTCACCCGGAGTTCCGTGGACGATAATGAAAGCAGCATCAAAGCAAATCTTCTTAGTATCAACCGTTAATGAAAAATCGTCTTTATTAACCGAAATTCTCTTGCCTTGATAAACACAATACCAATCATCTTTCTCTATTATGATTTTATAAAGATTAAAATCATCTTTCAAATTCTCTTCTATCTGTTCGGCAGATTGCAAAGAGATGACATATTCTCCCGAATAGCCTCCGCAAACTAAGGCTACATTTTTTCTGTTATTAGTTTCCATTTGACAAATCAGTTATTTTGTTGCGTAAATTCCAAAGTAATACCCTTGCATCCAAAAGATTGTTCAACAATTTTTGAGAATTGGATTCTTTATTCTTTTCGGCTTTCATTGCTTTCTTTGCTCCCTCAATGGTATAGTTTTCTTGCTTAATCAGAAAGAAGATTTTATCCAAGACCTCCAAATCTTCCTTCCTATAAAAGCGCACTCCTCTCTTATTCCTCTTGGGTTTCAATTCCTTGAACTCACTTTCCCAATAGCGCAATGTAGAATAAGGCAAGCCATAATTCATTGAAACCTCAGCAATGGAATAATACAATTGATTTTTTTTCAAAGTAAACATTACCTCTCTGGTGACTGGCAAGTCAGATTCTTGTAAATCATCTGGAATGGAATAATACGATTTATTTTTTTTATAATCCGATTTATTTTTTTTCATATATAGAAAACCTCTCCTTTTTGAAAGGCAAAAATAATAAAAAAACTTATATTATCGGAAAGATTAACTGCGAAATCCGTCTTTTATTGCACGGAAAGGAATATGCAGAAGTATTTTTTCTTAAATTTGAAGCAAAGCCTCTTTAATTTGAAAAGCAGGGCAAGAAATAAAGGCTTGGTCTTACAAGAGCGTGACAAGGAAAACAATAAGCAGGAATAAGTTGTTTTGTAATAAGAAAAATAAAAAATAATGCAAAACATTTTGTTATTAAAATAAAAGATTGTATTTTTGCAAACTCAAAATCAGAAGAAAGATAATAACAATAAAACAATAGAATACGATGTCAAGAATTTGTGAAATTACAGGAAAGAGAGCGTTAAACGGAAATCATGTTTCTCACTCAAACATAAAAACAAAGAGAAGATTTTATCCTAATTTGCAAACGAAGAAATTCTACATTGCAGAGGAAGACGCATGGGTAACTCTTAAGGTAAGCGCAAAAGGAATGAGGACAATAAACAAAAAAGGTTTGCTTCCTTGTTTAAATAACGCCATAGAGAAAGGCTACATTAAATATTAATCGCCTTATCTTCTGAGAAAAATTTCGGGAAACTGCTAAAAAGTTTTGCTTTTTGACAGTTTCTTTTTTGTTTTATCCGAAAAGAACGCAAGTACTATGAAAGAATATTCTTTTGATTTTAACCACAGGGTCAAGTATTACGAGACAGACAAGATGGGATACGTACACAACAGCAACTATTTCCGTTTTTTCGAGATAGGAAGAGAAGAAACTATGAGAAATCTCGGGATTAGCTATGACTCTTTGGAAAAAAACGGAGTGATGATGCCATTGATTGAGCAATATTCACGCTATCATACTCCTGCGCTTTATGATGACATTATAACAATAAGAACATTCATTAAAAATATTCCTACTTTGAAGATGCACTTTGACTATACGGTCGTGAGGAAAGAGGGAGACAAGGAAGTGCTTCTTTGCAATGGGTGGAATGAACTGTGCTTTGTTGATTTTAATTCAAGAAAACCTATACGTTGTCCTCAATGGCTTAAAGAAAAGTTAGAAAAAGTTTTGTCAGAACATTAAATTATTATAATTTTGCACATTGTTAATTAACTTAATTATTAATCGGTTGGGCTTTTCCGCCTAACAAAAAAAAGAAAGAGGTATAAACTATGATTATTGTCCCTATTAAAGAAGGTGAGAACATCGAAAGAGCTTTAAAAAAATTGAAAAGAAAATTTGAAAAAACAGGAGTAGTAAGAGAACTCCGCTCAAGAAAGCAATTTACCAAACCATCAGTAGTTGCAAGAGAGAAAAAGCTTAAAGCTATCTATGTTCAGCATCTTAGACAGATGGAAATGGATAAATAATCATTAAGATTGCTTTGGGAAAAAGAAGAAACGGAGACATTTCTTCTTTTCCGAAAGAGGTAACAGAGCAAATCCTATTGCGGATTTGCTCTGTTTTTTTGTCCTCATTAAATATCCGTCAAACAAAATTACATTACAGAAAATTAAAACCTCACAACATAACAACCAAAATAAAGTTTTTTAACAATAACTCCCTCTTCTGTGAAGATAGAACGAAATCTTAAAATTATCAAAATGAAGTTTTTTTAT
>JAFVAP010000046.1 GCA_017480455.1 Bacteroidales bacterium | reverse complement strand
AACAGGTTTCTATTATCCTGTAGTGCCTAAGGGTCAAGCAAGAATAAGAGTTCAAGTTTCGGCTGCACATACAAAAGAACAACTTGACAAATGTGTTTCTGCTTTTACCAAGATAGGTAGAGAGTTAGGAATATTGAAATAATATAAATGAAAAACTTTAAAGGCGGAAGTCCATGACTTCCGCCTTTTTTTCTTAAATTTGCAATTTGATACTAAATTACCTTGGATTATGGAACTAAAAGAGAGAAATACGAATTTTATAGACAGAAATAAACTTTATTTTTTGCTTGATAGAAAGACCCCTTCAACGCTTGAAATTGATGCGGTTTTGAATGAAGCTCTGAAATTAAAAGGTCTGACGTTACAAGATGTAGCCGTGCTTTTGTGTGCTGAAGGAAAAGAAAATACGGATAAGATAATGCAGGCGGCAAAGTGGGTTAAGCAGGAAATATACGGTAAAAGACTTGTCTTGTTCGCTCCTATCTATACGGGGAATGTTTGTTGCAATAATTGTACTTATTGTTCTTTCAGAAAGGATAACCGTTTGATAGAAAGGAAAATTTTGACCATGGACGAGATAAGACAGGAAACTTCTTCTCTATTGAGGCAAGGTCATAAGAGAGTTCTGTTAATCTGTGGTGAAAACAGTAAGAATGACACCGATTATATGTGTGAGGCTATCAAGACGGTCTACTCAGTCAAGGAGAACGGCAGGGACTATGTCAGAAGAATAAATGTGGAATTGGCTCCTATGGAAGTGGAAGATTTTTCGCGTCTTCACGATGAAAAGATAGGAACTTATGTTTGTTTTCAAGAGACTTATGACCCTGAGTTATACACTCGCTTCCATCCTGCAGGTACTCCTAAAGCCGATTATGAATATCGTTTGACCGTTATGGACAGAGCTATGCTCGGAGGGATAAATGATGTAGGTATAGGCGCTTTATTCGGTTTGGGAGATTACAGATTTGAAGTCCTTGCTATGATTGAGCATGCCAATCATTTGGAACGATGTTTCGGAGTAGGACCTCACACCGTGAGCGTTCCGAGATTGGAACCTGCAATAGGCGCTCCTGATTCTGAAAATATACCAATGAAAGTCAGCGATGAGGACTTTAAAAAACTTGTTGCCATAATAAGATTGGCATTGCCTTATACAGGAATGATTCTTTCTACACGCGAATCTGCAAGTATGAGAAATGAATTGATTAATTATGGTATAAGCCAAATAAGTGCAGGAAGTAAAACCAACCCCGGAGCATATTCTGATACAAATCAAAGTAGCGGAAGTCAGTTCTCTTTGAGCGATGAGAGAAGTTTAGAGGAAATGATAAGCACATTTATAGACGGTGGATACATTCCTTCTTTATGTACAGGGTGTTACAGAAACGGCAGGGTAGGTAAGGATTTTATGGATTTGGCAAAGCCGGGTCTTATAAAGAAATATTGTCTGCCGAATGCAATATTTACTTTTGAAGAATATCTCAATGATTTTGCTTCCGCATCTACAAAAGAGAAAGGTAAACGATTGATAAAACAGATGCTCGAAGACTATGACCAAAAACAACTTTTGCCTAATATAGAGAAGAATCTCACTGAAATAGACAAAGGACAAAGGGACATATATTTTTAGTATTTATAAAAAAAGTAAAGAAAAAAATTGCGATGTAGTTAAAAATTTGTATTTTTGCAACTGAAATGATATTTTACAATGGCGAAAACTTTTAAGAGAATATTGTTCTTTTTTGTCGGCTTTTTGTTTTGCCAATCCGTCTTTGCAGGTGTAAATGTTACCGAGGTGATATTTTACAACCTAAGTTTAAAGATACCTCAGGATTGGACATTTCAAAAAGAGACAATGAAAAACGGAGATTTCTCCTTGAAGTGTTCTAAAGATAACTCTGAAAATTTTATAGAGATTATCTGCTTGAGAAAAGTTATCGACCCGGTTGTAAGGGCAAATGACATAGCTTCAAAACGCTCTTTGCAGGAGCATTTTGAATATATGCAGATAGATGAGATTCAAAATGCTTCTTTGAAGAAACAAAAGGCAAAGTTGCTCTGTTATACGAACACTTTTTTGAATGATGTTTCTAAGGGCGGAGTTTATTCTTTCATTTTTGAGGGATACACTTATACATTGGAGTATTTTTATAGTGATAATCCTAAAGAACGTAAAGAAATCGAAGCCATAATCAAGACATATAAACTTTCGCCTGCGGAGAAAGTAAGAAATATCGTAGATTTGAGCGGAGATAATCAGGACAAATCATGGAAAAATTATGATGATACTACTTCTTTGGAGACAAAGATTAAAGAGTACGGCGATGATTTGTTGATGATTAATACTGCAAACAATTTTAAGAAAGTCGGAAACTATAGTTCTGAAGAATTATCTCTGATAGACAAACTTAAGGATTTGCAAGAAAAAGAGTATTCTTTGCAGGACGGACTTGAGAAAGCAAAAGAAGATGAAAATAAAAAATTGACAAAGAAGTTTGAAAAGCAGTTAAAGGCTCTCAATTCGGAGAAAAAATCCGTCCAAGACCGATTGGAGAAAGTGCATAAAGAAAATTTGGAGATAAAGTTGAAAGAATAGAGTTGGTAAATCGGGGTGTGGCGCAGTCCGGTAGCGCGCTTGCTTCGGGAGTAAGAGGCCGTGAGTTCGAATCTCATCACCCCGACTGAACCTTTCAAGGTTATAGTTTTTTTTACACGCAATAATGTAGATATTACCCTATGAACAGATTTCCCCGTTTTTTAAGTGTTTTTTCTGTTTTCTTTCTTTGTCTTTTGTTTGTTTCGTGTGCAGGCGATACAAATATGGCTGATTTTGATAAACTTTCGTTCGAAGAAAAGATGGCGCTTTTGGATAACAGTTTAAAAAGACATCCAAAGGACGCAGACTTGTATTTTAGACGTGCAAAGTTGTATTTTGAAAAGGAAAATTTGAAAGAGGCCTTGTTTAATATAGAAAAAGCTATTTCATTGGATAAAACGCAGGTTGATTACTTTCTTTTGGAGGCCGATATCTATTTTGCATACGGAAAAACCCAACTTTCGTTTGATGCGTTGAATAATGTAAAGAAATTGGATAAGAAAAACCTAAAAGCTTATTTGAAATCAGCAGAGTTAGCCATAGATTTGAGGGATTATAACCGTGCAAGGGAAAATCTTGACGAAGTTATGAAGATAGATAAGATTAATGCAGAGGCATATTTTATGCGCGGCTGGATTTATAAGGAAATAGGGGATACGGTAAATGCGGTTAAAGATTACAGAAAGGCTATAGAGTATAAATCGGATTATGAACACGCTTTCGAAGAGTTAGCTAATCTGTTCGCAGTTCGGGGCGATGCTTTGGCAATAGAATATTATAAGAGTGTTATTAATATAAATCCGAAGAACGTGAGTGCTATGTATAATCTCGGTCTTTTCTATCAAGAACACGGTTCAATACAACAGGCTTTGGATTTATATAAGCGTGTTTTGGATATAAAGCCTGACTATGCTAATGCTATCTATGCTGTCGGTTGGATTAATCATGTGTATAAGGATGATTTGGAAACGGCACTGGATTGTTACAATAAAACTATTAAAGCCGACAGTACTTACTTTGAAGCTTACAGTGGCAGGGCTGCTGTTTATAAACGTCAAGGTAAATCAGCATTGGCAAATGAGAACTACGCAATAGCAGACAGTCTTAGAAAGATTTACGGAAACTGAAATTGATTTCCTGTAACGTAATTTTGATTTTCTTACTTTGAAATAAAAAAGTAAAGACTCTTCTTTGGATAAGAATTCTTTACCTTTTTTATTCTAATTACCAAAACTTAATTCAAATGCTTTTGTTTCGCTTTTTTGTTAATCAGAGTTTTTTAATGTTAATTTAAATGTAAATTTTCGTAAAAAAGTTTTAAAATATTTTTATAATTAAATAAGTTATTGTAACTTTGCAGCCTCAAAAGAGTTTGTTTGTAAGTCCCGTTAATCCTTACGTAACAGTCTTTTGTGGCAGAGAAACAAGGAGTTATTCATTTTCTTTTTTGGCCGGAAGAGATTGAAAAGCCTTTGTGAAAAAAATGAAATATATTGTTTTAAACAATCGATTAGTAAAAAGAAATGAGTACATTAAGTTACAAAACATTATCCGTTAAACCTGCAGATGTAGAGAAAAAATGGATAGTTATTGATGCAGAAAATCAAGTTGTAGGTCGTCTTGCTACAAGAGCTGCAAATATACTTAGAGGAAAGCACAAACCAAGTTACACTCCTCATGTTGATTGCGGTGACAACGTTATAATAATCAACGCTGAGAAAATCAGATTT
>JAFVAP010000045.1 GCA_017480455.1 Bacteroidales bacterium | reverse complement strand
ATGAAGAAAACAAAATGTAGAAAGTAAGAAGCAATGTAAACAATGAGGGTAAACGTCCGGGGCCTACGGGAATTGACGGACTGTGTGAGGGTGTGAAGCAGGCGCTTTGCTTGATGAACGCAGGCTCTCATTATGTTATATGGTTTCATCCTGATTTGGGCTACGGGGATTCGCCGAGATTGAAGATGTATGATTTGAAAGTGCTTGAAGTTTTGGAAGATTAGACTTGGGAAAAAAACGTTAGGAGAGAGCAAAAGCAAACAGGCGGCAGAGGATATTTGCCGCCTGTTTGCTTTTATAAGGTTTTGATGAAAAAAGACTTACCTATCGCAGGCAAGTCTCCAAATATTTATTAACCAAAAACATAAATTAAGTTATGAGAACTCAATCGTAGCGGGGACGAGAATTGAACTCGTGACCTCCGGGTTATGAATCCGACGCTCTAACCAACTGAGCTACCCCGCCATATCTTTATCTTAAGACCATAACTTGCAAACTCACTGCCTCAACATCTCTCATCAACTGCCCACATCTCAGAAGCATATCTACCTAACCTTACCCTGCATCTCTCTAACCAAACTTCCTCCCACTCTGACTTAATTGCCGCACTCCTCTAACAGAGATGCCTCGGTTTTACTCCCCGAGTTTGCGCTTGCAAAATTAGACAAAATTTAATTTATGACAAAAGAAAATTGATAAAAAATGAAGAAAATAATTGTAGATGTTTGATAAGTTGTTGTAAATCATTTTGTCAGAGAAGCGGTTTTTAGTCTGCAAGGGATAATATTATGTAATCTTGCAAGTGTAAACCCTCCTTGGTGGGCTGCAATGAAGAGGAAAGCAAGCCTTTTTTTATAAGAATTTCGGTCTGTGAGCAGAAGTGGTTCAGATATTGAGGAAAATTCTCTTGTATGTAGTTTTTGTTTAAACCGTTTTTCAGTCTGGCTGATAGCATTATGTATTCGTTGTACATATCTCTTTGTGTCAATGTCTCTTGTTCACAAACCGAGTTGATGTCTTTCTGCATTATCTGTTTTGTGTAGAGGAAAACGTCGTCTATGTTCCACATACGGATATTTTTTTTGTAGGAATGGGCGCCTGCACCCAAACCTAAATACTCCCCGAAAGTCCAATAGTTTATGTTGTGGCGGGATTGATAATCCATTAGGGCGAAAGAGGAGGTCTCATAGTGGATATAGCCTGCATTTTCTAACATTGTGCAGGTTAAATCCATTTGTTCCAAAGCCTCTTCTTCGGAAAGAAGTTGCAGTTTCTCTTTTTGGAGGAGTTTATCTAACATTGTATTCTCTTCTCTCATAAGAGTATAAGCCGAAATGTGAGGAAGACGGAACGCAAGCAAGGTCTCAAGATTTTTTTTCCAAGAACCGAGGGTGGAGTAGGGGAGATTGCTTATCAAATCCGCAGAAATATTGACAAAACCTGCCTTTCGGAGCAAGTCTATTGAGGCTTTTGCCGTTTCGGAATTGTGACTTCGGTTGAGCAGTTTTAAATCCCTGTCGTCAAAACTCTGTATACCTAAACTTATTCTGTTTATGCCCAATTTTTTGAGTTCTTTTGCATACTCAATATTAATATTCTCGGGATTGGCTTCAAAACTTATCTCGGCATTGCTTTCAACACTGAAAAGCGAATAAACTTCCGAGAGTATGTTGCCTACTTGCTTTGCACTGAGAAGAGACGGCGTGCCTCCGCCGAAATATACGGTGCTTATGTTAGGAGAAATAAAATCTTTCCTTGCTTTGAGTTCATTTATCAAGGCACGGATATACAGGTCTTTATCAAAACTCTGCGCTATGGAATAGAAGTCGCAATAGATGCACTTGTGATGACAAAACGGTATGTGAAAGTAAAGTGATGACATAAGAGGGAATGGGTTTTCTATTTGTTTAACTCTATTCTGAATGTTGTGCCTTGTCCGACAACGGAGTTTTTGACAAATATCTTTCCGTCGTGATATTCTTCCACTATTCTTTTGACTAAGGACAGACCCATTCCCCAACCGCGGGTTTTAGTCGTAAATCCGGGTTGGAAAATCTTTCTGTACATGGATTTAGGCATACCTTTGCCGTTGTCTTCCACGTCAATATAGAGTTTTTTTGAATTTTCCTCGGTCGATATACTTATTGTGCCGCTTCCTTCCATTGCATCAATGGCGTTTTTGAAAATATTCTCAAGCGTCCATTCCAAAAGGAATTGGTTGAACATAAGATTTACCTCCTTGTTTTTATCTGTCTTGTTGATGAAAACTATATTCTTCGGACTTCTTCTTGACATGTATTCCACGGTGTTGTTTATCACGGGGATAATGTTTTCTCTTTTCAGCGTAGGTGTAGAACCTATCTGGGAGAAACGTTTGGATATGAGGCTGAGTTTTTGAATGTCCTTGTCCATTTCTTCACAAGTGGATATGTTTTCTTCGTTCATTTTCAGCAATTCCACCCATGCGGTAAGCGAAGATATAGGAGTGCCGAGTTGATGTGCGGTCTCCTTGCTCATACCCACCCAAACGAGGTTGCGTTCCGAAGATTTGAGGGTGCGGAGTACCAAATAGAGCAAACCGCTGAATAAGATGAAGAAAAAGATGTAAAGAAGAGGAAAATAATTGAGCATGGAAATGGTCTTGTTCTTCTTGAAGTAAATGTAACCCGAATGTTTGTTGGGCAGAGATATTTTTATGGGTTTGCTGTCCGAGGACATGTCCTTGAGTGTCTTCGGGAGGTTGTTGCCGATAAGCGAAACAGAGTCTATGTTTCCGAAAGCCAAGACATTATCGCTCTTTTCATTGGTTATGACTACAGGAACGGAAACTCCGCTGTTAGTTATCTCGTTGAGGAAAGAATACATCACCTCGTCCATCAATGATTTGAGTTTTCTGTAAACATGACTTTCGGCATAATAAAGGCGGAATTTCATTCCGTAAACTTCATATTCCAAGGGCTTGTTTTGAACAAAATTGCGGTATCTTTCACCTACGAGGACTTTTTCCGTAATCGGAGGCTCAACGTTTTGTGAAAATTGTATGTTGTTAAATTCGTCGGTAATGATAACGGGAATGGTCTTGTTGTCCATTATTATCTTGGTGTAGAATTGCAGTTTAGGGGAAGTGAGGTCGGCGTTTTCGTCTTGGGAGATTATTATTTTGTAGGCCTCTATGAACTGTTGCATTTTGGTACGCTCAACTTCAAGGGTTTTTTCGTAAAACTCTTTGGTTTCTTTTACCATATCAGCCTTACGGCTTATGGCTTTAGCCCACACTTCAACTTGTTTTATCTCCTCGTCCCTAAGTTTTTTGACAACGTTATTTATGCTGTGAAGCGAAAAAAGTACAATGGCAAATCCTATTATCAAAGAGTACCACAGTATTTTAGGATTTTTAAAAAATTGTTTCATAAGATGTTTTCCTTAAGTCTTAGTATAACGGAAAAAAAAGTAATAAATTATCCGCCCCTTTACAAAGACTTATTGATACTTTGCAAGTAAACGTGTAGGGGAAAGTCAATAATGAAAAAAAATTAAACTTTATCTCCTTAAAATAAAACGAAGATTCAGTGCCGTGAAACTTTATTTTAAAAATCTGAAACTTGATTTCGCCGTGCTGAGTCTTCGTTTTATTTTAAGGAAATTTAACTTTCTGATAATCAATCTTGATTTACCTTGTCTGAATAGGTGTCGGGACGGGCTTTGTCAAAGAGTTCATTTGCCCAAATAACGGTTATTAAATCCTCGTTTTCGGATAAGTTTACTATGTTGTGGGTATAGCCCGGTATCATATTGATAACCTTTATATTTTCTCCGTCTGCAAAGAAGTTAAGTACCGAATGGGGTTTGCCTTCTGCGTTCAGTCCCTCTTTTCTCATTTGTATAAGGCCTTTACCCTTGATAACGGCAAATTTTTCTACCTTTGTGTTGTGCCAATGCTCACCTTTTACCTTGCCGGGTTTGGATATATTGACTGATATTTGCCCTAAGCCTGCGGCCTTAAAAAGTTCCGTAAACGAGCCTCTTTGGTCTGAGGCGCTATTGAGAGGATAGGAAAACTCCTCTTCGGGCATATAGGAAAGATAGGTAGAGTAAAGTTTTTTTGTAAACCCGTCAGAGACATCGGGAAGAAAACATGAGCGTTCGCTTTCCTTGAATGAGTAAATTTTTTCTGCCAAGTCCCCTACGGTAATTTTGTACTCGGGTCTGACACAGAGTAACATGCCGTCTTTATTCTCCTTGTTGCCGAGGCAGGATATTAACTCATCGACTACATCATCTATATAAATCAACTTGAGTTCTTTTTTCGGATTGTCTATTTTTATAGGCAAACCCTGTGCAATCCTATAACAGAACGTTGCTACTACGCTGTTGTAGTCGGGTTTACACCATTTGCCGAACGTGTTGGTTAAACGGTAGATGAAAATTTGGCTTTGGTTTTCCTTTGCGTGCTTTTCCAGTTCTTTTTCGGCTGTTAGTTTGCTCTTTCCGTAGGGATTGTCCTCCAAGGCTTGAACGGAAGACGACAACACGACAGGACATCGGTTGCCTGCTTTTCTCAGCAAAGATAAAACCTGTTGAAGAAAATGCACATTGCCTTCAAAAAATTCCTTTTCTTCTTTAGGGCGGTTTATCCCTGCCAAATGGAAGACGAAGTCGCAATCATGGGTATAGCGTTCCAAATCCGATAGAGAAGATTCTCTGCCGTACCCGTATATCTCCAAATCTTTGGGGCAGTCATACCAAAGGGCTTTACCCTCTTTTATGTTTTTCAACTGGGCAATTAAGTTTTTGCCTATAAATCCTTTTGCTCCCGTGACAAGTATTTTCATAACTCATTGTGTTTATCTACCGAAAAGATAACGGAAAATTTCATTTCATATTGCCGTGATTGGGAATAAGCTTTCGTTTACTTCGGTTTACAATGATGAAAGGTATATTCCCACCCCTTAAAGAGAAAAAAGAGCAGACAGATTTAGACTTCGGAAAGAAAAAAGTATAGATTAGTATCGAAAAAACTTGAACATTAAAGATTTATAACTATATTTGCAAATTCTTATTTTAAAATTTGTGATGATATGAAAAAACTTACAACCTTACTTATTTTGGTTTTTACGGTTGTTTTGTTTGAATACGCCGCAGCCGTTCCTGCAAATCCTGCGGCAAGGACAATAAAGCAAAGCAACGGAAAGGAACTTACCTTTGTGCTTCAAGGTGACGAGCGCATCCATTGGGCGAAAACTTCCGACGGATATTCATTGCTCAAGAATGCAAACGGAGATTATGTCTACGCTGTCACGGACCGACGCGGCAATATGATAGCTTCTGACGTTATAGCAAGCAATGAGCAGTTCAGAGACAGTAACGAGAAAGCGTTTTTGAAAACTTTGAAAAAGGATTTGCGCTTTTCTTCCGCTCAAATCAATGCTAAACTCAGCCATTGGAACGCTCCGCTCAACGAACCTTTGAGAGCGACTTCTTTTCCTACGGTCGGCACTGACAGTCTTTTGGTTATTTTGGTTGATTTTGCGGATTTGCCTTTTACTTATTCCAATCAAGACTTTGTGAATATGACTTCCCAACACAATTATAACAATTACGGCTCTGTGAGGGACTATTACTTGGATAACTCCGACAATCAGTTTGAAATGGCTTTGAGAGTGGTCGGCCCTTACACATTGCCGCGCAATATGGCTTACTACGGCAACTATAATAATGAGAATGACGATTACGGTTATCAAGAATTTGTTCACGATGCTTTGATGTCGGCCGATGCAGATGTTGATTTCTCCCATTTTGATAATGATAACGACGGTTACGTAGACGGAATACACATCATCTTTGCGGGAACTCCCGAATCCTCAACGGGCAATGAAGACGAGATTTGGCCGCATCGTTGGAATCTTTGGGCCTATAACGATGTGTTAGACGGCAAAAAGATATACACTTATGCTTGTTCGGCTGAGAAAAGAAATGCTTCGCAGATGGACGGTATAGGAACTATGTGTCACGAATTCGGACATGTTTTGGGCTTACCTGATAATTATGATACGGATTATGCTTCCTCGGGCGGCAATTCAGTCAGCACGGGAACGTATGATATTATGGCAAGCGGCTCTTATAACAACGGCGGAGACACTCCTCCTTTCCTTTCCGCAGGAGAAAAAATCATAACCGATTGGATACATATTGACACCTTGTCTTCACCTCAACAAAATTTGCATATAAAGTATTTGACAGGCAAGACTGACACTGCTTTCTTTGTAAGGGCAGGTCAGAGCAATGAGTTTTTTATTCTTGAACACAGAAAGAAACATTCATGGGACAATTATTTACCGGGTGAGGGTCTTTTGATATATCACGGAAACGAAGACAGGATAAATAATTGGCTTAACAACGGAAGAAATGTTATAAATACGGTTCCTACGCTGAGAGGTTGGTTTATAGAACCCTCAACAGGCAAAGTTGATGACGGCGTAAACGGCAAAGCGCCTTGGGCTTCGCAGACACAGGCTGAGGATTTCGGACCTTATTCACACAATGTGCCGCATACCAACGACGGAACTTTGCTTGATATCAACATAACGGATATTCACTATGTTAATGACAGCATTATAAGTTTTAATTTCAATGCTCCCGAACAGAAAGTATTGATTAACAATGTTAAACAAGAAAATACTTCTGCTGACGGTTTCACTGCCGAGGGATATATTCAAGGATTGACAGCCCAAAACACCGTTTCTTCTAAGGGAATAATCTTTTCAACGGACTCAATCTGTGCAATGACAGGTGACAACGTTGTTTATGATACCTCCTTTGGTGCAAGGATAGAGACAAACCTAAGCGGATTAACTCCGGCTAAGTATTTCTACCGTGCATTTGCAGTCATAGACGGAGTAACCGAATATTCCCAAGTCAAAAGCGTGTACACCTTGCCTGTAGTTATAGACGGGCCTTTCGAATTTTTGGACTCAGACGGAAATGAGTCTGCAATATTTTATTTTGACTTCAAACAGACGGGACGTTGGGCAGTATGCTCAATGTGGAACGGTTGGATAGATTATTATAGCAGACTTTGGAATATGACAGAAACGGCACTTATGGATTATTTTGTGCAAATATCGTGGGCATCTCCTTATTATGATGTGCCGTCATTACCTTTCTACTCCGACAGATATTGGTATAATCTTACACCGGGCGAAGAGTATGAGTTTGCATTTTTGTTTATAACCGAACAAGGCGACTCTTTGGTGTACACAAGGTATTTTTACCCTCCCGATTTTTTGCCTAAGACGGAAGTGAATTTTGTTGATACCCTTTCTTCGGGAGGTAATAACTATGCAAGGTACAGTTTTGCTAAGAACAATCATTGCAATAAATATTTCGTTCTTAAACAGACGGATAATTATGTTGAAAACATTGCTTCTAACAATGGTTTAACCTATAATCAAACTTTACAATATCTTATCAATACCAATTCTCCGTTTCTTTATCAATTTACGGAAGATACTTTGAATTATTTTTCCTTTGATTATGATACGGATTATGAGTTAGTAGTTTGGTCAATAGGCGAGGGCGATACGGTATTTGATAAAACGGTATTTAATATCGCTTTCCCGAGAGGAGGTTTCGGTTTGGCGTCTGCAAACATAGGCTTTTCCGATGCTACTTACAATTCGGTAAGCGTTGCAGTTGATGTTAATGATGAGACTTCTTATTACCTTTGTTTTTACGGTTCATTGGCTAATGCAGAGTTTTACAACCTCTATACTGACTTTGACCTTGAGCAAACTTTTTCTCTCAATGACGATTGGCTGATAGATACCGTTGATATTTCGTTTAACATCTATAATATGAACTACAGTGAAGATTATCTTGTGTGGGTTGTTCCTTATAACTTAAACGGTGAAAAGGGAGTGACGTCTAAACAAATCTTTTCTTTGGAAAGTTTGGCTCAAAACCCTTGTCAGCCTACCTATGAATACACTCAGATTTCTCTTTGCCAAGGAGAAACCTATCTTTGGAATGACTTGACTGTTTCACAGGCAGGAACATATACCGATACTTTGTATTCGGAAGATTGTTATGAGATAAGGTCTTTGGAAGTCAGCCTTTTGCCGTCTTACAACGTTGAGATACACGACACAATAGGGCAATATGACTCAGCAGCAGAGCAAACTATAGACACCATCGTTTACAATATGACTTCACAATCAGGTTGCGACAGCACGCTTACAATATACACTCACACATTTGGCCAAAATGCGGGTCTGAATGTTGTTGAAAAGGCTTTTGAGTTCAATATTGCTCCTAATCCTGCTGAGGATTATGTTGATATAACTTTCAGCGGATTGAATGAAAAAGGTATTTTAACCGTTTCGGACCAGAACGGAAGAACGGTTTACAGCGTAACAATATCTTCGGAATGCAAATTCAGAAGGATAAACGTTTCAAATCTTGCTTAGGGAGTTTATTATATAAATATGAACTCAAGAGTAAGGAAACTTATAAAAGAGTAGGGGAGGATTAAACCTCTTCTTGCTGCTATGAAGAAAAGGCAGACAGGATTGAAATCCTGTCTGCCTTTGTTGTTGTGATGAAACTTATTCTTTTACCAAGCGAAAAGAGGACGGTTTTGCATCATATCATTAACTTTCTTTCTTGTGTTGTCAATCAAAGTCTCGTTTTCAACGTCAGAAAGTATAGCATCAATCATTCCTACTATTTCAGGCATAGCGTCTTCTTTTAATCCTCTTGTGGTTATTGCAGGAGTTCCGATGCGGACACCTGAAGTCTGGAATGCAGAACGTGAATCAAACGGAACCATGTTTTTGTTGATTGTTATGTCTGCTCTTACCAAAGTGTTCTCTGCAACTTTACCTGTCAGTTCAGGGAATTTCGGACGTAGGTCTATAAGCATTAAGTGATTGTCTGTTCCGTCTGAGATAACCTTGTAGCCTCTCTTAACGAACTCTGCTGCCATTGTGGAAGCGTTTTTGCGAACCTGTTTGATGTATTGATGATATTCAGGTGTAAGAGCTTCTCCGAAAGCAACGGCTTTAGCAGCTATGACATGCTCCAAAGGACCTCCTTGAATACCCGGAAATACTGCTGAGTCCAATAAAGCAGACATCATCTTAACAGCACCTTTCGGTGTTTTCTTTCCCCAAGGGTTTTCGAAATCTTCTCCCATCATAATCATACCGCCGCGAGGTCCTCTTAGGGTTTTGTGAGTTGTCGTCGTAACTATATGACAGAATTTAACGGCATTGTTTAACTCTCCTGTAGCTATAAGACCTGCAGGGTGGGAAATATCAGCCAAAAGTATAGCTCCTATTTCGTCGGCAATCTTACGCATTCTTGCCCAATCCCATTCACGAGAGTATGCAGAGGCTCCTCCTATTATCAATTTAGGTTGCTCTTTCCTTGCCACCTCTTCCATCATGTCGTAGTCAATAGTTCCTGTCTCTTCTTTAACTCCGTAAGCTACTTGACGGTAATAAGTTCCCGAAATATTAACAGGAGAACCGTGAGAAAGGTGACCGCCATGGTTAAGGTCTAATCCCATAAAAGTATCTCCCGGATTTAGGCATGCAAAGAATACTGCTAAGTTTGCCTGTGCTCCGCTGTGAGGTTGAACGTTTGCCCAGCAAGCTCCGAAAAGTTGTTTCGCTCTTTCAATGGCTATAGTCTCGGATTGGTCCACTATTTGGCAACCTCCGTAGTAACGTTTTCCCGGATAACCCTCGGCATACTTGTTTGTCATAACGCTTCCCATTGCTTCCATAACTTGATCCGAAACAAAGTTCTCTGAAGCTATAAGTTCAATTCCTTTAGTCTGTCTTGCTCTTTCCTGATTTATCAGGTCAAAGATTTGTGTATCTCTTGTCATCGTTTTTTATTTTTATTTTATTTATTGGTTATTATTTTCCGTTGCTTTTATTCAAACTTTCATTGTAACTGAAATTAAGAAAAAAAGGTCTAAAACGCTGCAAAATTACAAAAGTATTGCAAAATACAATATTTTTTTTCTTTGTTTTAGGTTAATAATTGCAAATTTCGCAGCTTTGAAATCTTATTTTACAAAATTTTAATGACCGTATTTACTTATAAAATGTATTCTCATCAGTCTGACTTCTTCTTCCGTATATTCGTCATCGTCCAATTCGTCAAGCACTTCTTGAATATTGTCAGTCTCCATTTCTTTTAAGCATTCCAATATCTCGTCTTGATGATACGAATCCACGTTTTCGTTTATATAATATGAAATATCAAGTTTCGTTCCCGAAGATATTATACTTTCTATTTCCGTAAGCAGTTCTTCCATACTCAGACCTTTGCCTCGGGCAATATCTTCCAGCGCAAGTTTTTTATCAATGCTTTTTATGATGTAAACTTTCAGCCCGCTCTTATTTACAAGGCTTTTCACCACCATTTCCTGTGGCTTGTCTATATCATTGTCTTCTACATATCTTTTTATGACTTCGCAGAATTTTGCGCCGTATTTCTTTGCCTTTGCTTCGCCTACGCCGACAATGTTTTT
>JAFVAP010000044.1 GCA_017480455.1 Bacteroidales bacterium | reverse complement strand
TTCATCGGCCAAATCTTCGGAAGAGTTATCTTTATCTATTTCTTTTTTGACAGGGTAAACATAGAAACTCTCGCCTATGCTCGGTGATGTTTGCTCTCTCAATGCAGCATCTCCCCATGTATTGTTTGAATAGTCAAAAGGGAAAGCAGCCATACCGTGAGCCGAGCCTGTTGTTGTACCTTTATTTCCGTCCAAAAAGCCGTATGTCCTTGCAGATGAAAGATTGCCGAGTAAAGCCCACGCAGAGACAGGCAGAGTCTTTTCCAATTTAACAGAAGAAGAGGAAAGTTCAGATGAAACAGTGGTGTAGTTACCGAAAGATAAAGAGGCATTATTTTTTATGTTGATAACCTCAGGGAACTTTTTACAATTACAATCTTCTTCGCTAAGATAAACATTGTCGGTTATATCTTCTTCAACGCTTCCGCCAGTTCTGTTAGGATATATCTTAGAAGCATAAGATGCCCATGCAGTTTTGTAATCATCTAATTTTGCACAAGGAACATAAATTTCTTTTATTGTGTTTAGTGGATTGTCTACTAAAGATATAGGCGTTTCATTTTGAAAAACAATGATTCCCCCTTCTGAATACAAAGACCAGCGTTTTGCAGTTAAAATAGTACTCGGAAGAATTAGCGTATCGAAAGAATATCTGTAAAAAGCCAAAGTGTCTAAATGTAGAACACCTTCGGGAATGTTTATCTTTTTTACTATATTGTTTTGTTTTAAATCAGAAAAACTATTGTAAGCAAAAGTAGTAACAGTGTTTGGTATATTTATCTCTGTTAGTTGTATGTTTTTCGGGCATTCTAATGCTATGGTACAAGCTTTATTATATAATATTCCGTTTATTGACTTATAGTTTTCATTTTCTGTTTCGACATTAATAGATTTTAGATTGTAAGAACGTACAGCAATAGGATTGTTTATTTGTGTGACACTTTTGGGAATATTTAAAATTTCAATATCAGTATATGCAAAAGCGTATAATCCTATTGTCGTTAAAGTGTTTGGCAAAATTAGGGAATTAAAACCTCTTGCTCCAGCAAAAGCAGAATCTCCTATGTTTACTATACTTGCTCCTATATCTATGGATTCGATATTTTTCATTAGTCTAAATGCAAATTTTTCAATGGAAGTCACCGTATTAGGCAGCGTTATGGAAGTAATAGCTTCTTTACCCGCAAAAGCCCTTAAACCAATTTTTGTTACAGTATAAGTAACACCGTTATCTGTAAAAGTAGAGGGTATCACTACGTTTCCTTTTAGAGTGCAAGTATCATCTAAATTAATAATGTTGTAATAACCAATGCTATTTTTAGTAGCGTCTTTTGTACTTATAGTCACATAATGATTGTCTTCATCATTTACATAATAGTAAAACGACCCTGCTGTTTCTGATATACTATATTCTCTGTTTTGTCCTTGAGCATGTGTAATATATACTCCAAACAGCATTAGCAAGAGTAATAGAATATTAACCCTTTTCATAAAAAAATTTTTTCTTTCGGGATTTCTTCAAAAGAAAGATTGTCCTTAACAACCTTATTAATTAATTCAATAAAAAAAGCGTGAAATCACCTATGAATTTATATCTTTCTTGATAGGTGTCTGGTATTACCTGAGTATAAAGATATAATTATAGTACAATTCACGCCAAGAAAATTGGCATAGAAAAACATTACTACATTATAACTCGTATACTCTTAATAGAAAGTTTACCAGACTTTATCAAGACAAGTTATAAAAAGCATAACGCTTTTATAAAAATTTTTCAAACAATAGCGGATTTCCGCTATACTTAGACTACACTAAGCGGTTGCAAAATTAATATCTTTTTTTCTTGTAACAAAAATATTGACAAGAAATTTATCTTAACTAACACTTAATCCTCATTTTATACAAAAGAAACAAGCCTAAGTACAAGGAAAATAACCACGAAAGGAAACAATATAATATATTTCTTAAAAAAAAGAGATAAAAGACTGTTTTGCAGAGATAACTATCAATATATAAATTTCGTAAATTTAAGATTTGATTTCAGAAAATTAAAACTTGATTTCAGTGCCGTAAAACTAAGTTTTAATTTTCTGAAATCAAGTTTCATTGGAAGTAAAGTTTGGTTTTAATTTTCTTTAGTTAATATTTACTTTTGCAAAAGTAAAATACCCTTGAATTTTACACAATTTCCCGAATAATATCCTTTTAAAGAAAGAAGATAAGTCAAAAGACATTTAGTTTTTTAGTTCAGAAGAAAAGGTTTATATGCTTTTTCAAAAAAATATCTTACAAAAACAGGACAAAAAAAACGGGAAAACGAGGTAGGATACCTCATCTTCCCATAAATATTTGCATAAAATAAATCTACGATTACAAAACAAAGTGGTAGGTTATAGTTCCCCGTTGAAGTTCGGGGGCATCTTCTTTGGCTGAAAACTTAGCACGGCGCGCTGCCTGTTCACATACTCTCCACAGATTGTTGTCCATGATAGTCGTTCCTTTGACTCCTCCGACTGCACTCACGACAGAGCCCTCTTGATTAACCTTTATCTCCACCACAACATTGCCTACCTCTTTTTTGTTAGTCTTCGGCTCTGGCAAATACTTTTTACTTCGCCCGTTAAGACTGAAACCTGTGCCGCTTGTGTTGGTTCCGTTGCCGCCACCGCCTGTACCGTTCTCTCCCGAACCGTAACCCGTGCCACTGCCTTCACCCTTGCCTCCCGAAGATTTTTTTCCCGGGAAAAGGGCTTCTTGTTGCACCTTAGGTTTTTCTTCTTTCTTAGTATTCTTCTTTACTGATGAAACAGGTTTTGCCGACATAGGAACATCTTCTGTTGTTTGCGAAGAGTAGTTTTCGTCATCACTCTGCTCAAAATCGGTACTTGTCTCCGGGCTTTCTTCTCCTCCTGTCTCTCCTGCCAAGGCATTGCCCACATCGGTTAAATCACCTGCACTTATCTCCACACCTTGCTCCGGCGGAGGAGGGTCTTGATAGGGCAAACCGAAAGCAAAAAGCAGAAGAACCAAGATAATATGGAACAAAACGGTTACTCCCGTACTTATAAGTTTTCTTTTATTTTCCGTTTTTATTTGCATATTCCCCTATTAATTTGACGCATCGGTTGCAAGTATAACCTTGTGTTTAGTACCCTTTAACTTGTTGATATGATTTACGGCATCTATAACGTAAACTATACTTTGGACCTGCACGGTTTTATCAGAATGCAGTTTGACTGTGCCTTCCTGCGTTGCGGAAAGAAGTTGTGAAAGGAACGGTTCTAACTCTTCCAAAGTCTTTGGCTGGTTTTCCACAAAGAAGTTTTCCTCTGCATCTATGGAAACGGTGACATTCTGCTTGGCCATAGTCTGTCCCGAAGTGCTTTTAGGAAGAAGCAACTTTATGGCATTAGGACTTATGAGCGTTGAAGTAAGCATAAAGAATATCAACAACAAGAAGACCAAATCCGACATCGAAGAAGAGTTGAATGCTGGGCTTATTTTGTTTCTACTTTCTAACATAAGAAAAAATTTTTATGCCGGTTCGTGTAATAAATCCATAAACTCCATGGTTCTGGATTCTAAAATGAAGACCATCTTATTTATCTTACCTACGATGATACTGTAAAGGAAGGAAGCAATAAGACCTACGATAAGACCGCCGACAGTAGTCACCATAGCCTCATAAATACCTCCCGAAAGCATTTGAATATCTATGTTGTTGCCTGCGTGTGCCATATCGAAGAAAGCCCGTATCATACCTGTAACAGTACCTAAGAAACCTATCGAAGGTGCAAGATTGGAAATGGTTGCAAGCATAGAGACTCCGCTTTCCAACTTAGCAACTTCCATTTTGCCGACATTTTCCACTGCTTGGTTAATATCGTTGAGAGGACGTCCCAATCTGGAAAGACCTTTGCCTATCATCATGCCTATAGGAGAGTCATTCGCTTCACAGATATTTTTTGCCCCTTGAAGGTCGCTTTTCTGTATGCGCTCCTTTACTCTTTCCATGAAAGAGGTGTCTTGTTTCAAGGCTCTGTTCAATGCTAAGTATCTTTCAACAAAAAGATACACGACAAAGACAGAAAGAAGTGCAAGGATAATCATTATCCATCCGCCTCCCTTAGCAAGTTCGAAAATATTGATTTTTTCTGTCGTGACCGCCGACTCAGTTGCGCTCTGCACGGAAGCAGTAACCGTTTGTAGGAAAATGTTTGATAAAATCATCTTTTATAGAATAGTTTAAAGGTTTATTTTGTTTTATTGTTTATAACGTTTTTTTCATTTCATTATTATTTGATAACAAAGTATTCTTGCCTTGAATAAGATTAACTATGCTTTAAATCACAAAGACAAAAAGCACATTTTCTTAACTCCGTTTTAAAGTTTTATGTCTTTAATATCAACAAGTTTGTTTACAATAGCATAAATAGTAAGTCCCGAAGGGGAATGTATGTCGAGTTTTTTTGCAATGTTTCGTCTGTGAGTTGTAACCGTGTTTACCGAGATGAACAATTTATCGGCTATCTCTTTATTTGTAAGCCCTTTAACGACATATATTATTATCTCTTTCTCCCTTTCGGTCAATGACTGCGAGAACTCGTCATCGTCATTGGCTTCAGCAGTAACAAGATTGTTGCTTATCTTTTCCTCCAATTTTTTTATCTCGGGAACAAAAAGGTTTCTTTCCAACTCGCAATGAGTAGACAAATCCTCCTCGAAAAGAAAAATATCGTAGAGAACTGAATTCATCATATTGTTTGCATTAGCCGAGTCGGAGTATTTAATTATTATATTCTTCAGTTCAGCAAGTTTTAACTCCAAAGGTGAGTGATGCAAAACCGACATCTCCAAAAGAACGTTCTTCGTCTTTTTTCCCAAGAGCAAATTATCAACATAAGGGAAGACATCTTCGTTTTCACGCTCCATGTGGCGGCGCAACTCCAAACAATATTCATCGTAGAACTTTATTATCAAAAAAGAAATATCGTTGTTGGCAGAAAAACCCAAAGCCTCTATCAGTTTTCTTCTTATAAAAGGAAGAAGAAAATCAATATAATAAGAATGGGCATTGCGCAAATAATTACTCAAGGACTTAACTGAAATATGGTAGGGACTGGAAAGAATATAAGGCGAACCCTTTTCAAAATTTATGACGGCAAGAAAAGTTTCGCAATCCACACCGTTTTCATTGCATACTTCTTCTATTGTTTTGTCTCCGAAGCCTAAAGGAAGTGAGAATCGGGATATTACTTGCAAAAGTTTGTAATCGGAACAAATGATGTCGTATAGCTTATTCTCTTTTATGTATCTGTCTTTCATTTTCGTCAGTTTTTTCAAATTGGTCAAGAAACAATGAGTAACAAAAGTTTTTAATTCATTTTTTATCTTTGATTTATGTATTTATGCATCTGTAAAGAAAGTCTCCAAGCAGGATTTTCTTTTATGTATTCAACAATTGCAGGCAAAAGAAAGTCTTTTTTTGTCCATTCGGGCTGAAGAAAAAGACTTACATTTTCTTTTTCAGAAATCAAAGCACCCATTCTTTCAGCAAAAGAAAAATCTTCATCATCTACCACCACCTTGAGAGAATTTATTTTGTTGAAAAAAATTTTCCGTCCGCAGATTTCTTTCAACAATGGAAGTTTATTTTTTTTAGGAGAAAGGGTAATATGATAAAAATCTCCTTTTATCTCGTTTGTACCTGCCGTTTCCAAAAAAGATTTCAGTCCTGCTGAGTTTAGGGAGTTGCAAAGTTCGGTTAAATCATACAAAGAAGGTTCTCCTCCCGTTATGACTACATTTTCTGCCTTTGACAATTTCACCCTGCTAAGTATCTCCTCAACGGAAAGCAATGAGGAATTGCTTTTGCTCCATGCTTTCTTCTCATCGCAAAACTCACAGGCAACATCGCAACCTGCCAAACGTATAAAGAAAGCAGGCATTCCGCAAAATTCTCCTTCACCTTGAAGAGAATAAAACATTTCAAAAACAGGTAAGACGTCCATGCAGCAATTTGTTTAAATGAAAAACCTTAAGACCTGTCGGAAAACAAGTCTTAAGGTCGGGTTTCTTTACTAAAATGAAAGGATATAGTCCATCCTCATCTGAACACCTTGCATATCTGCAATATCTTTAAGTTGCAAAAAGAAAGCATAAGGTTTGCCTAAATCCTTTGTAAAAGATTTCATTCTGAGTTCCTGTGTTTCGGAACTTATTATTTGCTCAAAAATTCCTTTAGTTTTAGGATAGGAGATTACTCCGTAATTTTTCAAACCTGCTTTTTGAGCTGCTACGGCTATGGCTTTACTAAGACCTCCGAATTCATCAACCAAACCTAAACGCTGTGCATCTTTGCCGGTCCACACTCTGCCTTTGGCAATGGAATTTATGTATTCGGGAGTTTTACCTCTTCCTTGCGCAACCTTGGCAACGAAGTTAAGATAAAATTGTTCTACATTCCGCTGCATCAAAGCTTTGGCTTGGTCGGTCATAGGCGTAGTTACACTCAGCGGATTTGAGTTAGGATGTGTCTTAACCGTATCAAAGGTTATTCCGAGATTTGTTTTCAAAGCACGGGAAAAATTAGGCAGAACTCCGAAAACTCCTATAGAACCTGTAAGTGTTGTTTGGTTTGCAACAATATAAGATGCGTTCGAAGACATTTCATAACCTGCCGAAGCAGCATAATCACCCATGGAAACAATAACAGGTTTCACCTTCTTGGCTTTTATAATCTCGTTAGTAATAAGTTCTGAGGCTATCGCATCTCCTCCCGGTGAATTAACCCTAAGCACTATTGCTTTTACCTTTTTGTTTTTCCTTGCTTTCTCTATTGCTTTGCATGTCGTCTCTGCTCCTATAGAAAGGTCGGATCCTTTTCCTTGAGAAACATTTCCGTAAGCATAAACAACGGCAATATTGTTTTCTTTATCCGTTTTTTCCAATGAGGCAAAGGTTTTGCGGTAAGCAGGATAGGAAATAAACTTTACTTTCCCCGATTTGGAGAGTTTATATTGAGAAACAAGATTTTCGGAAATCAAATCTTTGAAATCGGATTTAAATCCTACATAATCAATAATCCCATTCTTTTTGGCATCGGACGGAAAGAATGCATCAAGAGAAGAAACCAAAGAATTGAAAGTGTCAATATTTATTCCCCTTGAAGCAGCTATTTGAGAAGAGATAACATCCCAAACAGATGACAGGTATTGTCTTGTTTGTACTCTGTTGGAATCTGACATTTTGTTGTTTATATACATCTCTCCTGCACTCTTATATGCGTTATTCTTAGGTCGGATTAATTCCACGTCAATATCAAACTTAGAAATCAAATCTTTTAAATACATAACCTCTGCTCCCATTCCTGAAAGCATTATCTCTCCTGCAGGATTTACCATTATCTTATCTGCAACAGAGGCAATGTAATATGACTTTTCGTCACATATATCGCTGTATGCGTAAATTTTTTTGCCCGATTTTTTGAAATCTTCCAAAGTTTCCCTTATCTCTTGCGCAGTAGCCATTCCGTTGGTCTGCAAAACAGACAGATTTAACAATATTGCCTTTATCTTCTTATCTGTCTTCGCTTTGTTGATAACGGCAATAAATTCTGTAAGACCGATATTTGACTCCATAAATCCGTCAGAGGACAAAAGATTTTGAACACTCTCAACCTCCCTGTCGTAAATGGGTTTGTCCATATTTATAACAAGAACACTGTTTTCATCAACCTCCGCTTCAGGTTTTGAAACAGAAGAAACAACAGAACCTATTACAGAAATCAATATAAAAACCAACAAGCCCAAAGCTAAAAGACTGCCGAGGCAAGAAGCAAATGTAAATTTAAAAAATTGTTTCATTGTATTTTCTCCCTAAATAAAAAAACGTAAATCTCAGAATTGCTGATTACTTTTTCTTATATTCCTTATACTCTTCATTCAATCCTTTGATTATCTCTTCGGTTATATCCAATCCGTCATCAATATAAAGAGTCGGACTGCTGATATAGGATTTGGAAAGAATGACGTTATATTTATCGTGCTTTGCATTGTAGTCCCTTACAAAAGCATAAACGGCATCAAGTAACTTTTTAGTCTGTGTAAGTTGTTCTTGTTGTAAATCCGTTTGCAGTTTTGCAGGCATTTGTTGAAGATTTTGCATTCTTTCTTGAAGTTCCTTTTCTTTAGCCTTTTGTTGTGTAAGAGTGAGTTTTTCTCCGTTGGTCATAAAATCATTATAGTCTCTTTCCAATGCTGCTTGTGCGCTCTTGAAAGAATTTTCTGCCTGCTTCTGTTTTGCTTCCAAGGCTTTTTGCATTTCAACTGCCATATCATATTTAGCAAGTACGGTGTCAGTATTTATATATGCAATACGCAAATCTCCTTTCTGTATTGTCTTAGGGACTTGCGTTGCAGCCTGTGAGGAAGAAGAACTTCCGCCTTTGCATAAACTCCAAACAGAAAGAACTATGGCGATGATACCTATAACTATTGCCGCTACGGAAAGAACACTTGTCTTTCCTTTTTTTACTTTCGGCTCTTTTTCATAACCATTGTCAGAGTTTAGTTCCTCTGTTGCATTCACTGTATCCTCTTTTTCAGAAAGGTTTCCGCTGATTTGTTCTTCAACAATTTTGCTCTCCCCTATTTCTGTATTTTTAATATTTTCTTCCATCTTAGTTTTTGTGTATTTACATTTAAATTCGTTGCAAAAATAATAAATTTTATTCAAACCTTATATTCTTTACAGGCGACATTTTGTTGATGCTCGCAGCCGGCAAGAGTAAACAAAGCAAGCAAACGGCAACCATACCCACGTTTATCAAAAGAATATGAACAGGATTGATATCTACAGGAGCGGTATTTATGTAATAACTCTCTTGATCCAAAGAAATGAGATGAAATTTCTTTTGAATGAGTTCGGAAGTTATTGCAAGAATGTTGCCGCACAACATTCCGCAAATCAAAACATAAGCAATACGGCAAAGGAATATTTTTATTATCACGGCATTGTCTGCTCCGAAACTCTTCAAAATACCTATCAAAGCCTTTTTTTCAAAAATCATTATCAAGACTACCGAAGAAAGAGTGACAACACACACTAACATCATAATTATCATTATCATGACAACGTTGCTGTCTAACAATCCGAGCCAAGAAAAAAGATTAGGCTCCAAATCTTTTGCTGTTACTACCGTTTTGTCTCTGTCTACGGCATAGTATATTTTTTCTGCCGCTTCCTCCATTAAGGAAAAATCCGTCAAACCCACCTCATAGTAAGAGCAAAGCCCGTCATCGACAGAGAAAATATCTTTTAACACTTTTGCATCGCACAAAAGAAATGTTTCGTCGTATTCTCCCAAACCTGTATCATAAATTCCGGAAATATAAAAGTTTTTTGCCCTGTAGGAATTATTAACATAGAAATAAACCTTTATCTTTCCGCCTGTCTTAAGTTTCAACTTATCTTTTACAGTCTTGGAAACAAGTATCTCTTGTTTGCTTTCCTTTTGCAGTTCGGGAAATCTCCCTTCCGTTATGTTTTGTTCAAAAAAGGTCTTGTCATAAGAAGAATCTATACCTTTGCAAACCACGGCTTGAAAATCTCCGGAGAACATCAGAACACCTCCCTTGTGAATGACGGGAACAAGTGTCCTCACCCCTTTTATTTGTTTCAGTCTATGTTTTTCATCAGCGGAAAGAGAGATGTAAGAAGAGTTATCTTCAGGATTGGAATTTGTGTATTGGGTTATTTGAATATGGGAAGAGAAACCTGTTATCTTGTTTTTGATTTCTTTTTTAAATCCTTGCAGAACGCTGACCGACAGAAGCATTAAAGCAAAAGAGAGCATAATACTTACTTGTGCTATGCGTATGATAGGTCCGCTGAAATTTTTTCCTTGATGCTTAATCAGTCTTTTTGCAATGTAATATTCAAATTTCATAGGTGCAAAATTACAAAATTATTCTTTAAAACTTGCTATTAGCATTTTTTTTAGTATCTTTGCCGCTTATTTTTAACTGGAATAATATTTTACTAATACAAAATATGAAAAAAACAGCAGTAATTGCTCTTGGCGGCAATGCACTTATAAGAAGCAAAGAAAAGGGAACTTATTCTGAACAGATAAAAAACGTAATGACTACGTGCGAAGCTATAACCAATCTGTTGAAACAGGATTATAACGTAGTTATTGCCCACGGAAACGGACCTCAAGTCGGCAACATACTCTTGCAAAACGAAGCAGGAAAAAAAGAATTCAATGTTGAAAGTATGCCGATGGACTATTGCGGAGCTCAAACTCAAGGTTCTATAGGGTATCTTATTGACCAATGTATGCGTAATGTGATGAAACAAGAGGGTATAAACAGAGATGTAGTAGTCCTGCTTACGCAAGTAACGGTCTCAAAGGAAGACAAAGGATTTAAAAACCCGACAAAACCTGTCGGACCTTATTATTCAGAGCAAGAAAAGAACGAATACATAAAACTAACAGGAGCAACTTTCAAAGAGGATGCAAAACGCGGAGGTTGGAGAAAAGTTGTTGCTTCACCGACTCCTATAAAGATAGAAAACGTAGAACTGACAAAGAAACTTGCATCCGAAGGTTACGTTGTCGTTACTGCGGGCGGCGGCGGTATTCCTGTAATTGAGGAAAACGGAAACATAAAAGGTGTTGAGGCAGTCATAGATAAAGACCTTGCTTCTGCACTTACGGCAGTTGAAATAGGCGCTGACGAGTTCTACATATTGACTGACGTTCCTAAAGTCTACATTAATTTCGGCAAAGAGAACGAACAGGCACTTGACATTGTAAATGTCGAACAGGCAGAAGAGTATCTTGCTCAAGGACAATTCGGAGAAGGAAGTATGGCACCTAAAATCCGTGCAGCATTGTATTATGTTAAGAACGGAGGAAAAGAATGTATAATAACCGAAGCAGGACAACTCGGAAACAAAAATTGCGGAACAAGAATTGTACGTTGAAACCATATTGACGTAAAATAAAAACGGCTCTCTGTAGTTTTGAAACAGAGAGCCGTTTTTTTATCTTAAAACTATCAGCATTAAATCTATAGGGAACAATTTTTTTTATCACTGTACGTTTCTGAAAATATCAATTTTATTTTAAGGAAAATGAACGGACGGATTTCCATAGCCATGGCAACATATAACGGAGAAAAATATCTGAAAGAACAACTTGACAGTATTTTTTCTCAAAGCACCCCACCCTATGAGGTTTGTATATGTGACGATTGTTCCGAAGACGGAACTATAGGAATAATTGAGCAGTACAAAAAAAAATATAACATCCGCTATTGCATAAACTCCGTAAGACAGGGTGTAAACAAAAATTTTTACAACGCAATAAAACTCTGCCAAGGCGAATACATAATGATATCAGACCAAGATGACGTATGGGCGGAAAACAAAATAGAACTTTCACTCAAAAGAATAAAATCTTTAGAGCAAGAATTTTCTGCTGAAATTCCTCTCTGCATTTCTTTTTCCAATGACAAAATAGATTCAGAAGGCAATATAATACACAACACTGCAAAAGAAAAAAATCAATATTCTTTTCGGGATATGATGTTTTCACATTCCGAAGTGTCTAATCAAGGATGTTCACTGATTTTCAACAGGTCTACGGCAAATATTTTACAAACTTTTCCAAGCAAATTCTCACTTTACCCATACGATTTGCTCATCTGCACGGTTGCATTATGCACAGGTAAAAAACAGCATTACACAGATAAAGTTTTTTATCACAGAATTCATGCACAGAATGTAAGCGTTGAGCAAAAGAAAGGAAAGAAAAGCATAAAAAGTATTTTAAACAGAAAATATTATACCTTTTCCGAATACTTTGATTGTTCATTATACAAACAAAGGGTTCTGAAAAAAGTCTACCAAGATTATAATTCAATTATCACAAACAAAGACATACGGAAAGATACGGAAAACATCATACGCTACTACGACGGATATTTTCCCTCAAAAATAAAAGCTATATGTCAAATAAAAGACATGAAGCCAGCAAAGAAAATAAAACAAATTTTCTTTGCAATATTACCTTTGCATATATTTAGATTTATGAAAGATAAATAAAATTTTTAATATTTATTTTCAAGTGTTATTTCTCTGAATTTTCAGTATTTTTCTCTATAAAAAAGAGTAAAAAGAGGCGTATTTTAAATTAATTTCTTAAATTTTTAATTCAACAATCTGAAATCTAATATTATAAACATAAAATTAAGGTTAAAATTATTGAAAAATCAATCAAAAGAGCGGATACTTTTACCAATAAGGCGGAATACTCGTTAAATTTTATTAAATTTTTAGACTAATAAATTGAAAATTAGTTTTAAAAACATAAAAGTAAGTCTTAGAAAAATAAAACGAAGTTTCAGCAGCGTAAAACTTGATTTTATTCTTCTGAAATCAAGTTTTATTTCACTAAAACGAAGTTTCAATAAAGTGAATTAATGATAAAATACTTTATCTTTTGAATTTATCTGAAACTATTTCTTTTAACCTCACGGAAAGAGGATTTTTTATCAACAAGAGAATTGAAACGTAGACAGCAACTCCTGAAAAGACCAAAATAAATAACTTTACTATATAATTAACATCAATAAAGCGTTCAAAAAACAAAACAACTGCCATCATAAGTGCAGCAAAAACATATAACAAATGGTACTTTTTGAAGTAATGAATAGGTAAATGCTTTGTTCCTAAAATGAAAAGTGAGACCATAACACCTAATTCAGCAAGCAGATAAGCAAGACTTGCTCCGTTGTGTGCAAACTTAGGTATCAAAATCAAGCAAAGTAACAAATCTATTAAACATCCTATACTGACAGATTTTACAACCGTATTCATATAACCCAAAGGGAACAGAAGTTGTATTCCTAAAACATTGCTGAGAGCAATAAAAAATATGGTAAAAGACATTATCTGAGAAACAAGTATTGAAGGAATGAAATCCTTTCCCGACAAAAGCACCATTGCTTCGGGACTTACAAATATTAAACCTACAGCCATAGGCAATGCAAGTGCAAAAGAGAAATCATAACTCTTTTGCGCCATTTCTTTAAACTTTGCTTTGTTTTCAGTACCTATAAGATTACTTAAATGAGGCAACATTACAGTTGAAAGAGAGTAAGATACAGTGATTGCAGTAAGATTTAATTTCATACTGGCAGTGTAATATCCGGCAGAAGTATCAGAAGAAAAAAATCCGAGAAAAACAGTGTTTAATTGAACATAAATACTTGTGATGATATTAAAAGCAAAAGTTTTAGTAACTCCCGGAATATGTCTTAAGGGATTTAGTTTGCTGAGTTGTAAATCTCTAACGGATAGGTATTTTCTAAGTCTGAAAAAATTAAAAACATTAGACCCCATGACACCGAAAACAGTGAACGCAGCATACCAAACAATATCCTCTCTTGTTTTAACAAAAAGAAAAAGGAAAACAATACTCAACAACCTTACTATTATACCTCTGAGAGCAATGTATTTAAAATCTTCCACTGCCTGATAGAACCATTCACATCCTATCGTTGTAAAAAGTATAGACAAAGAAAGAAGAAGAAACAAAGGTATGTCTTTGTTTATCTGAGGAATAAGAAAACAAAGAATTAGAACGGCAACGTAACCGATAAAAGTTGTGATAAAATTCAGAGAAAGAAGTTCAAAAACAAGTTTATTTCTTTTACTGCTGTCATCTCTTACCTTTGCAACTTCCCTCACTGCATAGAGAGGAATACCTAAAGAAGTTAGAAGAACAATAACATTTATTATACTTGCAAAAGAATTAACGTGACCGATACCTTCAGGAAGTAATATTCTGGAAGCATAAGGAAAAGTTACAACAGGAAGAAGAACCTGAGTTACAGAGTTTAAAAGATTAAAAACATAATTAGTTTTAACACTTGCTGCCATTGTTTCAGAACTTTGATTTCATAAAAAAAAGTCTGTCTATTTTCCTTGCAATTAATTGAAGATAAGATTTATACCAAAATTTTTTATATATTTTTTCTTCCTCTTCATCATTTACTTCCGTATCAGTTGGATGGGAAAGAGGAAGTATTGGATAAGTCTCATTATTTGATAAAAAAGAGTTTGTATTTTTACTATGCAAAGAATCACTTACAAAACCTATATTGGAAACAAGATTACATTTAGGCTCTATATTTTTACCTCCGTGTCTCCATGTATAAAACAAGAGTTGTATGTCCCAAGTATTGTATCCCTGCTTTTTCATTGAAAGAAACTTTTCTTTGAAAGCCTGCTTTTCATGTTTAAATTTAAGTACCTTATCAGCATTTCTTTCAAATTCTTCCAAGGAATAATCTTTTAGATATATATCATAATCCTCCACTGTCCTCTTCCAGGCACCCCAAGCCCAAAGTTGCTGAGTATAAGTAAAAAAATAAGAATTTTTAACATTACTTTTACCTAAAACATTATAGCCGCTTACCGTATATATATCTTTGTTGTCCTTATATCTTATAAGCATTTCTGCACAGAAATCAAAGAAATCTCTGTGTACCAAACAATCATGCTCCAATATAATGCCGTAATCTACAAAAGAAAAATACCATTTAAGAAAGGAATGTATAGCCTTAGCAGGACCAATATTAGTATCAAGGAACATTGTCTTAACTTCACAATCCCAATCCACAGAAGTTAATACATAATCTCTAACCTCATTTATTTTTTCAAGTTCCCCTACCCTATCTTTTCTTGCTCCGTCACATGCTATAAAAAGTTTATTGGGTCTATAATCTCTAATAGGAGCAAAACATCTTTTAATAAAACTGATATTATTAAAAATTATAAACAAAACAGGTACTTTCTCCATAGTCTATAACCATTTTTCCTTTTTGTACCATGCTATTGTTTCCTCAGTTCCTTTTTTTAAATCATATTCTGCTTCAAATCCTAAGTCTCTTTTCAAATCCTCTATATCACATTCCCAATTTCTGGCTGCAAGTAAGTTATATTTATCATTATTAAGTGTAAATTGTCTACCTATTAATCTTCCTATCCTATCTAAACAAAAAGAAATAGCCCTTACAATCCAAAGAGGAAAGCGTATAGAAACAGTCCATGTATCTAAAACATTTTTTGTTATTGCAGAAAATTCAGTATCTAAATAAACATTACCGTCAGAAACGAAATAGGTTTTTTGAGTTATATCATTATTTTCAGCAGCTAGTATACATGCTTTGCAGAGGTCTTTTGAATAAATAAAAGTAAGCCTCTGTTTAGGTCTGCCAAGAGTTGCATCTATATGCTGACTTATAGTTTTAAAATAAACAAAATAATCTTTCTCTTTAGGACCGTATACTCCTGTAGGCCTTAATATTACATATTTATTTTTACAATATTTTTTTATATATTCTTCTGCATCTGACTTACTCTTACCGTACATGGTATTAGGCTTATTTTCATCGGTAACTTTAGCAACAGTAAAAGGATTTTCTCCTGCAGGTCCATGAGCAGCAAAAGAAGACATATAAATAAGTTTACAATCTAATAACTCTATTGCCTTAACTAAATTCTCTGTAAAAATAACATTTACCTTATTAAACTCTGCTTGTGATTTTGCTTTAGTAAGTCCGGCAAGATGAAAAATTGTATCAAATTTTTCTTCTTCTAATTGAGATTTTAAAATTGATATATTACTATAGTCTAA
>JAFVAP010000043.1 GCA_017480455.1 Bacteroidales bacterium | reverse complement strand
TTTGTTTTGACGATATTTGTTATGTATTCTTTGGCAATAATAGTCTTTCTTAACAATGCTGCTTATGAACCGAGGGAAAGAGATTATATATATTTGCCTTCTTTTATGGCGGTGAGCATTTGGATAGGTATAGGAATGTTAGGAATTTCCCAAATAGCAGCAAACATAATCAGAATACGTAAACCAAGATATATTCTTCCGATATTTCTTGTCGTTCCCGTTTGGATGGCAATGCAGAATTTTGATGACCACAATCACCATCACCAATATACGGCATACAACTTTGCAGTCTCTATGTTGAATTCCTGTGATAAAGATGCAATACTTTTTGTTGATGGAGATAACGATACATATCCTCTTTGGTATTGTCAGCAAGTTGAACATATACGTCAAGATGTAAGAGTTATAAACCGTGAACTTCTTAACAATCCTTACACAATAAGCCAACTTCGGCTGAAACTTCAAGAGAGTGATGCGCTTAGTCTTCTGATGCAGCCAAAAGATTATCAAGACGGAGTAATGGACGAAGTCCAAGTTACCCATTCTTTTGATACGGCATCCTTAGGGGAATCTCTTGTTTCTCTGTATAAAAGCAGAGGATTGAATAAAGAATTCGGTGATTGTATAAAAACTTTGCATACCAATAAATTTAGATTGACAAGAGGAAAAGAGGAAATTATTTTGAATTTGGAAAATGATGTTCTTTCGAAAAGTGATATAGCCCTTTTGGATATTTTAGTCAGCAATCCGAACCGTCCTGTTTATTTTTCATCTTACAGTAATGAGAATTTCCTTTCTTTAGAAGACTATCTGTCATTAGAGGGTTTTACTTACAAGTTGGAAAATAAAAAATCGGATTCTCAGACTGAAATCATTGAACAGAAAGCAGGAACGCTTAATGCTGAGAAAATGTATGGGAATATCATGCATAAATTTTCTTTTAAGCACTTTGACAAGAATATTTATTTTAATGAAGTTGAGCGGAGTATAGTTCAGTTCTACGCACAGAATATTACGGCGTCGGCTTATAAACTTTTACAACAGGGAGAAGACGCAAAAGCAGAGTCATTACTCAATAAATGTATATCGGAAATTCCTCCAGATATACATTCTTATCCTTTGGCCTTGGCGGATATAGCTATGATTTATTCTGTTTTAGGTAAAGAGAGCAGGGGAGAGGAACTTATGCAGTTGAGTCTTAGTGATTTCAGCCTTTATATGAATAAATATTCCACGGGAACTATACGTTTTCAAGCCCAACAGAGACTTGAGGCTCAGAAAAAGATACTTTATTATATGAATTTGTGCATTCTGGCTGAGGAATGGGGCGAAGAAGATTTGAGAATGCAAATTTCAGAAGCATTTTTCTCAGTAATCAGACCTTATTTGGAAATTACATACCGACAAAAGAAAATAATGCTTTTGGACAGTGACTATTACGTAGATGAGATTGAATACTTAGACGAAACAGTCGTTCAGATAAAAGATTTTGCCGCACATTACGAGGAAGTTCTGCCCGAAGAAATGTAGGGTTGTTTGTTTTTAGGCTCACTGAATTTGTTTCAGAGGCTTGTTTACCTCCTCATCTATTTTGTATAACCGATTTTAACATTATTATACTTCTTTTTCATAATTTTTAAAAAAAGTTGTATTTTTGCCCCGTAAATTTTCAGAATAACAATATTGTACCATAAACAAACAAAACGATGAGACAAATAATTGAATGTGTGCCAAACATAAGCGAAGGCAACAATGAAAATATCATAAATCAAGTAGTAGCCGAGATAGAGAAAGTAGAAGGCGTTAAACTTCTTGACGTAGACCCGGGAAAAACAACAAACCGTACCGTGATTACCTTTGTAGGTGAGCCTGAACAAGTTTGTGAGAGTGCATTCCTTGTTGTAAAGAAAGCACAGGAACTTATAGATATGAGAAATCACCACGGCGATCATCCGCGTTTCGGTGCTACCGATGTTTGTCCTCTTATCCCTGTGGCAAATATAACAATGGAAGAAGTGGTTGAGTATGCCAGAAAGTTGGCTCAAAGAATAGCAACCGAATTGGAAATACCTGTTTACTGCTATGAAAGTGCTGCGTTTAAATCTGAAAGAAAAAATCTTGCAGTTTGCCGTCAAGGTGAGTACGAAGCCCTTAATACCAGATTGGTTTCCGAAGACCAAGCACCTGATTTCGGACCTAAGGTTTGGAATGAAAAAGTTGCAAAGAGCGGTGCAACTGCCGTAGGAGCAAGAGATTTTCTTTTGGCTGTAAATTACAACCTTAATACCACATCAACGAGAAGAGCAAATGCGATTGCTTTTGACGTAAGGGAGAAAGGAAGAAAAATGCGCGAAGGCGGAAAAGTTATGGGCAAGGTTCTTTTGGACGAAAACGGCAAAGCAAGATGGCAACCTGGAACTCTTAAAGGCACTAAAGCGATAGGCTGGTACATAGAAGAATATGGAATAGCTCAAGTTTCAATGAACATTACCAATGCTAACGCTACTCCTTTGCATGTTTGCTTTGATGAAGTCTGCGACAAGGCTGCAAAACGCGGAGTAAGGGTTACAGGAGTCGAGATAGTGGGATTAGTTCCTAAAAAGACACTTATAGATGCAGGAAAACACTATCTTGCTAAACAACAACGCAGTCTTGGTGTTGATGAGCAAACTCTTGTAAAGATTGCCATAAAGTCTATGGGCTTAGATGACTTAAAGCCTTTCAATCCGCAGGAAAAAGTAATTGAGTATATGATTGAAGACAACAGTCAAAAGAAACTTGTAGACCTTACTTGCAAAGGCTTTGCTGACGAAACGGCAAGCGAAAGCCCTGCACCGGGAGGAGGAAGTATTTCTGCTTATGTAGGTTCACTGTCAGCAGCGTTGGCAACTATGGTGGCAAATCTTTCTGCTCATAAACCGGGTTGGGACGACAGATGGAAAGAATTTTCAGATGTTGCAGAGAAAGGACAAATGCTTAAAGACGAACTTATGCATTTGGTAGACGAAGACACCAATGCGTTCAACAAGATAATGAATGCTTTTGGTTTACCTAAGAAAACCGAGGAAGATAAGGCAAAAAGAACCCAAGCTATCCAAGACGCAACGAAATATGCTATTGAAGTACCGTTCCGTACTTTGCAACGTTCATTTGAATGCTTTGAAATATGCAAACAAATGGTAGAAACGGGAAATCCTAATTCAGTAACTGATGCTGCCGTAGGTATTCTTTGCGCAAGGACTGCTTGTATCGGTGCGTTTATGAATATGAAAATAAACTGCGGTAGTTTAGATGATAAAGCTTTTGTTGAAGATATACTTGCCAAAGGTCAAAAATTGGTTGATGAAGCTTGTAAAATAGAGCAAGAATATACAGCAAAAGTTATGGAAATAATAAGTAAATAAACTTCACATTCTTTTAAAATATTTGCTTTGGTAAGACTTGAAATTAAGACCTAAAACAACAGAGGCTTAGTTTCAAGTCTTCCTTTTTTTGTCTTGTGACTTTAGAAAAAAGAAAGTATTTTATCTCCATTCCGTAGTTTCTTTATCGGACACGGAATTATGATTTGGTGCTGAAAATTATAACAATCAGCCGTTTCCGATGTTGCTATGCTGAATCTGAATTTGGAAAAATCAAGTCAGAGTATCGGATAAATTTTATGATAATCAACATCCCTTTCACCAAATAAAGTTCCCGAAAAATAAAACGAAGTTTTACGCCGCTGAAATCAAATCTCAGTTTTTTTTAACGAAGTTTCGGAAAATTAAAACGAAGTTTTATTTTCACTTAATTTATTTTAGTGATGTAGAGTTGATTAACTAATTTTATTAATCTAAAAAATATTGTTTCTATAGTGCATTCGCCGATGTAATTTTGAGGTTATTATCCGTTGAGTTAAATCTTTGTTCGGCTAAGGATAATAAAAAAATCGGTATTCCTAAAATAGAGAATACCGATTTGAAGAATATGAAAAGTATTTGTTTCTCTTATTTTAATCCTTTGAAGAAATTTCTTCCCAAATATACGGATTGTTCGCCCAATGCTTCTTCTATACGCAGTAACTGGTTGTATTTGCAAATTCTGTCTGTACGTGAAGCAGAACCTGTCTTTATTTCGCCTGTGTTAAGTGCCACTGCAAGGTCGGCAATCGTGGTGTCCTCAGTCTCACCCGAGCGATGGCTCATCACAGCCGTATAGTTGTTGTTGTTAGCCAAACGAACGGCGTTGATAGTCTCAGTAAGAGTGCCTATTTGGTTGAACTTGATAAGTATAGAGTTAGCAACACCCTTGTCTATACCCATTTGCAGACGCTTAACGTTGGTTACAAACAGGTCATCTCCGACAAGTTGAACCTTTTTGCCTATTGCATCAGTAAGAAGTTTCCATCCCTCCCAGTCATCTTCGGCCATACCGTCTTCAATTGAGATAACAGGGTATTTGTCAGTCCAATTCTTCCAATAATCAGCCATTTCCTGTGAAGAAAGTTTCTCTCCGCTCGACCATTTGAAGTGATAAACCTTTTCTTCAGGAAGATAAAATTCACTGCTTGCAGGGTCAAGTGCTATGCAAACGTCTTCTCCCGGGCGCAAGCCTGCCTTTTCAATGGCTTGAAGCACAACTTCAATGGCTTCTTCATTGCTTCCCAAGTCAGGGGCAAAGCCTCCCTCATCTCCTACGTTGGTTGAGTAACCTTTGTTTTTCAATACGCTTTTTAAATTGTGGAATACTTCCGCTCCCATGCGCAATCCCTCGGAGAAAGTCTTTGCTCCTACAGGCATAATCATAAATTCTTGGAAATCTATTTTGTTATCAGCGTGCGCACCTCCGTTAAGAATGTTCATCATCGGCACAGGAAGAGTGTAAGCGTTTGAACCGCCGACATAACGGTAAAGTTCCTGTCCTGTTTCCATAGCAGCGGCCTTTGCACATGCTAAGGAAACTCCTAAAATTGCATTTGCACCCAAGCGGCCCT
>JAFVAP010000042.1 GCA_017480455.1 Bacteroidales bacterium | reverse complement strand
ATGCAAAATTACAATAAATAAATGAAAGTGCAAGATTTTTAACTAATATTTCTGATAAAAATATGTTTTTGCTTGAAAAAAATTGTCCGCCGTTCTGCATCAATGCAGTTAAAAACGGTGAATTTGAGTATAGGGAATGGCTCACAAGCTCTTAGCAATAGCAGAGTGAAATCCTATGATGGGTTGTGCTTTTTGCATAAAAATATTTCGGCAGAGCAAAAAATAAACTCAAATTTTAAATATTTTTCTATCTTTGCAAAATAAATATAGGATTAATGCAATGAAACATATCATCATAAAAGAAATTTATCTTGATAAAACCTCGGGAAAATTCAACGACAGGAAATTATTTAAGGCTTTTTTGAACTTTCCTTACCGTTTGTTGAAAGATGACAAAATGTTTGTGCCGCCTTTGTATATGGATGAAAAGAATACATTCAACCCTAAGAAGAATCCTGCTTTGGAATGGTGTGATTTTCGGATTTTTTTGGCTTTTGAGCAAAGCGGAAATTTGGTCGGAAGGGTTTGTGCCATAGTAAACCGAAAGGCAAACGAACTTTGGAAGAGGAAATATGTACGTTTCGGTTGGTTGGATTTTCAAGATGATACGCAAGTTGTTCAACATCTCTTCTCGGCTCTTCAATCATGGGCAGGCAAACAAGGTTTGGAATATATGGTAGGACCTATGGGTTTTACGGATATGGATAAAGAAGGTATGATGGTAGAAGGCTTTGATACTATTTGCCCTATGGCTGCTCTGTATAATCCGTCCTATTATCCTGTACAAATAGAAAAATTGGGCTTTGCAAAAGAGGTCGATTGGGTTCAATATGAAATGCCTGCATCTCAGCCTATACCCGAAAAGATTTTAAGAATCAATAACTTGATAGCGGAAAAATATCATTTGACAATAGTTCCCGAAATGAGTAAAAAAGAATTGGCAAAGCGCTATGGTTATAAGATTTTCTCAACACTTAACAAGGCTTTTGCTAATCTTTACGGATATGTTCCTTTGACTGACAAGATGATAGAGTTTTACATAAAGCAATATCTTCCTTTCGTGGATAAAAAACTCATTTGTTTGGTTGTAGACGATAAAGACGAAGTGGTGGCTTTCGGAATTTCAATGCCGACACTCTCAAAAGCACTTCAGAAATCAAAAGGCAGGCTTTTCCCTTTCGGATGGTATCATATACTGAAAGCATTGAAGAACTACGAATACATAGATTTATATCTCAACGGAGTTTCTCCTGAATGGCAGAACAAAGGTGTTCATTCCATTTACTATGCAAAGATGAATGAAAACTACATAAAGCTGGGTTCCAAGATTGCGATAGCAAATCCTCAACTCGAGACCAACCAAGCCTCTCAGATTTGGACAAAATATGACAGCAAAGTCGCAATAAGAAGACGTGCTTACATAAAAAAGATAGATTAATTCAATGAATCTATACAACATTATGCGGTGTCGGAGTTCTTTTTTTCCGACACCGCATTTTTTATTATTTTATTTTGTTTTACTTATTCTTTGCTTCGTTTGGCGGAAGAGCCTGTTGGTTTCTTGTCAAATACATTTGTATAAGGAAGATTATACATAATATCACTCCTATTTTGTAAGGTGAGGTAATATCATTTTGAGAGAAAAATATTTTGCTGAGTGGTCGTACTATCAGAGGAGAAATGAACTGTCCCAAATAAAGACTTGCCGAAATTAAAGGCATAACCGTTGTGGCAGCTTCTTTTCCTCCTTTTACGGATGCAATTGTGTTAAGATAAGGTATTCCTATTCCGTTGGCAAGACCTATTAACACTGAGCCGATAATAAGAAGCATACTTCCGTCGGCAAGAGTGTAAGACAGATAACCTAAAAGAAACAACACGGGAGCAAGATACTTTACTTTTTTCGGAATTTTTGCCATAAAGAAACCGAAAACCAAGCCGACCAAAGATGCAACTACGTCAAGGCCTACCATTATAAGGGTTATCTCATTAGGAGAAAGGCGGAACTTATCCGTGTTTGAACTTGTTATTGCAAAGTTTGTGGGAAATATAAAAAAGATACACATCAGCAAAAGCATGCCTATGACAGAGGGGTGAAAGCGTTTGAGGTGCTTAACGGAGATTCTGCCTTTTACTTCCAATTTTTCGCTCGGCAAAAACAAGGCAACAGACACCAAAGATATAAGACCCAAAAGGTAAACCAAGAAAGCACAGTTCCATGATATGTTTGCGAGCAACCCTGCCAACAATGTGGCTATCACACCGCCCAATTGACTCATCGCTGCTGACAATCCCATGAGTCTTGCCTGCTCTTCGGGAGGGAAATAAAAAGAAAGCAAGCCTGTAGACAAAGGCATAATCATTCCGACGCTTATTCCGAGGATTGCTCTCAAAAGAAGAATTACATAAATATCGCTTACAAAGAAAGCAAGGCTTCCTGCAAGAGTGTAAATCAAAAGTCCTGTGAAGGCAATCGTCTTTGTTTTGAAATATTTGCAGATAACAGGGAAACAAAGGTTGGTTATTATTATGAAAAACGAAGGAAGAGAGACAATAAGTTGGATAAGCATATCGTCATAAGACGAAAAATGTTCTTTTATTACGCCCAAAGCCGGCGCCATGGCTGCTCCTGCCATCACGGTAAGGAGAGATAGGGAAAGAATAGTAAAAGTTACTTTGTTTGATTTTTTATCCATAAGAGTAAATGTTTTTTATAAGTTGTTAATGATTGATTTTGTTTGAAATTTTCAGACACTTACAAAAAACATTCGGAGAAAGAACACTGCTTTTTCTCTGTCTCAGAGAAAAAAAATCCTACTATTTAATTTCAGATGCTTACAATTTCAGACTGCAAAATTACAAATTTTCTTCATAATTCCCGACAAAAAACTTTGTCTTCGTAAGAAAAAAGACTTTGACTTAAAAACAATCCGTTGAAATCAAGTAACAATTTCCGCTTTTTTGAAATCGGTAAAACTCAATAAAAAATACATATTGATATAGTCAGATTTCGATTTATCAAAATTAAATAAAAAAGGAATTATATTCGGAGTCAAATCTTTTTTTGTAATTTTGCACTCAGAGAAGATTTATATCAGTTCAAGAATATGAATAAAACAGTATATCTTGTATTTTGTTTGATTTGTCTTTTTATGCTTTTCTCTTGCAAACACAAGCCTACGAGGGAAGATAAACTGACTATGGGTATGCCTTCTTCAGGAGGCAAGACCTTGGAAATGCTGCTTATAATTCCGGATTCCCTTTATACCAAACAGATGAGGGACACTATAGGCACAATATTTGAAAAGGCTTGTGAGACACTGCCACAGAAAGAGCCGTATTTTGATTTGGTTCAACTCAATCCTTCGCAATACTACAATTCCGAAATGTTCCGTAAGCACAGAAACGTGCTTATCATTGACAAAAGGGCGGGAAATAACAACACTATAAAGCAAGCGATTAACAAAGGGTGCTTTCCGCAAGCTGTCTTTGAGATTAAGGCAGATAATATTGACAGTATATACTCTATTTTATCATCTTATGCCAATACTATCAGATTTCAGTTCAGAAAAAATGAACATATAAGAATTTATAATGCCTTTAAACGTGACGAGAACTTGAAATTGACTGCAGAAACGGAGAAAATGTTCGGGTTCTCTTTGACTTTTTCTTCCGATTTCTATCTTGCAAAGAAAAAAGATAACTTTTTATGGATTAGAAAGGAAACTCAGAAAGAGAGTTTCAACGTAATGATTTACAAGAAAAAGTTCTCCTCCGACGATTTGTTTTTAGAAAAGAAAGTAATTGAACTCAGAGATTCCTTGGGTAAGGCTTTCATTCCTGCATCCGTCGAAAATTCCTATATGGGAACAGAACACAGAACGCAGATGTACAGAGATACTCTTAGGGTAGGAGATTTTGTGATGATAGAAACCAAAGGTCTTTGGCGTTCATTCGGCGATTACATGGGCGGACCTTTTTTAAACTATTGCTTTAAGAATGATTTGACAAATGAATTTGTAATGATAGATTGTTTTCTTTATAATCCCAACAAGCCGAAAAGGGATTTGTTGATGCAATTGGAAAGCATAGTCTACAGTATTAAGAAAGTAAAAAAATAACATAAAAAATAACAACAACTTATATTTAACAACACAAAAATACAAAAAGATATGACACCACAGAAAATAGAACATATCGGAATAGCCGTTGCTAATTTGGAAGAGGCTATTAAATATTGGGAAAATGTAATGGGATTGAAATGCTACAACATTGAAGAAGTGGCAGACCAAAAAGTGAAAACAGCTTTTTTCCGTATAGGAGAAGTGAAGATAGAACTTTTAGAGGCTACAAGCCCTGACAGTACTATAGCAAAGTTTGTAGAAAACAAAGGACAGGGTGTTCACCATATTGCTTTCAAAGTAGATGATACCAATCAAGCTCTTAAAGAAGCAGAAGAAAAAGGAGTACGTCTTATAGATAAACAAGCGAGAAAAGGTGCTGAAAATCTGAATATAGGTTTTCTTCACCCGAAATCAACTTTGGGCGTTTTGACAGAATACTGCCAAGAGTAAATTTAATTTCTTTTTTTACACTCTTTAGCGATGGTCGGTAAAGAAAAAAAGACTGACCATTGTTGTTTTGTGTATTGTATTTTGCTTTTTTAACAAAAAAAAAACGAAGATTTATGGCTTTTGAAGATAAGATAAAACAATTATTATCCTTAAGAACCCAAGCCCGTTTGGGAGGAGGCGAAAAGGGAATAGAGAAACAGCACTCCAAAGGAAAACTTACTGCCAGAGAAAGGATAGATTTGCTTTTGGATAAAGGCAGTTTCGAAGAATTTGATATGTTTGTGACACACCGTTGCACCAATTTCGGAATGGAAAATAAACAAATACTCGGTGACGGTGTAGTTACTGGTTACGGAACCATAGACGGACGTTTGGTTTATGTCTTTTCACAAGATTTTACCTCGTACGGAGGCTCACTTTCCGAAACTTTTGCAAAGAAGATTTGCAAGATAATGGACCAAGCGATGAAAGTAGGAGCTCCTGTCATAGGTTTGAATGACTCAGGAGGGGCAAGAATACAGGAAGGTGTTAATTCATTGGCAGGTTTTGCTGAAATATTTCAGCGGAATATAATGGCATCGGGTGTAGTTCCTCAGATATCAGCCATTTTCGGTCCTTGCGCAGGCGGAAGTGTTTATTCACCGTCCTTAACCGATTTTATACTTATGAGTAAGGAGAATTCCTACATGTTTGTCACAGGTCCAAAGGTTGTAAAGACGGTTACGGGAGAGGATGTCAGCGAAGCCAACCTCGGAGGTGCGATGGTGCATGCTTCAAAAAGTGGTGTGGCTCATTTTGTCTCCGAAACAGAGCAAGAAGGTTTGGAAATGATAAGAAAACTCATCTCTTACCTGCCGTCAAACAATATGGAGGAGACTCCGTTGCAGGTTTGCACCGACCCAATCGACCGTTTTGAGGCTTCACTTAATACAATAATGCCTGACAACTCAAACAAGCCTTATGATGTTAAGGATATAATCAATTTAATAATAGACAAAGACTCATTCTTTGAAGTTCACGGGCGTTTTGCCCCTAATATAGTTGTAGGCTTTGCCCGTTTTAACGGACAGACAGTGGGTATTGTTGCCAACCAACCTAAATATATGGCAGGCGTATTGGACATCAATGCCTCGAGAAAAGGAGCAAGGTTTATACGTTTCTGTGATGCTTTCAACATTCCTATAGTTACACTTGTCGATGTACCGGGATTTTTGTGCGGAACGGGACAAGAGTATAACGGTATCATAACCAACGGGGCTAAACTTTTGTTTGCTTACGGTGAAGCAACAGTTCCTAAGGTTACCGTTACGCTTAGAAAAAGTTATGGCGGAGCTCACTGCGTTATGTCTTCAAAACAACTTAGGGGTGACATAAATTATGCTTGGCCTACTGCGGAAGTGGCTGTTATGGGTGCAAGCGGAGCAGCTGCAATTTTGTATGGCAGTGACTTAAAGAAGATGGAAGATGCCCAAGAGAAGAAAAATTTCCTTGCAGAGAAAGAACGGGAATACAATGACAAGTTTGCCAACCCTTACAACGCCGCAAAATACGGTTATATTGACGATGTCATAGAACCGGGAAACACCCGTTTCAGAATAATAAGGGCTTTGGCTGCTTTGGCAACCAAGAAAGATTCCAATCCTGTAAAGAAACACAGCAACATTCCTTTGTAAAAACATTTTTAGAAAGATGAAAAAATACCAAATACTTTGTCTGCTGGGTTTTCTTTTTTCTTTTTCCTTGCTCTTTGCACAGAAAGAAGACAGTTCTTCTTTGACTTGTGCAGCAGATGTTTTGTCCTCTGCAGGCAATGCTATAGAAGACCCTCTTATTCCGCAGACTTTTGCCGTGGATTCCAAAACTCAGACTGTTGTAGTTATAGATACTCCCGAGAATAAGATAGTTATATTGGACAGAACTTCGACAGGCTTTAAAAGAACAAACGATTATCTTGTTGATGTTACGCGTAAGAGGCACGATGTGCAGTTTATCTACAAGCCTAAAAGCGTTGCTATATACGACAACAACGTTGTTTTCCTCGCTTCCAACAGAGACTCTTCTTATATAGGGGTTCTGAACATGAAGGGGGATATTGTCAAAGTCACGAGAAAATTTCCCGGGGCTGCAACTGCTTTTTCTTTTGACAAAATCAACAAACGTATCTATATAGCAGGCTTAAATACCTCCGGATACAACGTTTTCGATATTGATGTTTCAAACGGTTTTGAGAATATAAGCATTGACTCCGTTTCTTCTTCGCAGTCGGCTTATGAGATTTACAATATACCCCGTAAGTCAGAGGAAATAGCCAAGCATGACCCTTATGGCATCGGTCTGACTATGATTGCTATGGGTACTGTTTTTTCTGCTTTGATTATTATCTCAATCATCCTTATGGGCTTTGCTAAAACACTCGGCGCAGCGCAGATGCGCAGAAACAAGACCTCAAAGGATAATCCGCAAAGCAAGAAAAATGAACCTAATGTTCCGCAAGAGGATAATGATGATTTTTTTGCCATAGCTGCTGCTTTATATCTCTACAACGGAGAGCAGCATGAGAGGGAGAACCGTGTGCTTACAATCAAGAGAAAGTCGTCTGCGTGGAACGACAAAAGAAATAATATGAACATTTACAGGAAATAGATTATGAAAACATATAAATTTAAAATCAATAATAAAGAATATTCCGTTGAAATCAAAAATGCGGACGGCAATACCTTGGATATGTCCGTAAACGGAAGGTCTTACACTGTGGAAACCTTGCAGGAGAAGGAGGATTTACAAAAACCTATAACTTCGCCTAAACAATCTGAGAGTCGAAGTGAACTTCCTCCTGCCGCACCGCAGGAACGGCCGAAACAAAACAATGCAGGAACGGGAGCAGTAAAAAGTCCTCTTCCGGGAACTGTTCTTGATGTTTTTGTGTCTGTAGGAGACAGCGTAACAACAGGGCAAAAACTCGTACTCCTTGAAGCAATGAAAATGGAAAATCAAATAGATGCCGACAGGGGCGGAATAATTAAATCCGTGAATGTGCGTAAGGGAGACGTCATTATGGAAGGTGATGTTTTGGTAACAATAGAGTAGGAAAAGGAGGTCGGATATGTTATCTTTATTAATAGGTTTAAATGTCTCGGCAGCAAGTGAGAAGATGGGCTTTTTAGATTTCATTTCCTCGCAACTTACTCAGTTTTTTGAATATACTTCTTTCGCAAACTTCCAGTTGGGTCATATAATAATGATTCTTATAGGCTGCTTTTTCATTACTCTTGCCATAACAAAGGAATATGAACCTATGCTTCTGATACCTATAGGTTTCGGTATGCTTATAGGAAATATTCCGTTTTTTCCCGGTTTGAAGATAGGTATTTATGAAAGCGGTTCGGTTTTAAACATACTTTACCATGGCGTTCAAAACGGTTGGTATCCTCCTTTAATCTTTCTGGGTATCGGAGCAATGACTGATTTCTCCGCTCTTTTGAGTAATCCTAAGTTAATGTTGTTAGGAGCGGCGGCACAGTTCGGAATATTCGGTGCTTACACTGCTGCGCTTGCCTTAGGTTTTCTTCCCAACGAAGCAGGTGCAATAGGCATAATAGGAGGAGCTGACGGACCGACTGCAATCTTCATTTCCTCTCAGCTTGCGCCCGAACTCATGGGAGCGATAGCTGTTTCAGCTTACTCATATATGGCACTTGTACCCGTTATTCAGCCTCCGATAATGAGGGCTTTGACGACAAAGAAAGAGCGCCTTATCAAAATGAGACCTCCGCGTCAAGTTTCCAAGACCGAAAAAGTTGTTTTCCCTATCATAGGTCTGCTTTTGACTTGCACAATAGTGCCGAGCGGAATACCTTTGTTGGGAATGTTGTTCTTCGGTAATCTTTTGAAAGAATCAGGCGTAACAAAGCGTTTGGCAACTACGGCTTCGAATGCCATAATTGATATTTGCACTATACTAATCGGGCTTACAGTGGGCTGTTCCACACAGGCAACGACTTTTCTTACGGGAAAGAGTATAGGAATTTTTGCTTTGGGTGCTTTTTCTTTCATAGTGGCAACTACAACAGGCGTTTTGTTTGCTAAATTTATGAATTTGTTCCTAAAGGAAGGCAACAAGATAAATCCGCTTATAGGAAATTCAGGTGTGAGTGCCGTTCCCGATGCGGCGAGAGTAAGTAACAACGTGGGTTTAGAGTACGATAAGAAAAACTATCTTCTTATGCACGCAATGGGACCTAATGTTGCAGGAGTGATAGGTTCAGCCGTTGCTGCAGGTATTCTGCTTGCATTTTTGAAATAAGTAAATAAACTGAGTTTTTATGAACCTAAACATGCAATTCCTGTTTTTATTGTAAATACTTTTTCTATATCATATTCTTATTTTTGCGTATTTTTTCCTCAGCGGAAAGAATACGCTTTTCTTTTTTTTGTTTCCGTAAAATGAAATCAAGTTTCGCTGACTTGAAATCAAGTTTCAGAAAATTAAAACTTAGTTTTAGCCAAGCGAAATAAAGTTTTAATTTTTTCAATACCAAAATACGTAAAATCCATACAAAGCATTATTATTTTATGTGTAAAAAAAACATTTTTTATAACTGCAAATTAGTCTTTTATATTGAAATTATAGTAGGGTTGAATTTATTTTTGCCAACTTTACTCAAAAGAAAATCTCCAATATGAAAAGACTTTGTAATTTTGCAATAGGATTTTATTAAAATAAAATTAATAAACAGATGATAATCAATGCAGGAGGACGTACCGACTTGGTGAATTATTTTTCGGATTGGCTCTTCAACCGATTTGAGGCAGGAAATGTGTGTAGCAGAAATCCCTTTTGTCCCGAGCAGGTTATATCCTATGAACTCAATCCAAAACTTGTTGATTGTGTGGTCTTTTGTTCTAAAAATTATGAGCCGTTTTTGAAAGATTTTAGCAGGATTTACGACAATTTTAACGTATTTTGTCACTACACCATTACGGCTTACGGCAAGGATATTGAGCCTCAAGTACCCGATATTGATAAAAGTATCTCTATTCTTAAAAATTTGTCTTTAAAGATTGGGAAACAAAGGATTGTATGGAGGTATGACCCTGTTATTTTTACACCTTATTACTCTTTGGAGGAGCATTGCAGAACCTTTGACTACATTTCAAAACATTTAAGCGGATATATAAATTATGCTTTGTTTTCTTTTGTGGATATATATCCGAGAGTTATCAACGGAATACCTGAAATCACAATCCCCGATGAAGAAATGAAAACGGAGTTTTGCAGGAGAATAGGGCAGACAGCGAAGAAAAACAACATAAAAATTCAGACTTGCGCCACAGTGGAAAGTTATGAAAATCTCGGTATCGGGCTTTCGGGTTGTGTGACTGCAAAAGCTTTGGGCGAGGCTTTGAATACGGAATTCAAAAATGTGAAACATGTCGGTATCAGAAAGAATTGCCGTTGCCTTCCTATGAGGGATATAGGTGCATACAATACCTGTATGAACGGATGTAAATATTGCTATGCCAACACCAGACCTTCGGAAATTCTTTCCAATATAGCAAGACACAATCCTAACTCTCCTTTACTTATAGGCGAGATAGAGGAAAGGGATACGGTGAAAAAGGCAAAGCAGGTTTCCTTTCTGAAAAACGGCACTTACAATCAACCGTCGCTCTTCTCATTTCAGTAGTCTTGTTGTCTGCTTAGGCAGATAGGATTTTTGTTTATCATCTTTTTGTTTTATGTTCTCAGCCCGTTCTTGTAACTTGTAAGGGATACCATATCTTGTTGCTGCTTCGTTTTTGTCAGAAAAAGGAGAAATCAAATGCAGTGAGAGATGAATAATTAAAGAAAATGAAACTTATGTGGCTTATATTCTTTTTTTTGAGTGTGAGATGTAAACTCTTGATTTCTAACAAGAGAAATATTTTCTTTAAAAAACACATATTCTGTTTCGGAAAATTTTGCATTGTCCGTAATTTTAAATTTTGTAATTTTGCACAAATTTTTTTCCGAAACAATGAAATTAAAGTTCGTAAGTGTAACTTTATTTTCTTGCGTGATAGGTTTCTTATCGTTAAATGCACAAACTGATACATTGAAATTATCTTTGCAGGAAGTTTTCTCCCTTGCCGACAAGAACAATAAAGATTTAAAAATTTTGTCTTCGCAACTTGAAAACTCTGCAGAAGACCTCCGTGCATCCAAACGGCAATTGCTGCCTGAGATTTCGGCAAAGGCCTCGGTGTCTTTTCTTTCCGACGGATTGATTTCCGACAGGGATTTCACAGGTTTTCAAACCGTGGATATACCTCATTTCGGCAATAGTTTTTCTCTGCAAGTAGGGCAGATGATTTATTCCGGCGGAGCGCTCAGTTCTGCAGTCAATATGTCTGAATTGGGCAGGGAAATCTCTTTGACCTCTTTTGATAAGGCTAAATCCTCAATACGTTTTCTTGTTGCAGGATATTATTTGGATATTTTCACAATTGACAACAGGATAAAAATATATGAAAAAAATATTTCCTTGACAGATGAATTGATAAAGCAGACTAAAGCCCGTCAGACACAGGGAGATGCACTTGAGAACGATGTTTTGCGCTATGAACTGCAGAAAGCTGACTATGAATTGGCACTTCAGCGTCTGGAAAGCAACCGCAGAATACTCAACAACAAATTAAACATTGCCGTGGGCTTAAAGGAAAATTCTTTCATTGAGACAGACTCCTCTTTTTTCCTTATGTCAGAGGGGATAAAGGATGTTTCTTTTTATCAAAACGAAGCAAAGACATCTGCTTTTGCAAACAGGTTGGCACAAAGTGAATATCTTTTGGCACAGGAAGAAATGAAAATTTCTCAGAGTGCGGATTTACCTAAGGTTTACGCCTTTGCACAAGGGACTTTTGACGGTCCTATAACTATGGAAATTCCTGCCATAGACAAGAATTTTGCTTATTGGTTTGCAGGAGTGGGTATCAGTTATGATATTTCGCAAATCTACAGGAACAAGCCTAAAAAACAAATGGCTAAAAACAAACTTTACCGTCAGCAGATAAACAAGCAGCAGACAGAAGAAAACATCAATGCTGCGGTTACTGAGGAATATATTCGTTATACTCAATCTCTGAGAGAGGTTTCGGTTTTGGAAAAGAGAGTTGCTTTGTCTGAGAAGAACTATAGGACGGTTTTGGTACGTTACAACAACGGCTTGGCTTTGGTAACTGATATGTTGGATGCAGCAAACAATCTTTTGTCGGCAGAATTGGAACAGACAAATGCCAAGGTCAATGTTTTGTTCTCTTATTTCAGACTTCTCTGCACTTGCGGTGAGATTTTGGACTGATTTTTCTATGAAACGCTTGGCAGTAAGGGAATTTGATTTCTCTTCTTTCTGCCTTCGGTCTCAGAGAAAACGGCTTACTGTGATTTTGTATTCTTAATAAAAAGACATCATATTAAATTAAAAACATCAACAATAATGAATAAAAAACAAAAGAAACTTGCTTACAATATTTTTATATTTACCTTAATTGCCGTAGGATTGGTTTTCGTCATCTCAAGATTTGTTCATATCGGAGCGGATGCCTATACTGATGATGCCGTTGTAAAACGTCAGATTATACCTCTTAATTCCAGAGTTGCGGGATTTGTGAGAGAGATACGCTTTTCTGATTTTCAGAAGGTAAAAAAAGGAGATACTCTTTTGATAATAGAAGATGCGGAATATCTTTTGCGTTTGGCTCAGGCACAGGCAAATCTTTCTTCAGCAAGTTCGGGAAAGAACATATCATCTTCGCTTATCTCAGCAGCGAAAAACTCAATAAATGTTTCCGATGCAACACTCGATGAGGTAAAATCCCAACTTGACAATGCAAGGTTGAGATATGAACGTTACAAAAACCTGCTTGCCCAAAATGCAGTGACAAAACAGATGTTCGATGAAGCGGAAGCCTCCTACAAGTCTTTGACTGCCCGATACAATCAGATGATTTCGGCAAAGGAAAATTCCTCTTTGAACCTCAATCAACAAAATCAACGGCTTTCACAATCGCTTTCGGGTGTAGAATCCGCAAGTGCGGAACTTGATTTGGCTAAGTTAAATCTCTCTTACACTGTGATAACAGCGCCTTGCGACGGTTATACTTCCAGAAAGTCAGTAGAGACAGGTCAGTTTCTTCAAGTCGGGCAGACGGCAGTAAGTATAGTCAGTGCAGATGAAGTTTGGGTTGAAGCAGCATTCAGAGAGGCGCAGATGAAAGCCGTGAAGCAGGGAAGCAGAGCAGAGATAAAAGTTGATGCCTTGGGAAACAAAAAGTTTTATGGCACTGTGGAGGCAATCTCATACGCAACAGGCAGCGCTTATTCGCCGAATAATTCCAACCATGCTGCAGGTAATTTTGTCAAGGTAGAACAACGTGTACCTGTGAAAATAGTTTTCTCCTCAGAGAACAGCAAAGAGGACCTTGAGATGCTGCGTTCGGGATTTAATGTTGAGTGTTCAATCATAAAATAGAAGAACTATGGCAGAATGGCAGGAACACGGACCGTTCAGAGCAATGGCCCTTAAGCAGTTTATTCCTCTTAAATTGCAGCCTTGGATATTTGTTCTTTTGGCTCTTATATTCCAGACAAGCAATGTTGTTTATCCTGCTTGCCTGTCGGCAATGAAAAGCGGTACTTCTTTGCTTGGTGAGGATATTATGATGTGTCTCTATGCCGCTTTTGCAGGAATGAATGTTGCATTTCCAATGATGTGGCGCTTTAAGTTCACTTTCACCACCAAGGAGATACTTTCAATATGTGTTTCCGTCATGATAGTTTGCAATATCATTGTTCCGATGACTACATTCTTGCCTTTGTTGCTTTTTGTCTGTTTTTTGTGCGGATTTGCCAAGATGTGGGCAACCTTTGAGTGCATTTCGACAATCAATCCTTGGCTTGCACCGGGGCTGGACTTCCCTAAATTCTTCCCTTTGTTATATATGATGATACTTTGTCCTATATACCTGTCTTCAGCCATAGATGTAAATCTTACACACTGCTTTTCATGGCAGGCTATGCACTTTTCCGTTGTCGGAGTTTTGATTTTGGTTCTTCTTTTTGTCAGATTGTTTATGCAAGACTTCTATCTTATGGGCAAAGGCAAACTCTTGGGTTTTGATTTTACGGGTTTGGTGCTTTGGGGTCTTTTGATGATGCAGATGAGTTTTATTGCTATCTACGGCGAACACTACAATTGGCTCAGCAGTGAGGTAATTCGTTTTGTCATAGGCACGTGTCTCATTACCGCAGGTTTGTGTTTCGGCCGTATGTACTTCATACGTCATCCTTATATCAAATGGGACGCTCTTGCATACAAGCGTGTACCTGTTGCATTATTCCTTTTTTTTCTTATGGATGCGATTATGGAAACTCCCAATTCGTTGCAGGGTATCCTTACTTCACAACTCTTGGGCTTTGATGCACTTAATCTCTCCAAGTTGCAGTGGTGGGGTTTTGCAGGTACGTTTTTGGGTTGTCTTTTCTCTCTTTGGTGGCTGCGTTATGCAAGATTGCCTATAATAAGGCTTGCTTTCTTCGGTTTCTTGTGTGCATTGCTCTATCAGAGTGCTATGTATTTCGGCACAAGTGAAAACCTTACCTTGCAGTATTTTTATATACCTACCCTTTTGCGTACATTCGGCTACGCATCTCTTTATTGCTCACTGACATATTACATGAAAGAGTTTATACCATTCGATCATTTTTTGCAAGTTCTTGCCGTTGCAGGTGTGATACGCTCAGGTGTGGGAGGCAGTGTGGGAAGTGCTTTATACGGTTATGGTTTGCGCTATACTATAGCAAAAAACTCCTTTACCAATCTTGGTATAGACGGTGTCTTAGCCGTAAGTATCAAAGAGTTGTGGGGCATAACGATAATAGTTTGCATTTTTATTTTCATGATAGTACTTTTGTTTGATACATCTGCACGGCCTGTGGTAAAGAGACTTTACAAAAAGATAAGGTAATCAAAATACAGTAGCCTCATTCAACAAGTAAAAGAACTTACACTCATAATCTCTTTATCTCTATGCAGAGATATTTTTTTGCAAAAAGGAAAAGTCCATGTCATACACGTTTTCGATAGTAGGAAGTTGTGTACTGCCTTGAGGATTAAAAGGACCTTTTTATTTATAAAAAAGATTTGCCGTATGGTAATATTCTTAAGACTCCGAGGTCTTTTAATCTGATAAGTCGGTTTTTTTGAATGAAAAATTCCCTTCTTTGTGCATAATTTTAAAAAATAGGTAAAATTATGTTGTATTTACTGAAAAAAATTTATAATTTTGCACGTCAGCATCAAATATCGTAGAGTTATGGATATAAAAGTATACATTTTAACATTTGTTTTAGCATTGGCAATTTCTTTTTTGCTTATGCCTCCTTTTATCCGTCTTATGACCAAGTACAGGATTTTAGACAAGAGCGGGGGACGTAAAATCCATACAGGCTATACTGCTCACATGGGAGGAATAGTTATTTTCATTGCTTTCGCAACAAGTGTTACAGCCATGATATTTGCTTATTTCAAGGTGACAGGTCTTGCCCAACTCGTTTCGTTTGCAGTGGCCCTGTTGGTTATGATTATTGTCGGGGTGAGAGATGATATGAACGATATAAGTCCTTGGACCAAACTATTTTTTGAGATAATAATAGGTGTGCTTTTAGGATATCTCGGAGTGAGGGTGACAGCCATAACAGGTTTTTCGGGTGAGGTTATCCGCATTCCTACTCTTATTTCTTATGGTGCTACGATTTGTTTCTTTATAGTGGTGGTCAATGCTTACAACTTAATAGACGGCATAGACGGACAGGCAGGAATGCAGGCAATAAACACCTTTTTGTTTATTCTTCTCTTCTTTTGTTTCATCGTAGGTGATGCAAGGATACCCAAAGCTCCTTTTTCGCCTATGTTTATCTTAGTCTGCCTTTTTGCAATACTTGGAAGCATAGTCGGTTTTCTGCGTTACAATTGGCAGAAAGCAAAAATCTTTATGGGAGACACAGGCTCTTTGTTCATCGGAACGTTGATAACCATCTTCATCATATTGTCTATGACTTATGCAGATGCAATTAATCATGCAGAAATTATACCTTCGTTGCAGATAAAGGCGTATGTGGCGCCGTTTTTAGGCTATTTTTACATGCCTATGGCAGACACACTGCGCGTTTTTATAAGCAGGGCAAGAAAAAATAAAAGTCCGTTCTCGGCAGACAAAACTCACATTCATCATTTCTTTATCCGCTTAGGCTATTCTCATCAAAGATGTACTTTAACTGTGTTTGCAATTTCTTTTTGCATATCTGTAGTTTCGACTGTCTTGGCTTTCTTTGTCTCAGACTTTGTTTTTATTCTCATAATCATAGCTTCGTGGTTTGTTTATGTGAAAGCGCTTAATTCTTTTATTAAAAGACAGTTGCGTAGAATGGGGGGGGGGATTTCATAATCTACTAAAGTAAATATGGACGCACAGACTAAAGATATTTCGGTTTATATGAAAAATGTATCTCTTTCTTATGAAAAGACGATACTGACGGATATTAACCTTACTATAGAAAAAGGGGAATTTGTATATTTGATTGGTAAGACGGGAGCAGGCAAATCAACCCTTCTCCGCTCAATGTATGCCGATGTTCCTATAGAAAGCGGCGAGGGAAAGATATGCGGCTTTGACCTTAAGAATATAAGCAAGCGCAATATCCCTCTTCTGAGACGCAAACTCGGAATAGTTTTTCAAGATATGCAGTTGTTGAACGACAGAACGGTGTTTAATAACTTGGCTTTTGTGCTTAAGGCAACGGGAAATAAGGATAAAAACTTCATAAAAGAAAGAGTGATGCAGTGTTTGGAGTCAGTAGGTTTGCAAGATAAGGCTGAGGTCTATCCTTACAATCTTTCCGAGGGGGAGATGCAGAGGATAGTGCTTGCAAGAGCAATAGTCAATGCTCCGGAGATGGTTATCGCAGACGAGCCTACGGGAAATCTTGACCCGATAACGAGTGAGGAGATAGTCAAACTTCTGTTCAAACTGAATAAAGAGAACAATACTACAGTCCTTATGGCTACTCATGATTATCTTATAATAAATGATTTCCGTTCAAGAGTTATTTCCTGTGAGGACGGCAAAATAATAGAATAAATTTGTTTGTGATTAGTTGATTTTTTTTAAATTTTTTTTCATTCGATAAGAGGTAATGCACATTGCATTACCTCTTATTTTTTATCATAAATTAAATTCTGTCTTAGGAAGACGGCTGATGATAAAAACAACTCCGGACAAAGAGAGTCTGAACTTAGGTTATCAAAATCTGTAAGAAAGACCGAAAAGGATGTTTCCCGGTATCTTTCTGAACAAAGCCGTACTTGAATACAGTGAGTTTGCAGATATTTCGCTCCAATCCATACTCTTAATATTCAGAATATTTGTTCCGCTTATGTGTATTCTCCATCTTTTGATTTTGTATTCCATTCTGAAAGATAAATTCCAATAATCTTTGTCGAAAGATGAGTTATCAAGGAATGAGCGTTTGGTTCTGACATTGCCGGTGAAGTTTTTATAGACACAGATAAGTCCTGCGTTGAGTCCTTTCTCGTTCATGCTGTTGGAAATATTTGAAAGGGCGTAATCATATTCGGAATAAGAGTATGATGCAGAGAGTTCAAAATTGATGATGCTTGCCATCCGTGAGATAAAGCCTAAAGACATATCATACAGTTGAGACTTTACATCGTCCTCATTTCCGTTTAAGAAACTCTTGCTTTTTGAATCGGAAATATTTGCTGAAAATCTTATGTCAATAGGAACAAAACTCAATCCCTTGTTTATATTTGCCATGAGAAACTTGCTTATCATTCTGCCGTCTTTGTCATAGGTTGATTCGCTTACAAGGGTGTTAGTCTGCACAGAGTGAGCCATTGTAACCTCGTTGTCAGTTATTCCTGCAGAAGCAAAAAACATGGTGTTGCTGTACATATCAAAGACGGAATAGTTAAGATTTACCTTCTTGGTTTTTGCAAAAGGATTGTCTATAACCGAGCCTTTGTAAAGAGAATTGTAGCCATTGACTATTGTTCCGCGCAAAAGATACTCGGTTTCTATGGCATTGTTTTCCAATGCAGCGGAAAGGGAGAGTTGATGTGAAGTAGAAAATTGCAGGGTAAAGAAACCGCTTGGGAGAATATCCCATTGAGACGAGGATTTCAAACCTTCAATGTTTGTTGTCCACGAAGTGTTTCTTATTTCCGAGCCTATGCCGAACTGAATTAAACCCGAGTTCTTGTTCAAAGAAAGACTTAACGAAGTTTCTTTCCACGTCAGGTCGTTGTCAATAGGATTGGAAGAATCGTCATAAGAGAACTTATTTTTGTTGTACTTGAAAGCCAAACCTGATTGTATTTTCAGCCTTTTGGTTATAGGATAGGCTAATGTAACATCGGGAGAGACAGTGAGATTATTTATTTTCTTTTTCGTATCTAAAGCAAATATAGAGGCTGAAAGCTGCTCATAACTTACAGGAAGAATGTTTCCGTCAGTCAAAAGGTCGTAAGAGTGGTTGCGGCGGGTGTTGTTTATGGACAAATGAGCGGAAAGCAATCCTTTTCCTGTCTTTAGATTCATCACGGCTTCATCTTGAATGCTTATTTTCTTCAACTCAGAGTTCTCAAAAGAAAACATATCCGACAGACCGCTTTCTTGGAGAGTGTCATCGGTATTCAGAGAAGTTGCCGAAATATGAGTTAAATTGGAGAATTCAAGGTTTTCGTTGGCTTTGTAGGATTCTCTCAAGTTGAAAGAAAAAAATTTGTTTCTTTCTCTGTTGCTTACGTTGTGAATATTTTGTTTGTCCAAAGCATAATAAAGTTGTTCCGAAAGGCTTTGGGCATCCATCGTTGATGAATTGAAGATTAGGGAGCCTTGCATTTTGAATTTGTCATTAGGTTTGAAACTTCCGCTTAGCGAAGCAAGGGAATTGACAGATTTGTATACATTTTGTGGAGGCATAAGTAAGGATAACTCTTCTTGAGAAAAATTGATACCTTGTCCTCTGTGTGAAAGAATGTTGTCCAAACCAATGATATTTCTTATATAATCTTGGAAAGAGAAAACTGCTTGACCGACATTGTTCGCCGAAACAACGGATGAGAGATATAAGTTTTCTCCCATGTAGAGCAAATCAGCGTTTTCCCTCCATTTGTTTTTTATTCCGCCCATAGATGAGACTTTTCCCGAAAGTCGGATTTTGCCGTCAGTTTTCAAATTCAGCGCCGTAAGGTCTTCTGCTCTGAAATCGTCAATGAGACTGCCTGTTTTGTAGTTGGTAAGCACCTCTGCACCTTTGAGAGTTTGGGCTGAGAGGTTGTTTATTACACCGTCGCTCCCCGAAGAGAACATATCCTTGCCGTCAATGAGTATTTTATCGACCTGTTTTCCTCCGAAGGACACTTCACCGTTATCAGTTACCTCCATACCCGGAAGTTTTGCCAAAACATCCTTTACAGTTTCTTCTTCACCTGTTTTAAAGTGTTCGGTGTCAAAAGCAATTGTGTCTCCTTTTATTTGTATCCCTGTGTAGGTTGATTTAACTACAACTCCTTTTAGATTATTCTTTTCTGCGGGTTCAAGTTCTATGTTCAGAAAAGTTCCTTCTCCGTCTAATTCTTTTCGATATTCTTTATAACCTACAAATCTTACGGCTATCCAGTAGCCTTTCTTTGCTTCAATGTCAAGAGAGAAGTCTCCCTTTGCATTGGATATTCCGTAGGTGAGAGGAGAGAGATTTGTTTTTTCGTCTTTGTATATGCTTATGGTTGCGTATGCGGCAGCCGAAGAGTCGGAGCATTTTACATTTCCTTTGATTTGAGCCTGTAAGGTATTGAAAAAACAGAGCAGAATTAAGGCAAACAAAAAATTTTTCATCTTTTACCTGGTTATAATTTCAATTCCGCCGCCTCCGAAATTAGGTTTTGCTTTCCTAAATTCTTCCATCTTTTTTGTCTGTATTTTAGTAAATTCTTCCCTTGTTACTTTCTTTCCTTTCTTAGGAGCTTTTATCTCGTCCATTTTTTCAACTGATTTTACCTCAGTCAGAACAAATGACATGGCTTCTTCCAAATCAAGTTTCACTATCAGCCCGGGAAGACCTGCAAATCCTATCGGACCGCAAGGAATAGGCAATTCGGAAGAAAACCATGCAGAAACTTGGTTGGCTTCCAAACTATCGTCAACTACAGCCTTGATACAGTTAAAACCGTTTATTTGTTGGGTTTCCTCAGTGATTGTCCAATTGAGTGAACGCAAAGATTCGTTAATCAGAAATTGTTTTCCCATAAAATTCTCTTGAGAGATAAGCTTGTTATCATTTAAATCGGAATAGATTATACTTGATTGCATCCCGAAATTGTCAGAAGACCTTTCATTATCTCTTTCAAAAAGTGATTTTCCGTTGCAGAATGAGAGGATATAATATTCTTTTCTTTCCTTTAAAACTTGCTTTATGACATTCGCTATGGCTTCATCTTCGACAGGAATGTCGGATTTGGGAAACAGAATCTTTTGTTCGTATGTGCATCTGTAACCTGCCCCTTGAGAAAAAGCAGAAACGGAACAGTAGATAAGCAGTAATAAAATTGCAATTCTTTTCATGAGGATATAAAATTTAAGTATTATCTATTAGAGTTTAACGTTTTTGAACACAGATTATTGTTTGCAGGCTTGTTTTTGAAAAATGTTTTGTTCTTAAGAGCGATAAGGAGAAGACTGTATTTCGTTTTTCTGAGACGTTTTCTTTTTTCTTTTAATAAGAGTTTCTTTTTCTGACTTATTAGGCTAAGACTTAATCCTGCCTTATGGATAAAATAAACTTTGTATTTTTATTAAAATATTTATTATTTTTGCAACGATTTCTTTATAAAAGGAAAATACGGAATGTTTTTTGCTTTTGTAGGAGATTTTGTTTAGAGACAGGACAGAAAAATCTGATTATGCTGAAAAATATTTTGAATACACTCTTTACCAAGTTTTTCTTTGCAGGAGTAAATTTTGCAATACTTATGATTGTTTCCCATATTCTGGGAACGGCAGGTAAAGGTGAACAGGCAATAATATCTTTCAATATCTATATATCAATGTTAATACTTACTCTTATAGGTAATTCCACTCTTATATATTTGACTCCGCGTAAAGATTTTTCATCTCTGTTTCTTCCTTCTTTGATTTGGATAGTGTTTTGTACTATTATTATTTCCGTTTTTTCTGCTTTCAATTGGCTATATGTGAGTTTGATTGCTTTTTTCGGGGCTTTGAGTGAGATAAATTACTACATCCTCCTTGGCAGAGAAAGAATTGCCGGAGCAAACGGAGTAAAACTCACAATATGTTTAACAAACATTATCTTCATAGGAACACTCTCGGTTCTGAATGTTTTTAATGATGTAAAATATTATGTTTATTCGGTCTTCTTAGCCCATTTTTTGGGATTTTTGTTTGGTTTCATCGCACTGAGAGATGATTATTTTTCTATGAAACTTATTTCCATTAATCAGATTTGGAGAAATTTCAAACTCTTATTTTCATTAGGCTTTGTGAAACAAATAGGCTCAATTGCCCAAACCTTGTCTTACAGGCTTTCTTTTTATATTTTGGCTGCTTACTGCTCAAAAAGTTTAGTGGGAATTTATTCAAATGCTTGTTCTATAGGCGAAGCAGTTATGCTTTTCGGCACTTCATTGGCATTGGTTCAATATTCTAAGTTGAGCAATACTGAAAATAAGGAATTGAGTATTAACCTTACATTGAAATTGACAAGTGCCAATGCAGTTTTTACTTTTTTGGCTTTGCTTGTTCTTTGTTTACTGCCTAAGACTTTTTGGATTTTTGCTTTCGGACAGGGTTTCGGGGAAATAGGTTTTATAATCAGATTGCTTTCTTTGGGTTTGATGCTTCTGAGTTGCTCTTCTAATTTTACCCAATACTTTGCTTCCAAGGGTAACTTTTCGATTTCGACCTTTGCTGCTTTAGCAGGTTTCGTCGTAACGGCAGTATTGTGTTTTCTTTTGATACCTAAATATAATATAGTAGGGGCTGCCGTTACGGCATGTGTGTCTTACTCTGTTACTTTTTTGATTGAATTTATTTATTTTTTGATATGGAAAAAACGAAACATTTAGTTTTAGCAACTCTTCTTTTTTTTACTGTAGGTGTTTTCGCACAGAAGAACCATAGTTACCAACCTCTGACTAAGAAAGAGCAGGCTGATATATATCAAAGTATATATAACCGTAATGTGAGCAACTTTTTGATAAGTCAGTCCATACCTATAGGTCCTGTAAATTTGACTGACATTCTTAACACGGTGAGTTATAATCCTGTTGAGGGAACACGAATACGCCTTTCAGCAGAAACGAATAATATGTTTTCTAAACGGATAGGTATAAGCCTTATGGGGGCCTACGGAACAAAGGATAAAGACTTTAAATACGCATTCGGCTTGGCCTATAATTTCGCTAAGAAACCCAAAGGCGTATTTGCTTTCCCTGCCTCTACGCTTGCATTGAATTATTCTGATAATACGTTTATTCCTTCTTATGAAAACTATGATGTTGCTTATTTTTCTTTCGGTGAATGGGACAGATTTTATTTCGGAAAGAAAAGAGAAGTTACTCTGAGTTTCTTACAGGATTTTAAGACAGGAATTTCCGTCAGACCTTTTGTGAAGTACGAAAACATTTATTCGTATATGCTCTATGAAGATGCGGAAATAACTCACTTGTTGTCTCATTCCGAAGATTTGGAGAACTATGCAGGAGGAGTGACTCTTTCTTTCTCGCCCGTGAAGTATAAGATGAATGATATGAATATTTTTAACAGCAGATATTATTACTTTCCTACTTCAGCCTATATTACTTATAAATATAATTATCAAAAGTATTCAGGAGAGCGGAAGTACAATTATTTATCAGTATCTGCACAGCACCGTTTTTATTTCAGACCCCTTGCTTTGGATTTGAAAATATCCGGAGGTAAGATTTTCGGTGAGAGTTACGATTACACATATTTTTCTCCTAATTACAGAGTAAGTGATGTATCAAACTTATTCGGATTTAATCTTTATTCAGACAGGGAAATGAGATTTAAAGAATATATTCAGACTTTTACTCAGTTAAATCTCGGAGGCTTGATTTTGGATAACATAAAATTCTTTAAAAATTTCAGACCCAATGAATTTATTAATCTGAAAGCTTTGTTTACCGCAGATAACAATCCTTATTTTGAAGTAGGAGCAGGTGTTGATCACATATTATCTTTTTTAGGTGTTGAATTTGTTAAACGTATATCTTCAAGCAATCCTATGGGGATGCCTAAGTGGGGATTTAAGTTGAGGTGCAACCTATAAAAAAAGGCTTTGTTCAAGGATTGTTTTTTTTGTTATCAAAAGTCTGTTCTGCTGAAGACAAAAAGAAAAAAAACATTAAAAAGTTTGTATGTGATTTTTTTTATGTATCTTTGCCACTTAATAGTATTTGAGTGAAATTAAATAAAAAAGTATAAATAAATTATGAAAAACAGAAAATTACTTTTAAACTTCCTGCTGTTTGCATTCATCAGTGTGCTGACGGTAGGTTCTTTGTCGGCCGGGTCATCTGCTCTTTCGGAGGAAGCTTCTTCTGAAGATTGGACGATGATAGGTCCGGACAATGTTTCGGGTCGTGTCCGTACTGCTATGTTTGACAGATATAATTACGGCGTTGTTTATGCCGGAACGGCAACAGGCTTGTATGTCAGCGTAAATAACGGAAAAAACTGGAGAGAAATAAAAAATCTCGGTTCGGGTCACGAGGCTGTAACTGCAATTGTTCAAGATGATAACGGCGTTATTTACATCGGAACGGGAGAAGGCTATTACAACATAGGTATGCACGCAGAAAATCACTTGGGAAGAAGTGATGAGCCTACGGGAAGAATAGGTAGCGGTGTGTATAGGTCAAATACATTGGAAAAAGAATGGACCGCTTCTTTGTCTGAAGGTTCCAATGCACAGGAAACAGACGATATCAAGTACGAATGGATTTGTAACAATATTTCTTTTACTCAGATAGAAAATACAAAAACGAATAACAGGTACAATGACAATCATCAGTGGGCTTATATCAATGCTATGACTTATGCTGACGGAACAGTGTATGTCGGAACAAAGAATTCAGGTCTTTATGCTATAAATACTTCAGACAATTCTGTTGTTGCAGTTCCTGTTTTTGCAGCTGAAATTCATGATGTTGTAGTAAATCCTAACGGAAAAGTTGCTTTGTCTTTTGATGACGGAATAAGAGGAAGCAATATCGCAGTTGTAGAGAAGAACGGAAGCACTTTCTCTGTCAGAACTATATTTACCATAGATTCCATTTCAGCAACTTCTTGCGGAAGAGTAAAACTTGCTTTCGGAACTAATAATCCTGACAATCTTTATGCTTACATTGCTACACGCGAAAATTCTTATTCTGAGCCGAGTGCTTATACCAATCGTGCTAGGGCAGGTTCCGCTCTCGGTATTTACAAAACCACATCAACCGATGAAGGACAGATTGCTTGGTCTTTGATAACTAATCCTAACAACTATACTAACGGAAATCAACATGCTTATGCTATGTCATTGGCTGTAGATGACAGAGACGGAAAAGAAAGTATATACGCAGGTTCTAACCGCGTTATGTTCGGAGAAGATGAGAGTGGCAGCGGAACGTTTTATTTTACGCCTTGGACAAGCCCTATGGCTGAACGCGGAACAAATTTTGTTCCTGCCAACGTTCATGCTATTCTGTTTATGCCTAATCCTAAAGATGAGTATGATGAATATTTCCAACTATATGCTACGGATGCAGGTGTTTACACCTACAACTATGAGCCTATACTTAAGACTATGGTCTTCACTCCGGGAAAATATATGAACAATGTTCAGACTTATAAAGTTACTGCTTCTGCTGACGGTTCTGTTATGGCGGCTGCTCAGAGCAATGCTATGATTTACATTCCTACACCTTCGGATTCCGTTGCCAAATCTGCACAACACGTTTGGGCGGTAAACAGTCCTAACTATCCGTTAGGCCATTTCGTTGAGGATGTAAACGAATATTTTGCCGATCAATATCCTGTCCTTTCCAACAGCGGAGTTAATGTAATTGCTTCTTCTGTTTTAAAATCTTACCCTGAGTCGGGAATAAGAAAACCTTTCTTCATTGCAAGACCTTATCTTAACGTAGCAAGAACCTATAGCAACAGAGGAGTTTTTGATGAGATAGAAACAGAGACTACATGGAACTTCGGGGGTTTGACTACATCTGATTTCGACAATGCAACATTGTTTATGTCTCCTTCTATGTATCCTAACAATCCTACAGCACCTATTCACAATTCTTCACAGTTTGCTACTCCTATAGCATATTGGGAAAACTTTGGAGACAATCCTAATGTTTTTGACAGTACAACTTTGACTGTAAAGAACGGTTCTACTATAATAAGAAACGGAAAGAGCAGAGTATTGAATTATGGTGATTATGTAAAACGTGGAGACTCTCTTTTGGTTTCAGACAATGCTTTCTTGGGTTATCCTTTCAAAATAGGCTTTGATGATTCTTATCAAGTTGAAGGCTTGTGGGGTGAACCTGAGCTTGAAGTAATTGATGGCGAACTTGTTGTTAAGACACCTGATACTGAGTCATTGTTTGTCTTTGATACAGTTAAGAGTGATTCCACCAAATATCAGTTCAGAGTGCTTCCTAAGATTCAAACACGTTTGGCTATGGTAACACCTGAAGGAGTATTTGTTACACCTCAAGCTTTGGATTTCACACGCAGAGTGGACAATTCAGTAAACTCACAAACGGCTGATGTTAATAAATATCTTGTTTGGAGAAGAGTCTTCTCTACATTTAATGCTGACTTGACAAGCGGAGGTTTGGGAGGTTTTAATCCAAACGGTTTGAACAATACCATTAGAAATATTGCATTTTCTTCAGACGGTTCAAGTTTGTTCTTATCTATGGACGTTTATAATGACGGAACAGGAACAGACAGACTTTCTTCTTATGACAATTATTTAGAGACCCGTTTGATAAGAGTTGACGGATTGAATGATACTTCTTTGAGTTACTATAACTACAAATCATTAGACCTTAATGACGGTGGAAGATTCGGAGGAAGAATCGGTGATGCCATTTCTTGGACCAAAACTACTATCGGAACGTTTAACCGTCACATTTCTTCAATTGTAAGTGACCCTAAAAACGCAAACAATTTGGTTGTAACCTTTGACGGTTTCGATCAAGGCAACAACGTTATTTATTACAACAATGCTTTAGCAGAAGTTCCTTCTTATGTTCCTTTGGCTAAACCTGAACAGTCTGACAAGGATTATGCTCCTGTTTATACAGCATTGATTGAAAAAGGAAGTAACACTTTGTTTGTAGGAACAGATGAGGGTATTTACAAAATGGAAAACTTTACTCAGTCTTCATCTTCTTGGGTTAAAGACGGAGATATAGATGTTCCTGTTTACCATATATGGCAGCAGATAAAAAATCATCCTCAAGTGAAATTCACTGACGTTTCTTCAGCTTTGCCTGAGGAGGTTACTTATTCTGCCGTTAAGAATGCAGGTTATATTTATGCTGCAACTTACGGAAGAGGTGTTTATATGAATACTGCTTACAAACAAGAAAATTCAGAGGACGAATATTACGTAGCACTGTCTGACGTTAAGCACGCTGACAATGTGGCATCTCTTTCTCTTTACCCTAACCCTACAACCAATATCACAACTATTGCTTATACCCTTCAAGAGAATTCATCTGTTATGTTCAATATTTATGATATGAACGGCAGATTAGTATCTTCTTTGGATAAGGGCAGAGAATCCAAGGGTTCACACAGCCAAATCTTGGACGCAAGCAATATGAACAAGGGTGTATATGTTATACAGATGATAACAAACACTTCAACCCGCACAGGAAAACTTGTTGTTGAATAATTTTTTTTTTCATAATTATATTTTTTTAGTAGGTGTTGTTTTTGCAACACCTACTTTTTTTGTCACTAAACCATTAGTTTTCCGATACCTTATCTTGTTTGCCGAATTATTTGTTTTGAGTAAATTTTATGATTGATGATGCTCAAAGATACATGTACGGATATTATAAATTTTTTTCAAAAATGTACCTAAAAGTTCTACTAACGTTATTCCTTTTGGTATGGCACTCTACAGAACGGAATTTAGGGAAAAATCAACTCGGAATGTTAGATAAATTTTATTACATTTCACATCTCTTTTACTAATTAATGTTTCAAAGAAATAAAACGAAGATTCACGTCAGCGAAATCAAATCTCAGTTTTCTGAATCTTCGTTTTAATTTTCTGAAACGAAGTTTTATTTTTTCTAAAATTAGGTCTTACTTTTACAAGGTAGAGAGATTGAAAATTAATTTTTTTGTTATGATGTTTGGCTATTTGAAAATAATATACGAATTTTGCAAAATTAAGCAGAAAATTAATGACAGCAAATACCTATAGAATATTAAACAACACCACCTCTTTATCCCACCCGCATAGGGGGGGGGGATTTTTGGGCGTTAGTCAATAATTTAAAATCTTATTACATTTATTCCTT
>JAFVAP010000041.1 GCA_017480455.1 Bacteroidales bacterium | reverse complement strand
GATATTTACAAAGAAATGAAAGAAAATAATTCCTGCTATCCCGTAACCGTAAAGGCGTGCAAAATTACTTCTTTGCCGTTCAGCCATCTTTATTATCTTAACACACAACCAAACAAAGACAAAGACTATAACCATAGAACCGACAAATCCCCACTCCTCTCCTATTGTGCAGAAGATGAAATCGGTGTCTTGTTCGGGAACAAAATTAAACTTTGTCTGAGTTCCCTGCAAGAAACCTTTACCTAAGAAACCTCCCGAGCCGATTGCTATCTTGCTTTGATTAACATTGTAGCCTACTCCTTTGAAATCTTGTTTTTTTCCTAAGAGAACTTCTATTCTGTCTTTTTGATGCGACTCCAAAACTTCGTTGTATCCGAACTCAACTCCCATAACCACCATGGAACAAAAAGCAAAGATACCGAGAAAGTAAATAAACTTAGCCTTATTGTTTTTTTTGTGTATGATGAGATAGAGCAACAAAGTAACAAAGGCAAGAATGCCTATAAGCACATAAGGATTAACCAAAAGGGCAAGAACAAAGAGAACTATAGCACCTGCTCCCAATATAAGAACATAAGAAGACAAGCCCTCGCGGAAAAGAACGAAGACAAAGGAAAGAAAAACCAAAGCCGAGCCTGTATCATTCTGCAAAAGGACTAAAAGCATCGGCAAAGCAACTATACCTATGGCAGTGAGTTTTGTTTGCCATTGTTTCATATCAACGTTGATTGCCGAGAGGTATTTAGCAAGTGCAAGTGCCGTTGCCGTCTTTGCAAACTCCGAAGGCTGAATGCCGAAATCTCCTACGCCGAGCCAACTTCTCGCTCCCTTAGTTACGCTTCCCATAACCAAGACAACGACGAGCATGGCTATGCAAATAATATATATGATATAAGAAGTCTGAGAAAAGAATTTAGGGTCTACTATCATGACAAAAAGAGCTATGAGCAGGGAAGTAAGAATCCAAACAATTTGTTTTCCGTAACGGCAGGAGAAATCAAAAATACTTGAATGCTCTCCGTCATAGACCGCAGCATAAATGCTTAACCACCCTGCCATGACAAGAAAAAGAAACGCAATGACAAGTTTCCACTCTATGTTTTTCAATATGCTTTGAGTATGTCTGTCCATGATGATAAGGTTATTTTATTTTCAGTCATTGTTTGCTTGTGAAGAGTTGGCCTGTTGGCCATCTCCCGAAGATGAGGCATCGTTTGAAGAAGTTGAAGATGACTTTTGAGCCTTCTTTGCTTTAGAAGAGCCTCCTCTGAGAGGCAAAGGCTGACACGGAGCAGCCTCCATATAAGTTTTTTCCACATCTTGACGCTCCACTTCCCTCTTTATGTATTTCTCTATTATCAATCCTGCGATAGGGGCCGCCCATGTACCGCCGCCGCCTCTTGCATTCTCAACGTAAACCGAAACGGCAATCTGCGGATTCTCCTTAGGAGCAAAAGCAATGAAAACAGAATGGTCTGCACCTATGTTTTCAGCCGTTCCTGTCTTGCCACAGACGTTCAGACCCGGCACATCAGCGCGGTGACCCGTACCTCCGCCCTCGTGAACTACGGCCCACATACCCTCAACCGCTATGTTCCACCACGAAGAAGCTATAAGGGAATAGTGTTTCTCAGTATATTTTTTGTATATCTTAGCATGCTTCCCTTCATTGTCTCCTCCGAAAGCCTTAACAAGATGAGGCGTAATATACCAACCCCTGTTTGCAACCAGCGCAGCGAAGTTTGCCATCTGTATAGGCACGACCATAACTTCTCCTTGTCCTATACTGTTGGAGTAAATCGTATAAAAATTCCAGCCTGTCGGGTACCAACGGTTGTAAAATGAAGTATCGGGAATATGACCTTTGGTTACGCTCGGCAAATCTATATCCATACGTGTACCGAAGCCCATTCTGTTCATGGCAGAAGTCCAAAGGGAAAGACCGTATTTGCTGTCAGGTCTGCCTGTCTTAGGATTAACTTGCTGAACTTCTCTTTGGAAAACACGATAAAAATAAGGGTTGCACGACATCTTGATTGCATCTCTCACTCTCGAAGCATAAGGGTGATTATGGCAACCTACCAAACCTTTATCGCAAGGAAAACCACTCTCAGGTGAAATAACACCCATATCCAAAGCAACTAAGGCTTGGGCAACTTTAAATATACTTCCGGGAGGATACTGAGCCATGAGGGCTCTGTTAAACAAAGGCTTGGATATATCTTCGTTCAGCATCTTGTAGTTTTTGCCTCGCTCCCTTCCTGCCAAAAGATTGGGGTCGTAAGACGGCGCAGAAACAAAGCAAAGCACTTCTCCGCTCTTGGGTTCTATGGCAACAACGGAGCCTCTCTTGTTTTTCATCAATTTCTCTGCATATTTCTGCAAGTCAAGGTCTATAGTGGAGTAGAGATTTTGTCCTGCTACGGCAGGCACATCAAACTTACCGTCCTGGAATGAGCCTTTCTCTCTGTTGTGAACATCAACCAATGTAACCTTATTGCCTTTCTCTCCCCTGAGAATTTTTTCGTAACTTCTCTCTATTCCGCTTATTCCTATGTAATCTCCTCTCTTATAATAGGAATCTTGTTCTATCTTTTTGTCATTTACTTCCCCGATGTAGCCTAAAACAGCCGCAGCCACGCTGTCAGGATACGAGCGAATGGTTCTTTTTTGCGCATAAAAACCTTGAAATATGTAAAGACGTTCTTGAAGAGTTGCAAAATCCTCTTTTGATATTTGTTTTTCAAAAAAAGAAGGCGCATACATAGAATATTTTTTTGCCTTGTCCATTTTTTTAACAAAATCCTCTTTTGTTATTTTTAAAAGAGAGCAAAATTCGTTTGTATCTATGTTTTTCACCTGTCGGGGAATTACCATAAGATCATAGACAATCTCATTGTAGACAAGGAGTTTGCCATATCTGTCATAGACCAATCCTCTTGAAGGATACTGAGTCACATACCTCAAAGCGTTCCTGTTAGCCAGCTCTCTGTAAGTATCATCTATTATTTGAATATACAGTAATCTGATTGCAAAGACCAAACCCACGGCAACAAAGATTCCTATTATAACAAAACGCCTTGATGACAGTATATTTTTCATTTGATTCTTACACTTAAAAACTTTTTTCCACGTTATAGAAAGGAATTGCAAAGATACAAGAAAAAAGATGAATAATTTTGAGGCAGGAGATAAATTTTTTTACGATTGGACTCAGAAAATAGAAAACATAAAAAATGAAAAAGATTTCTTTAATCTATGTCTTGAGGCTCTGAGGTTTCAATATGAGAGATGCGAAGTCTTTCAACGCTGGTGCAATTTACTGAATTATAAGATAGAAAGTATAACTAACTACAACGAAATACCTTTTCTGCCTATCAGTTTTTTCAAAACTCACAGGGTAACTTGCTTTGACAACTTGCAGGAAGAAGATTACTTTCTCTCTTCGGGGACAGGCTCGCTCATAAGAAGCAAACACTTAGTCTATAATAAAGATTTCTATCTGGAGAATACCGTTTCCTGTTTCTCACAATTCTTTTCTGACCTTGAAGACTACTCTTTTATATGTCTTTTACCTAATTACATTGAACAGGGACATTCTTCCCTTATCTGCATGACAGATTATTTTATAAGGAAAAGCAAGCATAAGACCAGCGGTTTCTACTCTCACGACTTGCAATCCGTAATTGCTGCTTTGGAATACAACAAAGAGCACAATATAAAAACAATTCTCTTCGGCGTTACTTACGCCCTACTCGATTTGGCTGAGAATTATGAAACCAATCTCAAAGATACGGTAATTTTTGAGACGGGCGGAATGAAAGGAAGACGCAAAGAAATGACCAAAGAGGAAGTTCACAAAATATTGAAAAAGAGATTAAACGTACAAAACATTGCCTCCGAATACGGTATGTGCGAATTGTTTTCCCAAGCCTATTCACGGGGCGGAGGAGTGTTCAAAACACCCAAACAAATGAAAACAATAATCAAAGAAGTCAATGATTACAGGCACAGTCTCCCGCAAAAGAGAACAGGAGTAATAAACATAATTGACTTAGCCAATATTTCCACATGCTGTTTTATCCAAACGCAGGATTTGGGTAAAAAAACGGAAGACGGAGATTTTGAAATAATGGGGCGTTTAGATTATTCTGATATACGGGGCTGCAATCTAATGTATTGAAATGAAGAAAATGACAATAATTTGTAAAAAGCAACGTTATTAAGTCAAATTTTCACCATGAAAAAAGTCAGAGCTAAGAAATCTTTAGGACAACATTTTCTCATCAATGAGCAAGTTGCCATGGATATTGTTGCTTCCCTTGAGTCAAAAGGAAATGTCTTGGAGGTAGGTGCAGGAATGGGCGTATTGTCTAAATACCTCAGCAAAAAAAATCTCGGAAACTTCCGCATAGTTGAAATAGACAGAGAGTCCGTTGTTTATCTTAGGAACTGCTATCCTGAATTGGAGGGCAAAATTATTGAAGGTGACTTTCTGAAAGCAGATTTGCACGCACTGTTTCACAATGAGGATTTTTCACTTATAGGAAACTTTCCCTACAATATTTCTAATCTTATTCTCTTTAAAGTTTTTGAGAACAAGGATATTGTAAAGGAAGTCGTGGGTATGTTTCAGAAAGAAGTGGCTCAAAGAACCGCTGCAAGGGAAGGTTCAAAGACTTACGGAATTCTTTCTGTCCTGCTTTCGGTTTTTTATGACAGGGAATATCTTTTTGAAGTTCCCAACACGGATTTTGACCCTATGCCCGAGGTTCAATCTGCCGTCATAAGGTTGAAAAGAAACAATGTTACGGATTTAGGAGTTGAGGAAAAACTTTTTATAAACGTGGTTAAGACGGCTTTCAATCAGAGAAGGAAAATGCTGAGACAGGCTCTCAAACCTTTGGGCAAGAGTTTGGAAAACCTGCCTGAAGAAATCTTAACCAAAAGAGCGGAGCAACTTTCTCCCAATCAATTTATTGAATTAACAAAACGGATATACAATGCTTAGTATAGGATTTTTCATACAAGCTTTCTTCTTGGGCTTAGCCCTTTCCATGGACTGCTTCACTGTCAGTATAACCTGCGGTTTGCAAAAAACACTCAGCAAAAAAAGGACTCTGCTCATGGCTTTTTTCTTTGCATTTTTTCAAGCTTTGATGCCGTTAATAGGGTCGGTGTTTTCTTCTTTCGCCTTTGACTTTCTGGAGTCCATGACTTCGTGGATTTCATTCGCATTGCTGTTTATCATAGGCTTAAAAATGTTTTTGGAAGGCAGAAACTATAAATTGAAAGAAAAGGTCTTCGATGTATCTTCGATGAAAGTCATATTGTTGCTCAGCATTGCAACAAGCATCGACGCACTCATTGTCGGAATAAGTTTTGTCGGCATGGGCTGGGTCGTAGGCGAACAATTACTTGCCATTGTTTTGATATTCGTCATAACATTCATAATGTCATTAACCGGAGTTAAAACAGGAGAAAAAGTAAATTTCATAAAACCTCCCTTTGCCTTGATTACAGGAGGTTTAATCTTGATTTTAATAGGAGTAAAAACCATATTGCAACACTATATCACCGCTGCATAAAAGGATAAACAAAAAAGCCGAAGGCAAAATCCTTGTAACAAAAAATTAATACTTAATCTGATAAAAATAAAACTTCGTTTCAGAAAATTAAAATCAAGTCTCAGCTTTTTAAAACGAAGTTTCAGAAAATTGAAACTTGGTTTTATTTTTCTATGTCTTTATTTCAGTCTGCCATTTCATTATTTCCTTGTTCCGAAACACTGTTCTTTCTTATTAAAATAGAAAAACAGGATACTATATTAAAAAGTGTGTAAGAGAGGTAAATATTCTTTGCAAAGATATACATAAAAATTATAATGTTTAAATATTTTGAGAAAAAAGAATATTATCGTATTTCATTCTTGGCAAAGTTTTATTGAAAAGTTCTT
>JAFVAP010000040.1 GCA_017480455.1 Bacteroidales bacterium | reverse complement strand
TTTAATAGGTATATACTGTCTTACACCACCGTATTGTTTATTTCCAACAATTCGCTTTGCATATTGAACAGGTATTCTCCTTGTTCCTTGAACCAATAAGATACAAAGCATTATAACAACAAGCCAAATTATTAATTCTACAAATAAAATGACCAACTGTCCTGCTTGACTTTCCATTCTGGAAGCGAACTCTGCAAACAAAGCAAACGGTAAACGAGCTATAATACCCACCATAATCAACAAAGATATACCGTTTCCAATTCCTCTATCGGTGATTCTTTCACCTAACCACATAACGAAAAGCGTACCACAAGTCAACAATATTGAAATAGGTAACACCCAATTCAAGAAGGTTATATTATTACCTCCGAATATGTTGAAAATATGTGCACCCTGCAACTGATTTCTAAGATTGGCCAAATAGGCAAAAGACTGAAATATAGTAACAACAACTGTTAACCAACGTGTTATTTGATTTATCTTATTTCTTCCGCTTTCACCCTCGCGTTGCATTTTCATAAAATAAGGCACAACCATAGTCAATAATTGAACTACAATTGAAGCCGTAATATAAGGCATTATACCCAACGCAAAAATGGAGGCATTTGAAAATGCACCACCTGAGAACATATTCAACAAACCTAAAACTCCATCCTGTGTCTGACTTTGCAACGCACCTAAATCAGACGGATTAATACCCGGAATTACAACATAAGAGCCAATTCTGTAAACCAAAATCAAAGACAAAGTGTAAATAATTTTGGTTCTTAAATCACTGATGCTCCAAATATTTTTGACTGTATTTATAAATCGCTTCATTATTTGTGATTTTTAGATTATGGTAACTACACCGCCTTTAGACTCTATAGCAGCCTTAGCACTCTTAGATATAGCATTAACCGTCACATTTACAGCTTTAGTTATCTCTCCTCTTCCCAAGACCTTAACATTCTCGCCATTCGATATAACACGTGCTTTTCTAAGAATATCCAATGTAATATCATTGGTGCCCAAAGTTGTAGATAACTGCTCCAATGTATCCAAATTAATAGCAGTATACTCTACTCTATTTATATTTTTGAATCCAAACTTAGGTAACAATCTATACAAAGGCATCTGACCACCCTCAAAGCCGACTTTTCTACTATAGCCTGAACGGGATTTTGCTCCCTTATGTCCTCTCGTAGACGTACCGCCATAACCTGATCCTTGTCCTCTACCAATCCTTTTACGGCTCTTTGTTGAACCTAATGCCGGTTTTAAATTGCTTAAATCCATAATTAATTTCCGTTATTTAAATTAATCAACCTCTTCAATCTTAATTAAGTGTTTCACTTTTTCTATCATACCTTGAATTTGAGGATTAAGTTCGTGCTCTCTTGACTGATGCATTTTTCTCAAACCCAAAGATTTTAAAGTTGCTTTCTGACGCTGTGGATACCCTATACCACTTTTTATTTGAGTTACTCTTACTTTCATGTCTACAATTGATTTTATCCGTTAAAGACTCTATCCATTTCTATTCCGCGCAACTTAGCAACAGTATATGGATCTTTCATTTTCAACAATGCTGCTATAGTAGCTTTAACAACACTATGAGGATTAGAAGAGCCTTTTGACTTAGCAAGCACATCTTTCACACCCACACTTTCCAAAACAGCACGCATAGCACCTCCCGCGATAACACCTGTACCTGGAGCTGCAGGCTTTAAAAATACCCTTGCCCCGCTATACTTACCTTCCTGCTCATGAGGAATAGTTCCTTTTAAAATAGGAACTTTGATAAGGTTCTTTTTAGCATCATCTGAACCTTTCGATATAGCAGCAGCAACTTCTTTTGCTTTTCCCAAGCCGTATCCAACTATACCATTGCCGTTTCCTACTACAACTATGGCAGAAAAACTAAAAGTTCTACCTCCCTTAGTTACCTTTGTAACTCTATTTATGCTTACAAGCTTATCGTTAAATTCTACCTCGCTTGATTTTACTCTTTTGATATTTAGTTCTGCCATTGTCTTAGAATTTTAAACCATTTTCTCTTGCTGAATCAGCCAAAGCCTTAACACGACCATGATACAAGTAGCCATTTCTGTCAAAAACAACAGTTTCAATGCCTTTCTCTTTTGCTCTCTCTGCGATTGACTTTCCTACAAGAGTAGCTACATCTGTTTTAGTTCCACTCTTTTGAAAACCTCTTTCCATTGAAGAAGCAGCAGCCAATGTTACTCTGTTCACATCATCAACTAATTGAGCATAAATTTCTTTATTACTCCTAAATACTGTAAGACGAGGTTTCTGAGCTGTACCACTAACTCTTTTTCTTATCCTCATCTTAATCTTTAATCTTCTTAAATCTTTCTTCGTTGCCATGTATGTATCCTCAGATTACTTTATTTTCAAAATGCTATTTTGCTGCAGCTTTACCGGCTTTCTTACGAATAACTTCACCTTCAAAACGAATTCCTTTTCCTTTATAAGGTTCAGGTTTACGCAATGAACGAATCTTTGCTGCTACTTGACCTATCAGTTGTTTATCACAACAAGTCATCTTAATTAAAGGGTTCTTTCCTTTCTCAGTAATAGTCTCAACTTTTATCTCATCCGGCAATACCATATAGATACTATGCGAATAACCCAAAGCAAGTTCAAGAACTTGACCTTGAGCCTGTGCTTTATAACCAACACCTATGACTTCTTGTGTAGTATGGAAACCTTCTGAGACACCAATAACCATATTATTAATCAAGGCTCTGTACAATCCATGCATAGATTTATGCCTTTTTGAATCTGATTCACGGGTCAAATGCAAAATATTATCCTCTACATTCAAACTTATACAAGGATCTACTGACTGCTGTAACGTTCCTAATTTTCCTTTTACAGTAACAACATTATCCTTAATATCTATCTCTACCCCATTAGGTATATTGATCGGTAATTTTCCTATTCTTGACATTTTATATCCTCCACGTCGTTAACTTACATAACAAATTACTTCACCTCCAACTTTCAACATTCTAGCTTCCTTGTCAGTCATTAAACCTCTAGACGTTGAAATAATGGCAATACCCAAACCATTTAATACCCTTGGCAAATCATTAACACCAACATACTTTCTCAAACCAGGAGTACTTACTCTACGCAACATTGATATTGCAGGCTCTTTTGTTTGTTGATGGTACTTCAATGCTATCTTTATAGTTCTAGGAAAATCCTCATCATTAAACTTATAATTCAATATATACCCCTTATCGAAAAGTATCTTTGTAATTTCCTTTTTCATCTTTGAAGAAGGAATTTCAACGACCCTATGGCCCGCATTCACTGCGTTTCTAAGACGGGTCAAATAATCTGCAATTGGATCTGTTAACATTTCTTTCTCTTTTTATTATTAATTTACTAATTTTTACTGGTGGTATTATCTTACCAGGAAGATTTTTTTACTCCTGGAATCAAACCTGCCAATGCCATTTCTCTGAAATTAATCCTAGAAATGCCAAATTGCCTCATATAACCTTTTGGTCTACCTGTTAACTTACAACGGTTATGCAAACGAACCGGAGACGCATTTTTAGGTAACTTTTGTAAGCCTTCATAATCACCGGCCTCCAACAAAGCCTGACGCTTAGCAGCATACTTTTTTACCAAATACTCTCTCTTCTTTTCTCTCGCTTTTATTGATTCTTTAGCCATTTTTTGATCTTATTTTTCTGATTCATTCTTAAATGGGAAACCAAATGCTTTCAACAATGAATATGCCTCTTTATCTGTATTCGCAGATGTAACAAAAGTTATATCCATTCCATTAATATGATCTATTTTGTCTATATCAATTTCAGGAAATATAATCTGTTCCTGAATACCAAAAGTATAATTTCCTCTTCCGTCAAATCCCTTTGCATCAATACCTCTAAAATCTCTTATTCGAGGTATTGCAGTAGATATTAATCTATCAAGGAACTCATACATCTTATCTCCTCTAAGGGTAACACGAACACCGACAGGCATACCTTTTCTTAACTTGAAATTGGATATATCCTTCTTTGACTTAGTTGCTACAGCTTTTTGACCTGCAACAACCGTCATTTCCTCAACACCCTTATCTATAACTTTTTTATCATTTAAAGCTAACTTTCCCAAACCTTGGTTAAGAGATATCTTTAAAAGACGAGGGACTTGCATTATAGTACTGTAGTTGTACTCTTTTATCAGAGACTGAATAATTTCCTCTTTATATTTATTTTTTAATCTTGGACTGTATTCCATTATTTTATAACCTCCCCTGTTTTTTTAGAATAACGCACTAACTTATTTGTTTTCTCGTCAAGGCGTCTTCCTATTCTAGTTGCATTTCCTTTTGCATCTACAACCATAAGATTAGAAATATGAACCGGAGCTTCTTTCTCTATTATACCTCCTTGAGTATTTCTCGGATTTGGTTTTGTGTGTTTCTTTATCTTATTAACACCCTCAACAATAGCCCTATTTTCAGTAGGATAAACGACCAAAACTTTACCGGTCAATCCTTTTGAATTGCCAGCAATAACTTTAACCGTATCACCCTTTTTTATATGCAATTTCATATCACGTAATTTTTTTAGTTTTTACAATACCTCCGGAGCCAAAGAAACAATCTTCATAAATTGTTTTTCACGCAATTCTCTTGCAACTGGTCCAAAAATACGAGTTCCTCTCAATTCGTCTGTAGCAGTAAGTAAAACACAAGCATTGTCATCAAAACGGATATAAGAGCCATCTTGCCTGCGAATCTCTTTCTTCGTTCTAACAACAACAGCTTTAGACACAGAGCCTTTCTTTACATTACCTGCAGGTAAAGCATCTTTTACTGCTACAACTATTTTATCTCCAACTGAAGCATAACGAGTTTTAGTACCACCCAATACTCTGATACATAAAACATTTTTAGCTCCACTATTATCGGCAACAACCAATCTCGTTTCCTGTTGTATCATATCCTATTTAGCTTTTTCTATTATCTCTACTAATCTCCAACATTTATTCTTACTTAAAGGCCTAGTCTCCATTATGCGCACGGTATCCCCAATCCTAGCCTCACTTTTCTCGTCGTGTGCCATAAACTTATTGCTCTTCTTTAGGAACTTACCATATTTTGGGTGCTTAACTTTTCTCTCAACCAAAACATTTATGGTCTTATCCATCTTATCACTTACAACTACACCGACTTTTTCTTTTCTAAGATTTCTTTCCATCTTTATGAACTTTAATTTTTTATACTCCAAACTACTTAGAAGACTTCTTCCTAAGAGATATTTCTGTATTTATTCTCGCAATATTTTTACGGGCAGTTGCTAATAAATTAGGATTCTCCAACGGAGATACAGCATGATTAATCTTCATTCTAACTAATTGCATTTGCTCTGCCTCAAGTCTTTCCCGTAATTCCTTATCAGAAAGTTCTTTCAGACCTAAATTATTTTTCATCGTCTATCTCCTCCTTACGTTTCTACTTTTCAACATAATCTCTACGCACTATGAACTTAGTTATAACAGGTAACTTCTGCGCACCAAGTCTCATTGCTTCTTTTGCAATAGCAACAGGAACTCCTTCTGCTTCAAATAATATAGTTCCGGGTTTTACTCTAGCTACAAAGTACTCTGGAGCACCTTTTCCCTTACCCATACGGACCTCATTAGGTTTTTTGGTAATCGGTTTATCCGGGAAAATTCTAATCCAAAGTTGTCCTTCACGCTTCATATAACGCGTGATAGCCTGACGAGCAGCCTCTATCTGACGACCTGTAATGAAAGACGTATCTAATGATTTAATTCCAAAACTACCAAAAGATAACTCGTGGCCTCTAAAAGCCATCCCCTTCATCTTACCCTTCTGTTGCTTTCTGTATTTTGTCTTATTTGGCTGTAACATATCTAATGCTTATTTATTATCCTTATTATTTCTACGACGAAGACGAGGATTCATTCCATATCTCTGGTTACCTCTATTGCCATCTTTCATAGCACCGCCAATAGTAGACGGAACTATTTCCACTTTATTATAAACTATGCCCTTACAGATCCAAACCTTAACTCCTATACGACCATAAGTTGTATGAGCTTCAGCTAATGCATAATCAATATCAGCTCTAAGCGTATGCAACGGAGTCCTTCCTTCTTTATAATGCTCCGTTCTAGCCATCTCAGCTCCACCTATACGACCCGAAACCGAAACCTTTATACCCTCGGCTCCAACTCTCATTGTAGATGTTATAGCCATCTTAACAGCCTTTCTATAGGAGACTCTTCCTTCTATCTGGCGTGCTATATTATCAGCAACCAAACGAGCCTCAAGTTCAGGACGCTTTACTTCTAAAATATTTATCTGAACCTCTTTCTCTGTAAGTTTTTTAAGTTCTTCTTTTATCTTATCAACTTCCTGTCCATTCTTACCTATAATAAAGCCAGGCTTTGCAGTGTTAATAGTAACCGTTATGCGCTTCAATGTACGCTCAATATAAATTTTTGCAATCTCCGCATTGCTCAAACGTACACCAAGATATTTTCTTATCTTATCATCTTCGACCAATTTAGACCCAAACGTTCTTCCACCATACCAATTGGAATCCCAACCTCTGGTGATAGTCAGCCTGTTTCCTATCGGATTTGTTTTCTGTCCCATCCTTTTAATTTTTTCTTAAATTCTTTTGAAATTAATTATTTTCTGCATTATTGGATTGTGCAACAGTCTCATTTTCCCTAGTACCCAATTCAAAT
>JAFVAP010000039.1 GCA_017480455.1 Bacteroidales bacterium | reverse complement strand
GGGTACAGTTAAGCACGGTATCAAATAATCCCCTTGCCTTTCGTATTTGCCGCCCAGTTCCTCAAATAATGATTTTGCCATTGTCTGTTACCTCCACATTCTTTTTTATTTTGAATGTCCGCAAAATCCGTCCTACATCATCACAGCATTCACGGAGTCTAATTTGGTCGTCCTTTGTAAAGCCACCTCTTGAATAGCCTGTAAAGCTCGATGTATCGGACACAGGGTCATAAGGTGGATCAAGGTACACAAAAGTACCTCGACGAACACTTTGCAGCAACTCCGCATAATCTACGGTACTAAAACTAATTTCAGCAGTATTAAAGTAAGTACTTACTGCTCTTAATACAGGAGCATTGACAATATTAGGATTTTTGTAGTTACCAAAAGGCGAATTAAATTCTCCTGCATTGTTTACTCGATACAGACCATTATAGCAAGTCTTATTAAGGTAAATTATCCTTGCAGCTCGTTCCACATCACTTCGAGCATCATAGTGTTCACGATCTCTGTCCCAGTCTCGAACAGCATAAAACATCTCAGATGTGTTCTCGAACTGTTCAAGTCTCTTGATAAGCTCATCTACACTATCACGAATAACGGTATATACCAGTATTAAATCACTATTTATATCGTTCACGAGAGCTTTTTTAGGCTGCAAATCAAACAATACGGCTCCACCACCAAAAAACGGCTCACAGTATGTTGTAATCTTTCGTGGAAATAACGGCTTAAATGTGTTCAATAACTGTCTTTTACCCCCTACCCATTTTAAAACAGGTGTCACCAGATTATTTTTCTTCATAGTTATTTGCTCCTCTTTTCAAATATTCTCGATAAAAAACTCTGTTTCTGTTTTGGCTGAGTTTGTTCTTCTGGTGAAACATCTTCTTTGCTACTTTGTTCAACGAGTTGACGTTGTATCGTTCCAGCGTGTAGAGCTTGTTCTGCCGATAAAGCTGCTGTTGCATCGTGTAGGCTGTCAGTCAAAATGCGTATCTGTTCCTGATAAGCTCTAATCTGCCCGTCTTTAATGCCTAACTGCTCATTCAGAAGTGCTAACTGCTTCTGTAAGACTTCAATTAGTGACTTTTGGTTTTCAAGTTGCATCTTTTGGTCTTGAAATTGCAAATTTTGGTATTCAGTTTGCAATTCTTGGTTTGTGGTTTGCGATTTTTGGACTTGAATTTGCGTTTTTTCGCTTTCGGTTTGCGTTTTTGGGACTTCAAGCCCCACATTCTCGCTAACAGTTTGCATTTTTTTGTTTGCAGTTTGTGTTTTTTGGCTTTCGATTTGCGATTTTACCATTTCAATTTGCATATCTGATAGCAGATACTTATTGCCGGAACGCTTTAACTTACCTTGCAACCCCAACGCAGATATTATCTTACTGATTGTTGTCTTGCTAACGCCCAACTGAACGGCGAGCTGCTTTATTGTCATTTCCATAATATTAAAATCTCCGTTTATAATCTTTTAGTATTATAACGCAACGGAGAGAAAAGTTCAATAAACCATTTCTCCTAAATGCCTTATACGGCGGTGTGGTACACCGCCGTTGTACTACCCTTTTTGAAGAAACTTATGATTGCTATATAGAAGAGAGCAAAATTAAAAGAAAATGCCCAAAAAGTCAGTATTTATGCGGCTTTCAAGGTTTTTTGGCACTTTACTTTATGATACTAAACGCTTTACATCTGTTTAGTGTTTGCTTTATTTTGAATAAAGTGTTGACTTTTATTTAAAGATAAATTATAATTTATTTTGGATAAAGTGTATGGTATGATAACTAAACTGTTCACTTTACTCAAATTAAAGTGAAGGAGTAATAAATTTGGAATATGATAAAAATATGGAGTACATAAGTCAAACACAGACATTAGTAGGACAAAGAAAGAGAGAGTTAGTTGATACTCAAACAGGCGAAATTATATGGGTAGATCAAATAACAAAGAGAACTTATGGTACAAAGAACTTTTGGAAATGCTATTTAATGGACTTCCTGACCGTATTAGGCATAATAGATAGCAGACAACTTGATATATTCATATACATAGTGGAGAACACAAACCCAAGTAATAATATATTCATCGGAACATACAAAAAAATATCCAAAGATACCGGATGCAGCTCGACAACAATCGCAAGAATAATGAAAAAATTACAAGAGAACAACTTCATCAAGAAAGTTCAAAATGGTGCTTGGCTTGTAAACCCTAATATTCTGATGAAAGGTAATGACACTAAGCGACAAATCTTACTGTCTTACTACGAAACTGAAGAACCAATAGACAAAATCACGCTAAATAGGACAAAAAGACCTGCATTAGAAGAAAATACAATGAAAGAAAGCAATGATTTTGAAGCCACAGTCGGCGAATTACCATCAGAAATAAGGGAGAGTGAAACTAATGATTAACGGAGAAGAGGTAATAGCAGGAGCTGAACTCACAATGTATTTAGGAGGAGGAAACTCAGATACACTTTCCCTTTCACCAATGCAACTGGCTATCGTAATAAAAATATTAGGATTATCATTAGAAACCGAAACCGGTGATATAGCTTGTTATTCAGATGAAACACTCAAACAAATGCTAAAACTCAAAGGAAACCCATTAAGACTAAGAGAGGTAGATTAATATGATTTTCAAGGACAATAATCACGAAAACGCTTTTTATCAGATTTTAGACAAAATGCAGCTCACTCACACAGACACCGAAAGAACAGCTCTCGCATATCTACTGGCTCTTAACGAAGACTGTCGCAAGCATATCAGCGATCTGTACGACTTCGATGAGAGAATAATTCTTGTAGAAGGACTTGATAAAGCGTGGCAGACCCATACAAGCCTGAAAACAACCCGTATGGCGTTTAATCTCTACAACGGCTATTGTTATGATAATAAGATTTACATAGGCTCAGACGGCTACGAGAGGGACTTACCGAGCGAACATTACTCCCCTATTCACCTGTTTGCTTGCAACGATGCTCCTTACTACTGGGAAGCTATCAAGCTCAGATACCCCGAATACACAGAGGAGGACTAAAAATGGCAAATATACAGATACCGGAAGATTTATTTTACGATATACTCAGGTACTATGTTATAACCTCTGAGGGAGAAGAAGTACCAGAAGAGTTAGATAAACGAGTATTCAGCGGTCTTACCGACAAAGTGCAAAAAATAACAGACCGAGAGTTATACACAACCTACAAAACAGCACCAACAGAAGAAGAAAGAGAAAAAGCCCGAAAAAAATATCTCGACAGCAAAGGTATTCCCGAAAGTTTCAGATGGTAAATTAACAGGAGCGTAAACACGCTCCTGTTTTTTGCTTTTAAGGAAAACTTACAAATTGTCCTTGCCCTAACAAAAAATCAGACCAAATGAATTTTTTTATTTTTGAAAAAACCGCTCTCTAAGCCACTTTTAGAAAAAATTTAAAAGTTACTTATTTTAAAAAAATAACAACTTACTTTTTTTGCAACTTGGTAATGATTTCCATTTGTCTATCTGTGCCGTTTTTGAGGGCGACTTTGAGTTTGCTGCTGCTTTGTCTCCTCAACGCTCTGTCGAATTTTGCTTATATTTTCTTGTATTTCTTCTTTACTCTCTAAGCCCTCACTATCAGCTTCTTTTTTTATTCTTCGTGCTATTTGCTCTGTTCTAACTAAAGCAATAAGATTTCTTTCTACCTCATCAGCCTGACGAAACAATAGTGCAAGTCTATGATCAACTTCATCTTCCTTTTGGTCTATTGTTCTTTCTCTCTCATTAAGGCTTTTTTCCCTACTATCGAGATATGCTCCTCTTGCTCTAACATCTCTTACAGCAGTTGCAGTAGCTTTAAGGTCTAAAATCTCCTTGTATGTTATGTCATAGACTGTTCCCAACATCGGCACTTTCTTACAACTAATTTTTTCTGCTTCTTCCGCAGTTAAAACTTGTCCTTGTAATTCACTTAAACGGCTTTCAGCGGTTTTTTGTGCCTTTTTAAGAGAGTTTACCTGTTCTGATAAACTTTGATATTGCTGTGCCAGCTCTGTCATTTCCTGAATTCGTGGCATCAGCTTGTCTCTTTCTTCTTCTAAGCTCTGCACCTGTTTTTGTAATAAGGCTAATTGCTCCTGCAAAGCCTTGTTCTGAGCTTCAAGATCAGATGCTTGTTGTTGGTATTGTTTTGTCTGAGCTTCTACTACTGTTTTCGTTTCTATGGACTCTTTTATTGCTTCTCCTGTTTCTATC
>JAFVAP010000038.1 GCA_017480455.1 Bacteroidales bacterium | reverse complement strand
GGTTCTAAGATTACAACCTTAAATCTTTCGGGTGAATACTCATTGACGGAAAAGATTATCTTCAAAGCCTTCTTTGACATAACGGTTAATACGCCTTATATTTCTTCTTCTTATCCTAATTCAACGACCGAAGGAGGTTTCTCTTTGAAAATAATATTCTAAAAGAAGAAAAGATGAAACAAAGAATAGAATATATTGACGCTTTAAGGGGATTTACCATTATTTTAGTTGTTATGTATCATGTGAGTATTACTTACTTCGGGGCGCATTTTGACAGTCCTGAACTCATTCATACTTACAACTATTATTTTCTTCAATTCAGAATGCCGTTGTTTTTCTTTGTTGCAGGTCTTGTCTTTTTTAAGCCAATGGATTATTGGACTAAGGAAAACCGAACTCTGTTTTTCAAAAAGAAGTTCAAGGTACAGTTGCTTTCTCCTTTTATCTTTTTCGTTCTTTATTGCTATACTTTTCACCTTTCCGTAACTAAGGGACTTATGCAGTGGAACAAAGAGGGCTATTGGTTTACATACGTTCTTATGATTTTCTTTTCTTTTTGGTTCCTTTTTACTTCCATTATAAATAAGTTGAAAGTCAAGGACAAAACCAAAGATATACTCTTAATAATTGTAGCATTGGCTATCTATTGCGCTTCATTAGAGCAGCGGAAAACGGTTATAGTCAGCATACTCTCACTTGTGGAGTGGAACTTCTTTCTTTTCTTTGTTTTAGGCGCAATGGTAAGAAAATATTACTCTCAGTTTACCTCGCTAATCTTGGAAAAGAAATTTATAACTCTTGCAGTAGCACTTTTTTTTCTTTTCAATATCTTTTCTTCTCCTATAACAAGAACTTTCAGCCATATTCTCTTCCCTTTGGTTACAAGCCTTGCAGGAGTGACTTTAGTCTTTGCGTTATTTTATAAAAACAGGGACTTTTTCAAAAAAGACGATACTTTGTCAAATTCTCTTAAATTCATCGGCAAACGTACTTTGGATATCTACCTTATTCACTATTTCTTTCTGCAAACCCAATTGCCGGACTTTTTTAATTTTTTCAATGATTGTCATGTTCCTCTTGTTGAGTTTTGTTGCACTTTCATTGTGGCCATTGTTATCATTGCCTTTTCTTTGGCTATAAGCAGCGTCATAAGGTTAAGCAATCCTTTGGCATCTTTCCTCTTCGGAGTTAAGAAAGAAAAAGGATAGGAAATTTTTTTTGATTTCATTTTAGCGAAACTTAGTTTCCTTGCCGTGAAATCATTTATAAGAACTTAGAATAAAGAATAAAAAAAATAAATATAAAAACAATATAAAAATGGAAAACAGAGTAAGAGTAAGATTTGCACCGTCTCCTACAGGTCCTTTGCACATAGGAGGAGTGAGAACGGCCTTGTACAACTACCTTTTTGCTAAGAAGAACAACGGAGATTTTCTTTTAAGAATAGAAGATACCGACCAAACACGTTTTGTTCCCGGTGCGGAGGAATATATCATAGAGTCATTCAAATGGTTGGGCTTAAAGTTTGACGAAGGAGTGTCAATAGGCGGACAATACGGCCCTTATAAGCAGTCAGAGCGCAAAGCGATGTACAAAGACTATGCTTTCGAACTTGTGGAAAAAGGAAAGGCTTATTTTGCTTTTGATACTGCCGAAGAATTGGCTCAAAAGCGTGCTGAGGCAGAAGCAGAGAAGAAGACCTTTCAATATGACTGCAATACAAGACTCGGTCTCAGAAACTCACTTTCTCTTTCAGAGGAGGAGACACGGAGACTTATAGAAAGCGGAGAGCCTTTCGTTATCCGTTTTAAGTTTGAGAAAGACGGACAGATAGAATTCGATGACCTTATACGCGGTCATATCTCGGTTAATTCTTCACTCTTGGACGACAAGGTTTTGTATAAGAGCGACGGTATGCCTACTTATCATTTGGCAAACATAGTTGATGACCATCTTATGAAGATTTCCCATGTCATAAGAGGTGAAGAGTGGTTGCCGAGTTGCCCTTTGCATGTTTCTCTTTACAAAGCCTTTGGCTGGGAAGCGCCTGTGTTTGCCCATCTTCCGCTTATACTTAAGCCTGACGGCAAAGGCAAACTTTCCAAACGTGACGGCGACCGCTTAGGTTTTCCTGTCTTTCCTTTGGAATGGCACGACCCTAAGAGCGGAGAGATATCTTCGGGCTACAGAGAGAGCGGTTATCTTCCTCAAGCGGTGGTTAATATGCTTGCTCTTTTGGGTTGGAACGACGGAACTGAACAAGAGTTGTTCTCTTTGCAGGAGTTGGTAGATAAATTCTCCATAGAGAGAATATCCAAACACGGCGCTAAGTTCGATATGGAAAAAGCCAAATGGTTCAATCATCAATATCTTCAGTCAGTATCAGACAATGAACTTGCACAGCAATACATCAAAGAACTCAATGACAGAGGCTATACTCCTACGCTTGAATTTACTGAAAAGGTAGTTTCTTTGGTGAAAGAGAGATGTTCTTTTGCAAAGGATTTATGGCAAACCAGCGACTATTTCTTCCTGCGTCCCGAATCCTATGCTGAGAAAGCCTTGAAGAAGCGTTGGAAAGAGGGTACGGGATCGGTGCTTACGGATATTCTTTCCCGACTTTCTGAGATAGAGGACAACAATGAGTGGGGTGAAAAAGCAGAAGAATTTCTTATGAAATACATTCCTGAACACGAATTGAATATGGGGCAGATTATGAATTCTATCCGTTTGGCTATTGTAGGCGATACCAAGGGTGTAAATATGGTTGAAATATTCAAACTTTTGGGAAAACAGGAATCAATTCAAAGAATACAGACTGCAATAGAAAGAATAAATCTCTAATTCTCCGTATCCTGTAACTTACATTCTTAACTTAGGGATTGTGACAACCCTTTTTGCCATACACAACAAGGGAAAGGGAGACAGAATATCGGATTATAAGATTAATAAGAACGCATTGTGCAGGTTTTCCCTGCACAATGCACTTCTGTACTACTGATTTTAAGCGGCAGGTAAAAGAAAAACGTAAAGACCCTATAGGAAAGCAAAATTATGAAAACTGTAACCATAGTAGGCAAAGGTAATGTGGCTGAGCATTATTTTTTAAGAATGAGTGAGAAAGGTTTGAATGTCAAGATGATTTCTTCACGTCAGACTTTCCGTTCTGAGGATTTTGCCTCCGAACTCATAATCTTGGCGGTAAAAGACGATGCTTTGGAACAACTGACCCTCAATATATTGCACGATTTGAAAGCACCCTTGAGCAACAATCAAATATTGGTTCATACATCGGGTTTCAAAGAGACTTCTTTTCTTCAATCCCTTTGTTCTTATTACGGTTCGTTCTATCCCTTGCAGACTTTGAAAAAAGGAATGCAAATAGATTTTAACTCAGTCCCTCTCTGTACTTGGGCAAACACGGAGAAAGCGGCTGAGAAACTTAAAAATCTTGCCGAGAAACTTTCTTCCATACACTATACTCTCACTGATGCTCAGCGGCAAACACTTCACCTTGCAGCCGTTTTTGTAAACAATTTTCCTAATCATCTTTTTCATATAGCTGATAAAATATTAAGCAGGAATGATTTAAGTTTGAGTATTCTCTTTCCTCTTATTGACCGTACGGCAGAGGCAATCAAAAATAAGCAACCTTTTTATTGTCAGACAGGACCTGCTCTAAGGGGTGAAAAATCCATAATGGAGCAACATAAAGAGAGGCTCAACCCTGAGGAAAAAGCAATTTATGAACTTATAAGCAAAGACATAATGAGGGAACACAATGTATAGAAACCCTCGGTATAATCATTTGTAAATCAAAACTCTGTCTTTGCCGGAAATAAAACTTGATTTCAGAAAAATAAAACGAAGTTTCGCTATGCTGAAATCAAATCTCAGTTTCTTAAAACTTGATTTCATTTTTCTGAAATCAAGTTTTATTTTTTTTACCTTAGGCTTACAATCGGCATCTTTATTCTCAGTGCTTGACAGGGATTTAAAATTTTTCTTATTATTCTTCGTTATATTCTTATATATCAAAAAGAAAATGCGGCGATGTTTTACCACAAGATAAAGAAAAATATACTTTTAACCATACTCTCTCTTTTGAGTTTGACTTTTTTGTATTTTGTTTTCATAAATGTTTATCCTTATACTAAGATAAAAACCTTTGAGCATCAGGTTAATAAAATTTATTCCGATATAGAAAAAAAAGGTGATAAGTTTGTCTTTACGGGCGACAGTCTTACTTACTGGTCGGTTAATACGGTGAGCATTCCTGCCGATATAAGTTCAAAATCCAAACTTGTTTTTCTTCCTAACGGCATCTATCTCAAAAAAGAAAAGCAGGAGGGCAGGACAAAAACTCTGTTTCTTTACAAAGTGAAAAACAATTACAGGATTGAAAATGAATACAATACCAATACCTTTGCACCTCCTTTTACTTTGGATAAGAGAATAGCGGTGACAGAAAAACCGACTCATCTCCCTGTGAAGATAGGAGAGGAGACGGCATTTTTTTTGGACGATTCGGATTATGGATACCAACCGGGAGAGTTCGGTTTGTTTGTCTGTGACATCCTTTTTGTAGTTACGGCATTTTTTGTTTTCATTATGTTTATCTTTCTCTTAAAAAAAGAGATAAAGAAAAAACGCAATGTTTTTCTGCTTCTTTTACCTATCTATGTGCTTAATGCTCTTTTGGTCTACAAGATTTGCTCTTATCACAGGGAAATATCATTTTACCTCTTCACTCAGAAGATTAATTACAACAATGTACTTTTTTTCCTCATTCTCACTGCCTGCGGCTTCCTTATGTATGTATTGACAATAAAACTTTTCAAGACAGACGGAAGAAAAAAATCGTCTTTGGCTATCAAAATAGCGATATTACTCTTTATAGCCGTGGTTTACGGCTCGGCTATGGAACTTTTTGCCAGCAAAGAGATGACTCAGCAGGTGGAAATAAGGGCTAAAAGTCTGGCAAACCGCAGAAATATTGAAACGGAGGAAAAGTTTGTCAATAAAATCGGCGAATTGGAGAACGATGAGGAGTTTTCAAAACTCATAAGCGAAAAAAAATATTCACAAGCCGAAGATTATGTGGAAGATATTTATTTTAAGGAAGTGTCCGATGCTTATCATATAGGAACTCTTGTTTTCGAAGACAGGGACTCTATGTTGATTCAGCCTATGGATTACTACGTCAGCATTCTCGCTTATGTGGAAAACCGCATTGACGGTGCGAGACGTATAGACTCTGCTTTCTGTTGGGTGGAGGACAACCCATCTGACAATGATAACACTTATATCTATCTATGCAAGAGCGAGGAAGCAAATATCTTTGTGGAGTTTCTTAAAAAGAAGAACTCAAAAAATATGAACTATACCAGACTTTTGACTTCCTCACAGGATAAATTGGAGGGGAGGATAAGTTATGCACGTTACCACAAAGGCAAGTTGGTTTACTCTTACGGCGAAAGAATTTTTGATAACAATCTTTCCTCCGTTACCAAAGGTTGGTCTAACGAGCGGAATTACAGAACCTATACTTTGGAAGATAACGGCAATGTTTATCTTGTTTGTTACACTTACAAACTTCCTTATAATATTCTCGGGGCTGTTTCTCTCTTCTTTTTGCTTCTTATTATCATAGCAGGCATAGAATTTATCATCAATTCATCAAAGCATTTCATCAATCTTTCTCCCGGAATACGCAGCAGCATTCTTTTTTTTCTTATAGGCTCTTTTGTTGTCGGCATAGTGATAGCAGGTTTTTTCAGCATCAGAAGTATACGTTCATTCAACAATACTTATAATAAAGAAGTCCTGAGGGAGAAAACAGGCAGTATAAAGATAGAATTGGAGAACTTTTTGCCCTCTGACGGCAATATAGACGTGAACAATCTTTTGCTTTCTTTGTCCAATAACTACCTTACAGATATCAATCTCTATGATACTAACTTTACCCTTGTTGCGTCTTCGCAAAACTCCGTCTTTGATTTGGGTTTTCTCTCCAAGAAGATGAATCCCGAGGCTAAGAACAATCTTTTGGCTTCACATGGTTTCTTTACTCTCAAGGAAAGCATAGGTAATCTTTCTTTTCTTGCATCTTATACTCCTGTTACTGACTATGCAGGCAGGACAATGGCTTATGTGAACATTCCTTTCATAAATCAGCAAAAGCTTTTAGATGATAATATCAATACAATGGTGAATGATTTCATCAATATGTTTTTATTCTGGATTAATATCTCAATTATCATCTTTATTCTTGTGAGTGATTTCATTACTAAGCCTTTGCAGTTGCTCAGAGACAAGTTAAAGAAAGTTGATTTGGAGGGTAAAAATGACAAAATCCTATGGGACAAGGACGATGAAATGGGTGAGTTGATTAAGAGTTACAATCTTATGCTTGAAAAATTGGAAGAGAGTTCCTATCTTTTGCGTCAGCAGGAGAGAAATACCTCTTGGCGTGAACTTGCTGCACAAATGGCTCACGAAATCAACAATCCTCTTACGCCTATGAAACTTTCCATTCAGTATCTGCAAAAAATCTACAATGAGAAACCGCAACTCTTTGAACAGAAGTTTTCTTCCATTGCTCCGTCTCTTATCAATCAGATAGATGCTATAAGTAATATTGCTTCGGAACTTAACAACTACAGCAAGCCTTCGCCTAACAAAAAGGAGAAAACAGATATCAAACATTGCATTCTTTCAGCCAAGACCATATTTGAAAATTCCAAGGGAATAAGTGTTGATTTTGTTTCGGCAAAGGAAGAAATATTTGTTCTCGGAGATGAAAATCTATTTGTGAGAATATTTAACAACTTGTTGAAAAATGCTTATCAAGCCATTGAAAACAAAGAAGACGGCCGCATAAGTATATCCTTACGCAAGGAAAGTGAATATTGCTTTGTGGAGATAGAGGATAACGGCTGCGGAATAAAAGATGAGGACAAGCAAAAGATATTTACTCCCCGTTTTACTACAAAACAAGACGGCAACGGAATAGGATTGACAATAGTAAAAAGCATTATAGAATCCTATGACGGCACCATAAGTTTCACAAGCAAAGAAAACGAGGGTACGTGTTTCAGAGTTAGTTTTCCGATATGTTAGTTTAGGAAAATTCTTTTTCCAAAATGTCTATTATCTTTTGACTTCTCTGATTGTAATTGTCATATTGTTTCAGCTGTTCTTTGCCTTGGCTTATCAATTCTTTTTGTCTTTGATTGTTTTGTGCCAAAGAGAATATTTTTTCGGCAAGGTCTTCTTCCGAAAGCGGAGAAAAATACTCCGCAGCTTTGCCGCAGAGACTTCTTGCAAAGGGTAGGTCAGAGGTAATCAAAGGACGTTGCATCTTCATGGCCTCAGGATAAACGGCAGTAAAGCATTCCATAAGCGAAGGCATAAAAACCAAATCGCATTGGCGGTATAGCGACGGACACTCTTCCAAATCAACTCTTCCGAGAAAGACAAAATGATTTCTTATATTCTCGTCCATTGGCGGAAAATCATCTTCGCAGCACGTGAAGATAAATCGGAATGAGAAATCTTTGTGCCGCTCTTTCAGAATGCGGCTTGCCCCTATGGAAATTTCCAAATTTTTGAACGGATAGTAAGAAGAGATACATAGCAGGCTTATTCCGTCGAAATCCTTCAAGGTTTTGTCTTTCCAAAGTGAGGGATTGTCATATATTTGATTGTAATAATTGGTTACGGTATAGCATTTTGAACCTTTTAGGATTTTTTCGGCGCATTCGGAAATATATTTATTTTCGGAGTAAAATAAAGAAGTGCTGCGCTTAAACAAATATTTGCGGGAAAGATTGAAGAAAAACTTCCAATAAATCTTATCCTTGATACTCAGTTTTGAGAAAAACGGAGAGTCTTTCAAAACCAACTGCCCCATAGCAAAGCCTGACAGATGATTTATTTTAGGATTCCATCTCGACGGACCGAATATCGTCAGAACGCAGTCTGCTTTCTTTTCTCTGACTAAGCAATCCAAAAATTTGTCTCTTCCGAAAAGAAGTGTGGATATATTGTTTTTTATATCGTAAGAAAAAACCTCAATGTTAGGATACTTCTCAATGGCTTTACCTGTCTTTGAAAGGCTGCTGCTCAATACGGCAAAAAAACTGTGAGACGGAAAATTGATGAGATTTTTGCAAAAAGAATCAGCCACTTGTAAGCCTCCGCCGATTTTTAAATTGCTTGCGTTTATGAGTATTTTCATTTTATTATTTTTATCTCTTTTATGTGGTTTATTCTTTTTTCCTTGGGCGGCAACGACATGTAGTTTTCACCGTATAAGGCTTTGAGATAAGCATCGCTTTCGCTCACTCCGTAGAATTTTGTGTCTTCAAAATCATATAAGACGGGCTTTGAAAAGATTTTTTCTTCAACCGTCTCTTTCATTCCCCAAGCTCCGTAGTGGTTAGCCAAGAAATTCCCTTTGTCTTTCAGAAGATATTTTTCTGTTATCTTGAATACGAAATCTTTGTCAGGCGGAAATTTTATCAAGTGCAGGATATGTGAGATAAAACGTTTGGTAGGGGAGTAATTTTTCAAAGAATAGAACCTGTAGTTCTGTATTTTGTAGAGCGTATTTATTATACGGTTTTTTGAAAACGGAGAAAAATTGCCGTTGGTTCTGTCTAAAGGAAATATATCTATGCTTACGCCGTAGGCAAAGTCGGTAAGTTCTTCTTTGATTAGGGTTTCACTGTCTTCTATCTTTATGAAACCGCCGTAAAAACCCGAAGTGTTTTTCCTTGAGATTAGTTTATATTTATGCGGAAGTTCTTTTTCTAACAGCAGTATGAGTTTTTGAAAGTCTTTTCTTTTAACTCCGAAATCCATATCATCGTCCCATGGAATGAAACCTTTGTGCCGTACGGCTCCGAGCATACTTCCGCCGAGCATAAAGTAATCAATGCCGTTTTGAGTGCAAATTCTGTGAAACTCTTTTCCCAAAAGCAAAGCCCGTGAGTGCAATTCGCCGTTTAGTTCCTGTGTTTTCATTTTATCCTTCCCGAATTGAGTTTGTAGTCATAGGAATGTAAACCCTCTTTTCTGAAATCCTCTCTGTAGCGTTCCAAAACTTGTTTGAACACTTCTTCGTATTGAGGTATGAAAAGGTCGTCTTTCTGTTCCAAATGCTGGATTATATCTTCAGCAAGTTGCCTTGTGGCGGTCAAATCTGTTTTTTCTCCGTTGAAAGAAGTCCCCTTGATACTTCCGGGTGAAACATTGAGTATCCTGTTAGTTGAACCCGATTTGCAGAGTTCAGTATTCACACTCTCAATGAATATTTTCAAGGCAGCCTTAGTTGCTCCGTAGACACTGTAAAAAGGAGATGTCATAAAGCCTGCTATACTTACCATTACCAAACAAAAGAAATCTTTGTCGGAAAGCAACTTATTGTAAAAGTGTTTTATTATTTTGATTGGTGCAATGCTGTTTACAGTGAAAGAATTTTTGATATACTCATCGTCCAAATCTTTAAAGAGAGCAAGTTTTGCAAATCCTGCGGTTATGATTAGAGCATCTGCATCGTCAAATCTGTCAAAAAAAGAATAGTCTTCTTCATTTAAATCAAAGATAAAACTCTCTGCTTTCTTGCTTTTCAAATCTTCTTTAGGCGGATTTTTGTCTACGATGTATATTTTCTCAACATCATTGCGCTGAGATAAAACATCTGCAATAGATAAGCCTATTCCCGAAGCGCCTCCTACGATAAGAATGTTTTTCATTTTTGGTTTAGATATAATGTGTGAAAGATTTGTCGGTATCAAAAAATATTTCGCCGTGGTAAGACGGCATCTTAGACGGAGTTTTCCAATCACCGTATTTATGTGTCAGCAATCTGTCATAATCCGAAGGCACAGGTATTTTCAGAAATTCAAAATCCATATCCACGGTTCGGGATAAGTCTTTTCTTAAAATATCATGTCCCCTGTTGTTGAATTGGAAAGACAACAGGCTTACTTTTTCTGTCTCAGCGGAGTTGTACTTTTGGCATTCTTTGTCGAAGAGTTCCAAATATCTTAGGTCCTGTCCCCGTAGTGGAAGTACTCTTGAAAACCTGTGTCTTATCACTTTTTTCATTATGTTTTTGTCTTCATAGTATCTTGATTGGAAAGAGGAGTAGAAAAGTGCCTTTTTGAGCAAGTGAAGTGCTTTTTTGCTCTGTTTTTTCAGCAATTGTTCATCGTCAATAAGATTATCCATTGGGAAAATATCAATAAATATCCCTTGGTTATAGCGGAAATGACAGTCTTTCTCAGTGTTTTGTATTGCCGTTGTCAGCGAGTTTCTCAGTCTTGCAAAGCATCGGAAAAATCCTTTGTCGTTTTGGTAAGTCTGAAGAAAGTAAGGTAGTTTAAATTCTTTTGAAAGCGAGAGCAGTTTTGAATAATCCGTTCTTGACATCATAATATCAATATCATCGTCCCAAGGAATAAATCCACCGTGTCTTGCTGCCCCAAGCATAGTTCCTCCCGAGGCTATATAGTTTATTGAATTTGCTTTGCATACTCTTTGAAATTCAGCCAACAAATCCAATTCCACTGCCCATATTTCTTTCATCTGTCTGCTGATAACAAAACCTGAGCGCTCTTCTTCGTTGAAAAAATCCGAAGGAATATTTGTCTTAAGGTTAATCATATTTATTTAGTGATTTTTAAAAAGATGTATTCTGCTAAGTATAATCTGAATTTCATTAGGTAAAACAAGATTTTGAGATTATATTTCAAATCTATGCTCTTTTTTTTGAAAAGAATGCTCATCACGGGACTTTCTCTCAAGAGTTTCATTTGAGAAGAGAACTCTTTGAATGAAGAACCTGCCTTGAACATTCTGCCAAGTACACCGTTGATGTTTAACATCATTCTCAGCGGAAGTTGTTCTTTGAGCAGGCATTCTTTGTCTAAGTCAATTATTCTTTGCCAACAATCAGTCTGTGCCTGCCAAATAGAGGAGTCAATCTTCTTTGTGACTTGTCCCGTGTGGATAACATAGTTGTAAGAGTAGTCACGGCTGACATAAAGTGAGTTAATCCTAAGCAATAAAGAAGTTACGCCGACTTGGTCTTCGCCGTACCAAAGCCCTAAACCTGCTTTCAATGTTTCTTCCGCAAATTCCCTTTTGATGAGTTTAGTACACAGGTAAACGGTTATTCCTGTTTTGCCCGATGATTTGTCATAAAGGTATTTTGTTTTCAGCAGTTCTTTTATCCTTTCTTTGTCAAACAATCCGTAAACATTTCTTTCAATCTTTATGCTTTTGCTTTCCTCTATGTTATTGTGCTGAGATGAGACGACATCTGCATTTTCCCTTTCCATGTGTTCAACCATCAAGGATATATAATCTTCATTTACGAAATCGTCTGCATCAACGAAAG
>JAFVAP010000037.1 GCA_017480455.1 Bacteroidales bacterium | reverse complement strand
TTTTATAAGAATTTATTTCATTCAAGAGGAAATTAATGCTTTTTATGTGTCATAATAGACAATATCATATCATCTGTTTCGCACATGGCATAGCGTCCTATCTTGCCTAAACTTTCTATAGATGAGTCTATATCATCTTCTGCAATGCCGTCAGTATTGTCTACAACAATATTGTTGAGTGCAAGTTTGACTGAATCAAAGGCTGAATTGAGAACTGTTGCCATCTTTAGAGCGCAACTTGGTTTAGCGCCGTCGCAAACCATACCTGTAACGGTGTTTATCATATTTCTTATTGCAAAGCAAATTTGGGAAAATGTTCCTGATGAAAGATATGTTATCCCTGCTGCAACTCCCATTGCAGCGTTAGTCAATCCGCAGAGAGCAGACAACCTTCCGATTTTGCTCTTTATGTATATGGACATCAGATGAGAAAGAGTTAATGCCCGGATAAGTGCATCGTCGTCAGCATTTATTTTCAGTGCGTAGTAGTAAATGGGAAGAGTGCAGGTTATTCCTTGATTTCCGCTTCCCGAATTGCTATATATAGGTAAAGTAACTCCGTCCATTCTTGCATCGGAAGCAGCACATGTTCTGGCTATTATCTCATTCCGTATATTTTTATCCCAATCATTGAAAAGAAGTTTACCTATGCTTAGTCCGTAGTTTCCTTTAAGACCTTCTTCACTGCAAGCCGAATTAAGTTTTGCGGTCTGTTTAATCCATTCTAATTTGTCTGTGTCTTCCAGCATTGCATAGTCATAGACTTCTTTTGCGCTAAGGGTATCAAGCAGATTGTTTTGCGCTGAGTTTTCACAACATTGTTCGCACTCAGCAGACGAAATAAGTTGATTGTTTTTACTTATGTGTATGATGTTTGTGTGTGTGCCTGCGATTATTACCCGTGAAGAAGAATTTGCTCCCTTGCAGATGCACTCAATGTAAAGTTTCTCTTCCGTATCTTTAGTGTTTACACTTATGGGGTGGGCATTTAGCCAAACTTTGGCTTGAGTGAGATGTTCTTTTGCGGAACACAGTACCTCAAGACCTTTAGAACTCTCTCCGCAAACCACACCGAGAGCTACAGCTATAGGCAGTCCTATCATTCCTGTGCCGGGTATACCTACTCCCATAGCATTTTTGATTATATTTTTGCTTAAATCAAGTTCTACTTCTTTGACTTCTTCAGCCAAAACTTCCTTTGCTTTTGCTACGCAGAACGCTACGGCAACAGGTTCGGTACATCCGACAGCAACAATGATGTTTTGTTGCATCAGTTGTTTTATTTCACTATATCTGTCCATAAGTAAAATTTTAATAATGATGTAAGTCTATTATATTTTTTGAGTAACTGATAAGGATTTTTGATTTTATATCTTTGTATTTTGTTATTGTTGAGAATAAAAACGGCAATTTGCAATTCCATTGCAAATTGCCGTCGTACAGATTATATCATAAGAAAATTACAATCTATAAACGTTGGAAGAAGTCTTTGGATTGTCGCCTCTTACACGTCCTAAGTAAGACTGAACGCAACGGAAACCGACATAACTCTTTCCTGAATCTTGATATTCGTATGAACGTGTAGCAGTTTGTATGAAATGTTTGGTGTCTTTCCAAGAGCCGCCTCTTACCACTTTTCGTTTCATTATTTGGTCTTCATCATCTGCAGCACGGTAAACATTATATTGATTTAAATCGTGTGCAAAGTTATAGGTGGATTCATCAAAAGCATCTTCACACCATTCGGAAACATTACCTGCCATATCATATAATCCAAAGTCATTAGGTGCATAGTGTGCAACAACAACTGTGGTTGCTCCGCCGTCTCCGTCATACGCACCTCTCAATGGTTTGTAGTTTGCAAGGAAACAACCTCTTCCATTATTAACATAAGGACCTCCCCAAGGATAAGGTGAACCGTCAACTCCGCCTCTTGCTGCGTATTCCCACTCAGCTTCTGTAGGTAAACGGAAGTCTTCGTAACGTGCATAATCAGATTTCTCAAGGTAGTTGTTCATTTGTAAAGTTCTCCACACGGCAAAAGCTTTTGACTGAACATAACTTACACCTACAACAGGATAGTGGTCATAGCGAGGGTGGTCAAAGTAAGAACGTGTTGCCGCATCATTGTAGGAGTATGCAAAATCGTGAATCCAACAAAGAGTATCAGGATAGATATTAATTCTTTCCGTAGTAGTCAAACGTTTTCTTCCTCCTGCCAATGATTCAGGACGGTTGTTGAACTGAGAACCTCTAAATTCCTTGCTTGCCTGCTCAGAAGAGAAATCTTTTTGTGCTGCAGCGTGATAGTCAATCCAAGAGTATTCGTAAATCATCTTGGCTGCATCTAACTGAGTCTTACCATAGAAACGCTCATCTTGTTTTATATATAACTCAGACAAAGCCTCGCGTTCATCTTCGTTCTTGCTGTTCCAATTAATTTTTGCTTTCCAATTAATCATTGGAGTCTCCAATTCTTGTCCCCATTGGTCTGCTTCTATTAAATAAGTCTCAGGAGAAACTTCTCCCAAAAGTCTGTAAGCAATAGAATCTCTTACCCAATAAACAAACTGACGGTATTCATTGTTTGTTATTTCTGTCTCGTCCATCCAAAAAGATTGGACTTGCACTGTTTTAGGCTCAAACTTGAAAGAGTGGTATACATCTTCGTCCGCAGAGCCCATAGTGAAACTTCCTTGAGGTATGTCCACCATTCCGTAAGGTTGCATATCCAATACGGTAGGCCTGTCTTGCACTCCTATTAATTCTCCCTTGTCTGAACTTCCACAACTGAACATTACAAGTGCCGTGGCCAATAACAAAACTAATTTTTTCATATTATTATGTTTTTTATTTCTTTGTTTATACGTCAATAATATTATTTTGTTTCAATTTTTATGCATTATTTTATTTCGGTGTTTTATTAATTTACATATTAATGGTATTTCTGTATATTGTAGGAGGATCAGGAGGATTCTCTATCTTGAAACAAAAACGTGCAAAAATTTCGAATGAACCAGATGCTTGGGTTGATATTCTTGAAGTCGGAATATCATAGGACAGACCGACTTTAAAATCTTTGAAAGAAACGCCTGCCAAAAGCATAAAAGCGTCTTGAACCCTATACGAAAGACCTCCCCAAAATCTGTGCTCGTATTCAGCAAGCAAAGTCGCATCTAACTGATAAGCATTTCCGGAAGCAAAATCAGTTTTCAGTAACGCAGAAGGGAGAATTCTCAATGAAGGGTAGTTCGGAAGAGCCCATTCATATCCTGCAAGGATATAATAAAACCGTCTGTTGTCCCAATGTAATTTGTCACTCGCACTTTGCAATAATTTACTTGCAGCAAAACCCAAATATAATTTACCCGGAACTTGATAATAAACACCAAGACCCAAGTCAAAAAGCATATCATCAGTATTCTCTTGAACAATTAGGGGGTCGTTGGTTTCTCCTATTTCGTCCGTAACTCCGAATTGGTCTGCTCCTATAAGTTTAGACGCATCTAAACTTGCATTAAATAACTGTGCTTCCAAACCAATGGCAAGATTGCCGGTAGGTAATTGAAATCTGAAAGCATAATCCAATTTAGCATAAGTGTTTGACCAAAAACCTATCTTGTCAGAAATGACTGTAGCACCTATTCCTCCGTGAAGAAATCTTACAGGCATATCGAACGAAATATTCATTGTCTCTCCGGAAGAAGCACCTGTGGAGTTTCCGTTAGGGTCTGTAAGGGATAAACCTATCCATTGTGTTCGGTAGAATGCAGTTGCACAAATTGCACCGTTGCTTCCGGCATAGGCAGGATTGTAAGACAATCTGTTGAACATATACTGCGTAAACTGCGGCTCTTGCTGTGCATATACTTTGGCAGTCAAAGTCAGTAGGAATACAATCAGAAAAGATAATATAAAGTATATTTTATTTCCTTTATTTATATAAATTTTAATAGCACTATTATTTTCATTTCACCCTTTCATCGGAAACAGGTGCAAAAATACAGTTTTTTTCTTACAAGAAGAATATATTTTTTTGTTTTTTTATAAAATTTTACTCCCTTTTATTTAAATTATTTTATTATTTATTGTTTTTCAATTGGTTATCTTTTAAATTATTCTACTTTATTTTTGATTAAATGAGCGCTTGGATACCTTTTTCTCAAATCAGATAAAGTTATACCGGCGGCTTCTTTAGTTATAAATGGTCCGACCATTATTTCATAGAAATTTTCGTTGTAAATCTTATCGTGTTTTACTTGGTTGCGGTATTTTTCAGGGATACTGTAAAGCACACTCATCATTTCTTCTTCGCCTTCTACCGTAGCAATTTTTACAAAGTAAGCAATGGAGAAAATTTGTTTATTCTCGATTGTATTAGACAGAGAATCAATATATCTGAGTTGCATATCCAAAGAGTAAGACAGAGAATCAAATAAGGAATACATTTCGTCCTGCATTTCCCACATGGCAGTGTAATCCTCTTTCATAACTTCTAACTTAACGTTCATTATACCTTCAGACAGAAGATTAATTCTGCTTGCAGCAATCTTTGTTAAATCAACTACACCTGCTCTTCTGCATCTGTCATTTATTTTTACCAAGACAGATTGTGAAGTCTTGGGGTTGGTTATTCTTACTATAGTATTAAAAGGTAGTGTCTTGTGAGCCGCAGTGTAGAGTTTTTGAGAAAATTTCTCACCGCTGGAAGTTTTTCTATTTTCAAACCTGTCGTGATAGTAAGTTGCCTTTATTGTAGAAATGCGTTTCTGTTGTGCATTTAAGCAAAAAGACAACATGACAAGAAACAATACTATGACCGATTTATTATATGTCCGTATTTTTACCACTCTTTTGCATTTTCGTTAAACCATCGTCCCTGCAGCCTAAGGACTTGTTCTATAACGTCTCTCACACATCCTTCCCCTCCTTTTTTATCAGAAATATAATCGGCAACTTGCCTTATTTCTTCTGCTGCATCACAAGGGCAAGTCGCAACTCCGACGTTCTGCATTATATCATAATCGGGTATATCGTCACCCATGTATAATACGTTGTCCTTTTCCAAATGGTTACATTTTAAGTAATTTTTATAGACCGAGAGTTTGTTTTTTGCGCCTAAAAAGACATCTTCGACACCCAGCATCTTAAGACGTGTTTCTATGCTTTTACCACTTCCTCCCGAAATTATTACTATCTTGTAGCCAAGTTTCAGTGCATACTGAATAGCATAGCCGTCCTTAACGTTTCCGTTCCGCATAATAATGTCTTCGCCTGAAGTATAGATTTTTCCGTCAGTCATTACGCCGTCATAATCGAAAACGAAAGCTTTTATGTTGTGTAACTTTACTTTATAGTTCATGATAATAAAAAATAGTGTTTCTTTTTAGAAGTATTTGTGACCGCTAAGGTAGTTCAAAACATAGTCCCTTACTCCCTCTTCTATGGAAGAAAACTCTTTGTCATAGCCTGCTTTTTTTAGTTTTTCCATAGTTGCACAGGTATAATATTGATATTTATCTCTGATATCAACCGGCATAGGCACGAAATCTATGTTTATTTCTTTGTCTAAAGAGATGAATATGTTTTTGACCAAATCATAAAACGAGCGTGCCTTTCCTGTACCTATATTATATATATTGCTTTCGGGTTGTTGTTTCATCAAAAACAAAATGGCATCAACTACATCTTTGACATAGACGAAATCTCTCAGTTGTTCACCGTCTTTTATCCCTTCTCTGTGAGACTTGAACAAAGCAACGCTGCCTTTTTCTTTTATTTGATTGAAAGCGTGCATGACAACGGAAGCCATTCTCCCTTTGTGATATTCATTAGGTCCGTAAACGTTGAAAAATTTCAGTCCTGCCCAAAAAGGAGGTCTCTTTGTTTGAGACAGTTGCCAAATATCAAAGTCTTGTTTTGATTTTCCGTAAAGATTTAACGGTCTGAGGGAATCTATATTGTCTAAGTTATCGCTGTAACCCATTTCACCGTTGCCGTAAGTTGCAGCTGAGGAAGCATATATAAAAGGTATACCGTTGTCGGAACAAATATTCCAAAGTGATTTAGAGTAGTTGAGATTAAGTTTTAAGAATACGTTCCAATCTTTTTCCGTAGTGTCGCTTTTTGCTCCTAAATGGATAACGAAATCTACTTGATTTGCATTTTTTTCAAACCAAGATAAGAAATCCTCTCTGTCTATCGCAGCGGCGTATTTTTTATTCTCATAGTTAGCACGGCGTTCCTCTTTAGTAAAATCATCAACTATTATTATATCCTCAATACCTTCTTGGTTAAGACGGCTGAGCATACAACTGCCTATAAAACCTGCTACACCTGTTATTACTTTCATTGTTTCTTTGTTTTATTTGTTAAATGCTCTAATTCTTGTTCGTAAACCTCTCTCCAACCTTTCCATTCCTTGTAGTCGGAAAGAGATTCGTTGTGCCAAATACTGATGAACTCACCATTGACTTC
>JAFVAP010000036.1 GCA_017480455.1 Bacteroidales bacterium | reverse complement strand
TTCCTGCTTTTCCTGCTCTATTTCTTTGTCGCTCTTCTTTATGGCGAAATCAAAAGGAGCGCTGAGCGTGGCATGTTTCCAGTAGTGTCCCTTTTGGAACTCGTATTTGAAAGAAGATTTTGTCGGAGTGAAGACAACGATAATTCCTGCAATGATAAGTACCTGTATTATGCGGTTTATGTAGGTCAGAATTTGTCTTTTGTCTGAAAAAAAGTTCATAATCTTTTAATTGTTTTTTTCTTTTATCTTCTTGGTAAGGGCAGAGCAGAAGATGAAATCATTTAACTCCTTGTTGTCAGAAGAAAGCACGTTTCCGCTGTTTCCTTTCCACCAAAGTTTTCCTTGATTGATGAATATGATGCTTTCACCTATCTCCATTACAGAGTTCATGTCGTGTGTGTTTACAATGGTTGTCATGTTGAATTCGTGAGTTATATCCATTATAAGTTTGTCTATGAGTATGGAAGTAACGGGGTCGAGACCCGAATTAGGCTCATCGCAGAAGAGATATTTGGGTTGGGCAGAGATGGCTCTTGCTATTGCCACTCTCTTTCTCATACCTCCCGAGAGTTGTGAAGGATACATCTTGTTAATATCTTTTAAGTTTACCCTGTCTAAGCAATAGTTTACCCTGTCCAAACGTTCCTTTCTTCTCATTTTAGTAAACATACGCAGCGGAAACATAATATTTTCCTCCACGTTCATAGAATCGAACAATGCTCCTTCTTGAAAAATAAATCCTATGTCCTTTCGGAGGTTTACTTTCTGTTCCCTGCTCATGTTGGCAAAAATTCTGTCGTCGTAGGAAACAAATCCCTCTTCGGGTTGATACAATCCTGCTATGGTTCTGAGCAAAACGGTTTTGCCGCTTCCCGATTTGCCGATTGTAAGGTTGCACTTGCCGGGAAGAAATTCGGTGTCAATGTCGTCTAATATCTTTCTGCCTTGGAAATACTTGCTTATGTGGGAAACTTTTATCATAATCTCAGTTAAACAACGAAGTTACTAAAATGTTAAATATCATTATAAATATGCTGCTTTGAACAATGGCTTTGGTGCTTTCCTGTCCTACTTCGACGCTTCCTCCCTTGAGCGTGTAGCCTCTGTAACAGGCTATGGAGGAAATTATTAATGCGTTGATAGTTGCTTTTACCATAGCATAGACTATTTCTCCCGAACTGAACTCAAGGCGTATGCCTTCGACGTAATCAAAATAGGTGATTACGCCCATAGGCAATGCTCCGATAAGTCCTCCTGTAAGGGCAGAGAAAATACTTATAATCATAAGCAAAGGAAAAAATATCAGACAGGCTGCAATTTTCGGTAAGATGAGATAGGATGCCGTATTCACGCCCATAACTTCCAAAGCGTCGATTTGCTCTGTTATTCTTTGCGTTCCCAATTCGGAGGCTATCCTTGAAGCACATTTGCCCGCAAGTATAAGAGATATAATAGTAGGTGCAAGTTCCAAAATGATGGCTTTTCGGGAAGCAAATCCGTAAACCCAATTAGGGTACATCGGACCGTTGATGTTGAGAATTATCTGTATGACTATGGCTGCTCCGACAAAGACGCTGATGATTAAGACAATGAAAATGGAGTCTATTCCCAAGGCTTTCATCTCAAAAATCAACCTTCGGAAAAAGACCACTGAGTTTTGCGGTCTTTTGAATGCCTCTCTCATCAGCAGAATGTAGGCTCCGAGTTCGGTTAAAAAGTTTTTTATTTTTTTCACTTCGTTTTGCTCTTTCGTTATACAAATCTGAACTTCAGAGTCCGTGTTCCGCCTTGCTCAAGTGTAATCTCAATGCACGTTTTCTTTTCATTGTCCTCCAAAAGCAGTTCTGCAAGAGGGTCTTCTATTTCTTTCTGAATGGTGCGTTTAATAGGTCTTGCTCCGAATTGATGTTTGGTGTCTTTGTCCAAAAGATACTGTTTGGCATCTTGAGTAATGCTTAGACTGTAACCCAAAGCCGCAATACGTTTTTCAAGGTTTTTAAGTTCCAAATCCACTATTTGAAGCAGTTCTTTATTGCCTAAGGAGTTGAAGAATATAATGTCGTCAATACGGTTTAGGAACTCGGGAGCAAAAGTTTTCTGAATGTCTTTGTTGATTACGTTTTGGCTGAGTGAAGTTTTGTTGTTCTCAATCACGGAGGTAGAAAAGCCTACTCCTGTTCCGAAATCCTGCAAGGTTCTCGAACCTACGTTGGACGTCATTATGATTACAGTGTTTTTAAAGTCTACCTTTCTGCCTTGGGAGTCGGTTATATGACCCTCGTCCAAAATCTGCAAAAGAATATTGAAAACATCACGGTGTGCTTTCTCTATCTCGTCAAACAGAATAATGGAATAAGGATGTTGTCTTACTTTTTCCGTTAATTGACCTGCTTGGTCGTAGCCCACATATCCCGGAGGAGCGCCTATAAGTCTGGAAACGGCAAATTTTTCCATATATTCGCTCATGTCTATGCGTATAAGGTTTTTCTGAGAGTCAAACATATACTCGGCTAACATCTTTGCAAGATAGGTCTTTCCTACACCCGTAGCCCCGACAAAAAGAAATGAGCCTATAGGTCTGTTAGGGTCTTTGAGGCCTGTGCGTGAACGTCTGACGGCTTTTGAAATCTTGCTTATGGCTTCATCTTGTCCGATTATCTTTTCTTTTAAGATGTTCTCCATTTCAAGTAAGCGCTTGGTCTCGTCTTTTGATACCCTGTTGATTTCCACTCCCGTCATATCGGAAATAACTTTGGCTATCTCCTCATAGCCTATCTCCACAGGATTTTCTCCTCTGGCTTTTATCCAAGCAGTTTTCTTTGCGTTGAGTTCTTCTTTCAGTTCCGTAAGGCGTAGTTGTACGGCATGAGCCTGCTCAAATTCCTCTTTCGTTGCGTGCTTTGATTCTTCTTCCTTGATGTTTTCAATCTCTTTTTCCAAATCAAGTATCTCTTGAGGTATGCTTACGTTTTTCACATGTGCCTTTGCACCTGCTTCGTCCAAAACATCTATGGCCTTGTCGGGAAGAAATCTGTCGGTGATGTAGCGTTCCGAAAGTCTTACACAGGCTTCTATGGCCTCGGAAGTGTATCTCACCATGTGGAAACTTTCATACATCTGTTTGATGTTTGAAAGTATGGTGATACTTTCTTCTATGCTTTCAGGCTCTATTTGAACCTTCTGAAAGCGTCTGTCAAGTGCTTTGTCGGTTTCAAAATGCTTGCGGTACTCTTCAAAAGTCGTAGCACCTATGCACTGAATTTCTCCTCTGGCAAGGGCAGGCTTGAGTATGTTTGACGCATCCAAACTTCCCTCTGCTCCTCCTGCGCCTATCATTGTGTGGATTTCGTCTATGAAGATGATGATTTCGGGATGGTTTTGTAACTCTGAAATCAATCCTTTTATTCTTTCCTCAAATTGACCTCTGTATTTAGTTCCTGCAACTACGGACGCAAGGTCCAAAGAGTAAATTTTCTTGTCTGCAAGAGTGTAAGGTACAGTCTTGGCTGCTATTCTCTGTGCTATGCCTTCAACAACGGCGCTCTTACCTAAGCCTGCCTCTCCTATGAGAACAGGATTGTTTTTCTTTCTTCTTGAAAGTATTTGGATTATTCTTTCAGTCTCTTTCTCTCTGCCTACAACGGGGTCAAGTTTTCCCTCTGAGGCTGCAAGCGAAAGATTTTTTCCGAAATTGTCTAAATAAGGCGTTGCCTTTTCTTTATCATCTTTGTTTGAAGAACGTTTGTTCCGCTTTTGTGAAGCTTTAGGTTGGTCTTCTGAAATGCTTTCTCCGGGAAATGTTGCCGAAACTCCCAGCGCAGGAAAGAAAATCTCTATACCGTTTCTTATAATATCAGCACCTTGATTTTCTTCTTGCTCTTTGTTTTCCTGCCTTTCAAGCCTGTTGTATGTATCCAATACGGTATTATAGTTTACTCCGTAGGCCTCCAAAATATCTTTAGTCCTTGAGTTTTTAAGTTTGCACACTCCCAAAAGAATATGCAGCGTGCCTATGTTTTGTGAACGCACAACCTGTGTTGCTAAGCGTGCAAGCATCATAGACATTGCCGCTATTTCCGAAAAAGGAGTGTCGGCTTGGTTTTGAACGCTGTCAGTGGAATAATATTTCTCTATTTCCTCTTCTATTCTTGTTTTCAGTTCTGCTAATTTATCAGGAAGTAATTCGCTCAAAATCCTGTATCCCGTGCAGGATTTGTTCCTCAGAATGCCGAGTATGATGTGTCCTGTCTCTATTTGGCGGCAGTTTAATCTTGAAGCCTCGTCGGTAGCGTTTTTCATTACCTCTTGAGCGTTGTCAGTAAAACTCTTTTTCATTATATTAGTTCTCCCGTTTTTTCTTTCTAAAAAGCAAAGTGCAAATTTAATATAAAAATATGAAATTATTTAAATATCTTTTCTTTTACTCACACATTATAAATAAATCGTCCCTTCTGTTCAAAAACAATACAGGTGTTTTGTCCATAAGTTCCAGTACCTTTCTTTCGGGCAGTCCGAAAAATAATTCCAATATTCCCTTGTTCGCAGTGGTTTGAAAGATGCACAAATCTTTGTCTTCCCTTTGTGCAAAGTCCAAAGCCTGAACATCTGTCTGTGTTCTGCGGTTCAGAGAGTGGCAGTTGCGGGTCTCAACCGAGAAATTGCGGAACATTTTTCTTGCAAAGCCTATGTTAAGGTTGAGTTGCTTTTGCAGATATTCGTCCCTGTAGCGGTGATAATAAATATCTATGACGGAAGAGGAAAACCTGCCGAAATAAGATGCCCAAAGAACTTTTTCCTTGCTTTCTTTCAGAGCGTCCATGCTGAGAACCACCTCGTTGAAATCCTTTTGATAAGAAGCATTTTCGCTGAAAACTAAGTAGGCAATTCTTGAAGAGGAAAAATCTTTCAATATATTATCAACGGAATTGGGGTTGTTCTTACTTTTGTTTTTGTTGTCGGATTGGGTTATGAGCATAACGCCGTTGAGCAGTTCTCCCGTTGAGTGAATGATTTTGGAAGTCTTGCCCTCCAAAGCAACGTATGAGTGTAGGTAAGGAAGATTTATCTTTGAGTTTATTTCGCTTAAAACCTCCGAGGCTTCGGAAACGGAACATTGAGTGTAGTTTTTGTCGGATATATATAAAAGGATAAGCCCTTTTTTGAGCATAAGGGAAAATTTTTCCGCCCATCTGATTACGTTCTCACAGTTGTTTAAGTCCGTGATGCGGGCAATGACAAATTGGTCTCTGTATTCTCCTTTTTTGTATTTTTTCATCTCAAAATCCTTTGAAAGAGTCCGTCTTTCCTAAGTTTTTCTCAGTAGATTTCATAATCGTTGCGGTTCTTCTTTTTCCAATAAACGAAGAGCAACAAACCTGCCAATGCTCCGCCCAAATGCGCAAAGTGGGCAACGCCGTCGTTGGTGGCTGCAATACCGTTAAGAAGTTCCAAAATCATGTAGCCTGCCACAAAGTACTTTACTTTTATCGGCAGCAGGAAGTAAAGATATATGTAGTTGTTAGGAAACATTATGCCGAAAGCAAGCAACAAGCCGAAACAAATTCCGCTTGCCCCCACGGTGTTTATTTGTCCTAAGAAAGCCTCAGGGGGAACCACGGCGGAGATACCGTTTCTCATAACCTTAACTCCCGAATAGACTCCCTCTGCAATATCATGATACATAAACCAATAGGTGATTTCCTGCATTAAGGCTGCTCCTAATGCGGCTGCAAAGCAATAAATCAAGAAACGTTTGCTGCCCCACATGTTTTCCAATGCAGCTCCGAACATCCATATTGCGAACATATTGAAGAACAAATGGGAAAAACTTCCGTGTAAGAAAGCATAGGTAATGAGTTGGTAGAAATGAAACTTTGAGGATTGGAAATAGTGCAGGCCGAACAAGTCTTCAATGTATATGCCTCTTAGTTTCAGAACTCCGCAAAAAAGAAATATTATAACGTTTATAATCAACAGGTGTTTGCATGCCGCAGGCAGAATGTTGAAACCCTGCGGACGGTACTAGTAATTGTTTTCGGAATACATATTACTTTGTTTTATAAATGATACTTCACTAAAATAATTTGGTGCAAAGATAAAATAAAAAATTTGAATTAAAGGGATGGATTTCTTTCTTAAAATATACTCTTGGGCAAAAGAAAAAACATATTTTTTAATTTTTTGAGTGATAAATACTTATTTTTGAAAAAAAATATCTAATTTTGCACTTTCGTTTCAGTCTTTTGCGGACTTACCGCCGCAGTCTGAAAAAAACGTATTGACAGATGTTTAACATTTCTCGGTAGGGTAAGATACCGATACAAAAAAACAAAATAAAAGTTTCCATGAGAGACACAAAAGACATTAAACCTTTGGAAAACTTTAATTGGGACGAAATAGATACCAAAGGCGAAGTTTACAAACAAGAAGAAAAAGCAAAACTTGAGGCAGCTTACGACCAAACTTTCAGTCAGATAGGCGACCAACAGGTTACCGAAGGAACAGTTGTTTCCGTAAGTGACAGAGAAGTTGTGGTAAACATAGGTTTCAAATCCGACGGTATAATTCCTTCTGCCGAGTTCCGCTACAATCCTGAATTGAAACAAGGTGACAAGGTAGAGGTATTTATTGAGAACCAAGAGGATTCTAACGGCCAATTACTTCTTTCCCACAAGAAAGCACGCATACTTAAATCTTGGGACAGAGTTAATGAAGCTTACGAAAGCGGAGAAATTATTAAGGGTTACGTTAAGTCAAGGACCAAAGGCGGTCTTATAGTTGATGTATTCGGAATAGAAGCTTTCTTGCCGGGTAGCCAAATCGACGTTAAGCCAATAAGAGATTACGATGTATTTGTTGATAAGACTATGGAGTTCAAAGTTGTTAAGATAAACAATGAATTCAAGAACGTAGTGGTTTCTCACAAAGCATTGATAGAAGACGAAATCGAGGCTCAGAAAGCTGAAATTATGTCTCACCTTGAAAAAGGTCAGGTTCTTGAAGGAACTGTTAAGAACATCACTTCTTACGGTGTATTCATCGACCTTGGCGGCGTAGACGGATTAATTCACATTACCGACCTTTCTTGGGGAAGAATCAATCACCCTGAAGAAATCGTTAAATTGGATGAAAAAATCAAAGTCGTTATACTTGAGTTCGACCAAGAGAAAAAACGTATCGCTTTGGGCTTGAAGCAACTTACTCCTCACCCTTGGGATCAGCTTGATGCAGATTTGAAAGTCGGTGACAGAGTTAAAGGTAAGGTTGTCGTTATAGCAGATTACGGTGCATTCGTTGAGATAATTCCGGGAGTTGAGGGATTGATCCACGTTACCGAGATGTCTTGGAGCCAACATTTGAGAACGGCTCACGAATTTCTTCAAGTAGGTCAAGAAGTTGAGGCTGTAGTTCTTACCCTTGACCGTGAGGAAAGAAAGATGTCCTTGGGAATTAAACAACTTATGCCGGACCCATGGGTTAATATAGCTGAGAAATACCCTGTAGGAAGCAAACACAGTGCTACTGTAAGAAACTTTACTAACTTCGGAATTTTCGTAGAATTAGAAGAGGGTATAGACGGACTTATCCACATCTCAGACCTTTCTTGGTCAAAGAAGATTAAACACCCTGCTGAGTTCACCAAGATAGGAGAGAAGATAGACGTGGTTATATTGGAAGTAGACGGTGAGAACCGCAGACTTTCTTTGGGTCACAAACAATTAGAAGAAAATCCTTGGGATGTTTTTGAATCTATCTTCACAGTAGGTTCTGAGCACGAGGGAACAATAACCTCTATCAACGAAAAGAGCGGTGCTGTTGTAAATCTTCCTTACGGAATAGACGGTTTCTGTCCTAAGGGTCAGTTACAAAAAGAAGACAAAACACCTGCAAAAGTTGATGAAAAACTTAACTTCAAGGTTATAGAGTTTTCAAAAGAGGCTAAGCGCATAGTTCTTTCTCACTCACGCACTTGGAGACAGGAAGAAGACAAACCGGGAAAGAAAGACAATCCTGCAAAGAAAATAAATCAAACTTTGGAGAGAACAACTCTTGGTGATTTAGATGTGCTTGCATCTTTGAAAGAAGAGATGACCAAAAAAGAAAATGAAAATAATTAACTTTTCGTTTCATAGTTTTTAGTTTTTACCGTCCTGTACTCCTAAGCAGGACGGTAATTTTTTTCTCTCCTTTTGCTGAGAGGTCTTTTCTTTTCTCTCCGCTCTCTTAGGCTTGTGGGTGATAACAAATCAAGGGACATTACAATAAAAACCCCTCAACGCCGTTATTTAAACTGAAATCAAACAAATAATACGAAGACAAACAATGAACACTTTTTCAATCATCGTAGCCGTAGGTGAAAACAATGAGATAGGTAAGGACGGCGATTTGCTTTGGCATTTACACGGGGATATGGTTTATTTTAAAAATACCACCAAAAACCACCCTGTGCTTATGGGTCGCAAGACTTGGGACAGTTTACAAGTACGACCATTGCCGAAACGTCAAAATATTGTTATCACTACCGACAAAAATTTTGAAAAAGAAAAAGTTAGGGTTTTGCATTCTTTGAAAGAAATAGACGCTTTGGAAGAATTTGAAAATGAAGTCTTTGTTATAGGCGGCGGAACTATTTACAAGGAACTTCTGCCTCTGTGCGACAAACTCTATCTTACTAAAGTACACTCTTCTTTTCCCGATGCCGATACATATTTTCCCGATATAAATGCAGATGATTGGCAAACCGTCTATCAAAGCGAAATGAAAAAAGACGATGAAAGTAATTTGGAATATCAATTCATAATACTTTCAAGATTAAGAAGATAAATTATAATACTAAAGTTTTGAATTATTAAAAGTAAGTTTTTCGAGCATAGGTCACGTATTGGCTTTTGGAATAATCACTGCTATTTTGTTTTATACTTTGTTCTGCAAATCCTAATTCAGAGAATAAAGTGTCCTTTCTTTTCTCTTATTATTTCTCGGTAAAGTAATAAATCAATTTATCTTTGTTGTACTTTGAAATTTAATAGTTTACATTCTTAGTCACGTATTGGCTTATCCGGATTTTGTGAGATTTGATTTCAGTGCAACGAAACTTGATATTACTAACATGAGACTTCGTTTTAATTTTCTGAAACTTGATTTTATTTTCATTCTCTCTCATTGAATATAATAACCTCCTCTAAACCTAACTTTATTTTTTACAGGATTTATAAATTAAGACTTTAATATATATATTTAAATTATTGTTTATTAATTTATTATATTAAAATTAAATATTCTTAATATAAATATTTTTCCCTTCCTTAGTTCATATAAGGCAGATATTTGCTTGAAAACTCTGAAAAAAATTATAACTTTGCATATTAATTCATCAACTAAAAAGCAAATATCCATTATGGCATTTTTCGAACACAAAAGACCGCGTCAATTTGAGTATAAACCCCGTTTCTACAATCCCGAAAAGGAACGTTTGGAGCAACTTAAAGCCAAATACGGTGAGATAGGGGAGACCTACAATAGAAAAATCAATTTCAGAGCGGCTATGAATGAGAAAAAAGAGGAAAAATTGGGAACAAAAATCTCAGTTTCCAAAATTTTGCTCTATGCTTGTATTGTGGTAATTCTTTTGTATGTTTTGATATATTTTGTTGAGAAATGGCAATAAACGTCTTATCGCCTTTGGTGGCTAACCAAATAGCCGCAGGAGAGGTGGTTTCACGCCCCGCTTCCGTGGTTAAGGAACTCTTGGAAAACTCCATTGACGCAGGGGCTGACAATATTACTCTGATAGTCAAAGACGCAGGCCGTACTCTTGTGCAAGTCACCGATAACGGTTGCGGTATGGACGCAGAGGATTGCGAAAAATGTTTCCTGCCTCATGCTACCTCCAAAATTACTTCAAGTGAGGATTTGCAACACCTTAGTACTATGGGATTTAGGGGAGAAGCACTTTCTTCCGTTGCCTCTGTTTCCCAAGTGGAACTCAGAAGCAGACGCTTAGATGATGAATTGGGGACATTACTTGTTATAGAAGGTGGCGAGGTTAAGAAAAAAGAAGCCGACCTTTGCAAGAAAGGAACGGATATAAAGGTGAAAAACATCTTTTTCAACACTCCTGCAAGACGCAATTTCTTAAAGAGTGATAATATTGAAAACTCGCATATTACGGATACTTTCTTAAGAATTGCTTTAGTCTATTTTGACGTTGCTTTTACTTACTACAACAACGATAAACTCGTTTATAAATTAGATAAATCCAACTTCAAAAAGAGGATTACGGACATTTACGGCAACAGTTTCCGCAGCAAACTTCTTGAGGTAAAAGAGGAGGTTGATGTGGTGAAGATAGAGGGTTATGTTTCTTCTTTGGATTTAAGCAGGAAGAATAAAAATGAGGAGTATTTCTTTGTAAATAAGCGTTTTATGAAGAATAACTACTTTGCTAATGCAGTTGAGAGAGTTTATGCAGGACTATTGCCCGAGAAATCTTTTCCCGTATTTTTCATTTCTTTGACTTTGGACAGCAAAAACATAGATGTGAACATACATCCGACGAAAACGGAGGTGAAATTTTTGGACGATAAGATTATTTATTCGGTTCTCCATGCAGCAGTGCGCAAAACCTTGGGACAAAATACTTTAAGCACACAACTTGATTTTGAAAAGAAAGACATTGTTTTCCCGTCCTTCAATAGCAAAACCAAGTATTATCAGCCTCATATTTCCTATGACCCCGGCTATAATCCTTTTGCGGACGGTCTTCACAATGAACACTTTAACGATGTTGTCTATAGTAAAACTTCCGATTCGCAGTTGGCTTTTGAGAACTCGGGATTTGACAATGAAATTAAAGTTCCCGAAAACTTCTTTGCTCCTTTTCAGTTCCTCAACAAGTACCTTGTGACCAATATGCAAAACTCCATACTCTTTATAGACCAACACAGAGCCTCTCAAAATATTATTTATCACCGACTTATAAAGAACGAAGATGCTCAGACCGAGTCTCAGCAACTCATCATTCCCTACGCTTATGTTACGGATGCCGTTAAGCACAATAAAATAAAAAATAGGCTTGAGGATTTGAAAAAATTGGGCTTTGAACTTTTGGAAAAAGATGATGAAATATTTGAGTTAAACTCTGTACCTTTCTCATTGTCAATAGAAAATTCCATATCCATAATAGAAAACTTTGTCTTGAACGAACAGGAGGAAATTTCGGGGGAAGAAAATCAGAGAGAAAGCCGTTTATTCGCTATTGCAGACAGATTATCAATCGCTTACGGAAAAGTTTTGTCAAAAACAGAGATAATAAAACTTATAGCAGAACTCTTTAAACTTCCTTCCGCCGATGTCTTGCCTAACGGTGAGAGGGTGATACTACGGGCTGATGAAGTTTTTCTTGACAGCGTTTTTTAGCAGACTTTTTTCTGTATTTTTATTTTTGAATTTTTAGTTTAGTTATACTTTAGTGTAATTGTATTAATCATTGAAATATAACTTGTTATTCATTATTTTTAATTTCTTCTTGTTGAAGTACTTGCTTTCGGTATTGAAGAGGGGTTATTCCTGTATGCTGCTTGAAAAATTTTCCGAAAAAAGATGCGTCGGGAAAATCCATCTCCGAACATATCTCTTTGATTGACTTTTCTGAATATCTAAGTTTTTCTTTTATAGCGTTTAAAGTATATTCGTGGAT
>JAFVAP010000035.1 GCA_017480455.1 Bacteroidales bacterium | reverse complement strand
TTTTCCCTGCCTTTTTCTTTCTTCAGCTAAGCCCTAATCTTGATTTAAAGCGAAAAAACTTCAATCTATTATATTTGTTTAGAATATTTTTTATAATTTTGTAGCAAAATATTACAGTGATGAAAAAACTTATATTTCCTTTACTTGCAATCATTATAGTGATGACTTCTTGCAGAAGTCTGAAAGAAGATACCTTCCGCCCTGATTATCAAAATACCGAACTGCTTCCGCGTTTGACTTGCTGGATTGACCAACCTTCGTTTGAGAATGCTTACGGTGCTAACTCTTATGCAGTGAAACCGAGCAACGATTTGGAACATCCTTACGGTCTTACCGAAACTCCTTACGGTAAAGGTGTGTATGAGGTTACCGAAAACACGAAACTCTACACTGCGGAGAAGAGAATACAGGACGCAAGCAACATCTTCGTTTACGATGTCAATGAAAACATCTCCGACCCGACGACAGAAAGAATGGGAAACATAGTTTTGAGAGCAGGAGCCGTGTATTGCAAGAACAATTACAAATGGTCGTGGCTCAGCGGTTTCACTTTAGGAGTCTTCAATGCTTTTGGTATGCCTATGGCTACAAATACTACGGAGTTGGAAGTTATTGTTGAAATCTACGATAAAAGAAACAATCTCGTGGCTCAGTTTAACGAGAGAGGTTATGCAAAAGTCCCTATGGCAGCTTATCATGGCTATTATGAGTTTCAAAGACGCGCCGGAGCCTTAGCTTTACAGGACGGACTGATGAAAATAAAGGAGATGATAAGCCGTGATTATCAGATGATAAATGCTAAATTGAAATAAGTCTAATGAAGTAAGGAAGCCCTTAGATGTGAAGTCCTATGCCGGAATATTATTTTTCATTGTTTTCTTTCTATGCTTTGGAGCAAAAGCACAGGACGTCCATTTTTCTTCATTGAATTTCAATCCCATGTTTTCCAATCCCGCTATGACAGGTTTTATGAATGCCAAGGTAAGAGTTTCAACCATTTTCAGAAATCAATGGGAGACCGTTTCCAAAGGTTACAATACTCTTTTGGCTTCAGTTGAAATTCAGCCCTATCTTTCTTCCTCTTCACGCAGAGGCTTAGGTATGGGCTTGTCTTTTGTTAATGATGTTGCAGGAGAACTGTCTTACGGCGAGAGAGACTTCTCTCTGTCCCTTGCTTATTTCTTTGCGCTCAACAGAAAGAAGACTGCCTTCCTTTCCTTAGGAACTTCGGTCGGCAGAAAGTCGTGGGGCTACGATTTGTCTTCGGCTTCGTTCAACAGAACACGCACCTACGACGACAACATAACCTTTGACGAGTTGCACACTTTAGACCTGTCGGCAGGAATTAATTTTCAATACAATATTTCGGAGAGAAACCAATTTAACTTGGGCTTTGCCGTCTTTAATATCAACGAAAGCAAACTCGCATACTTTGAAACGGCAGACGAAACCTCTAAAATAAACAGACGTTTCTCAGTCAATACCTCTTATTTGGTGCCCTTGAATGAGCGTTTCTCACTCAGACCGCAATTACTCTGCAATCAGCAGTTCCGCTACAATGAATTGGTGATAGGAACTGACTTTGTATTCGATTTAACCGAAGCAATATTTACGCAAAGCGTTTTTTCGGTGGGATTATATGAAAGAAACCTTGAGTCAATAGTTATTGCGCCTAAATACAAGTACGATAACTTTCTTGCAGGTCTTTCTTACGATGTGAATATTTCGGGACTCAGCAAAGTATCCCATACTTACGGAGCAATAGAGTTTTGGATTTCTTATGCGTTCAGTCCTTTTGGTGTAACATATAAAAACAATAAAATACCATGTCCTATTTTCTAAGAAAAACAATTTTAATTTCTTTAGGCACAATATTGTTGTGCTTTGGCAATGCAAAGGTTCAAGCTCAGGAAAAGTATGCTAAAGAGTATGAAAAGCAGGGTGACAAAGCCATGATGAAGAAAGAATACTCTCAGGCTTTGGATTACTATATGCTTGGCAGGAGATTTCTGAGACAAAACATTGCTTTGATATACAAATGCGGCGAAGCCTGTCTGGCAATGAAAGACTACGACAAGGCGGAATATTGGTATCAGAAAGTATTGATAGAAAACGACACCGTGAATATCAATCAGACTTTCCCTTATCTTTATCTCCACTTGGCACAGGCTTCTATCTACAACGGGAATGTTATTCAGGCTCAGAGTTTTCTTAATACCTGTCTGATAGATTGCAATGACATAAACATAAGGAAAGATTGCAAGCGTGAGTTGGAAAGAATTGACTGGATAATTGACAATGAGAAACCGAAGAAATACAATATTACCAATCTGGGTAACAATGTCAATGACCCTACTTCCCAACTCGGCTCTTTTGTTTTAAGAGACAGCATCCTGATATTTACTTCCACTGAGTATAAACAAAAAATCACCGATGAGGATACTTTCTTTACCGATATTTACAATCAGATTTACTTCTCTTTTATCGACGATTACTATTACACGCCTGCTCAAAAACTTGATTGGGGAGTAAATAAGAAAAAGACCAACTGTGCAGACCTTTTCTTTGATTCGGTGACTGCAACGGCTTATTTTACCTATTCCAAACTTGTAAACAACGAAAAAGTCGGCGTTATCTATTATTCAACTTATTCAAAAGGCAAATGGTCGAAACCACAGATATTTAAACCTGTCTACGATAAGAAATCATCGTCTTTTCACCCTGTAATAGCAAGAAATAACGACGAATGCTATATGTTCTTTGCTTCAGACAGAGAGGGAGGTTTCGGAAAGATGGATATATGGGCTTTGGATATGAACGCCAAAGATGCAAAGCCTAAAAACCTTGGAGGAACTATCAACACCAAAGGAGATGAGATAACTCCGTTTTATTATTCCGACGAGGAGGAACTTTATTTCGCTTCGGACACTCACAAAGGTTTCGGCGGCTTTGATATATTCCGCTCCGTAGGTTGGAAAGACAGATGGACTGCTCCCGAAAATCTTCTTCAGCCTATCAACTCTTCGTACAACGATATGTATCCTTTTATCTTGGATTCTGACGTTGAGGGTTATTTTACTTCCAACCGTCCGAGCATCAACAACAAAGAGAACAAGACCTGTTGCAATGATTTGTACAGGTTCAACAACGAAGAACCCGAAGAGCCGACAATGAACACCATTGTCAATCAAGATACGTTCAATCCTGCATTTGATTTGCCTGTTGCTTTGTATTTCCACAACGATATGCCGGACCCGGGCAGCGAATTGCCTGTAACGGAACTTTCTTATTACGATTGCTATAAGCAATACCAACTTCTGTCCAACCAATACAAGGCTGCAAGGACTAAGGGCTTGGACGATTCCACTGCAAAGAAAGAAATAGCTGACGTTGATATGTTTATGAACGACAAGTTGAAGAAAGGCTATGACAAATTGAACGATGCTTTGGATTATATCTTGAAAAAATTGCAGGAGGGTGAGAATGTAAGTATTCAGATAAGGGGTTATTGTTCTTCTTTGTTTGAAACAGGATACAATTACAACCTTGCCGAGCGCAGAATAGTATCAGTGGAGAACTATATCAAGGAATGGAACGGCGGAGTATTGAGACCTTACACCCAAGAGAAGGCTCAAGACGGTAAACCCCGCTTAGAGACCACCCACTTAGCCATAGGCAAGTTGGAGTCCACCTCTCCGAACCCCGAAACTTTGCAGGAAAAACGTCAGAGCGTCTTCTTGCAACAGTCTATGGAAGAAAGACGTATAGAGATAAAAGTTATACAAATACGCAATTAGATTTTGTTGTAGTAAATTACTGCCTTAGGGCAGGGGAGAAGATGTCTTATTTCATCGTCTCTTTTTTTTGCTTTAGCATTTGTAGATGGGAAGACTGTGATTTTTTAGGAAAAATTCCCTGTCCTTTTGTCTTGAAACACACATCTTTAACTACGCTGAAAATGAAACGAAGTTTTACTTAAGCGAAATCAAATCTCAGTCTTGCGAAACGAAGTTTTATTTTGCTGAAACTTCGTTTTATTTTATTATGATTTTATTGTGAGAGTATAGGTATTTTGCAGTGCCTTTTCTCAGACAGGGTAAAAAGAAAACGGCTTAAGGTTTTGCCTTCATTTTACCCTAAGCCGTTTTTTTATTAACGGTAAACAAAGGAACTTACTTTCTCCTTTGTCAGAAACAAATCATTGTCTTAATTGATTAAGTGATACTTTATCAAATCGTCCAAAGGTGCTTTGACAAAGAGACCTGCATTGACACCGTATTGATTTGCCGTTTCCTTGAAAATATTTTGGGCATAGTAGCCTATAGACCCAATGATATTGATTTTATACTTCTTATAGTCAGTGTATTGCGTTATTTGGGAAAGGAAAAACGAGTGAAAAGCATCTGCTATAACACGTCGGCAATATATGTTTTCCTGTCTCTCTATGGCAAAACGGGCAAAAGAAGCTATGTATCTGTTAGGGTTTTCTCCGCTGTAAAGAGGCGTAAGAAAATCACTTTCACTCCCCGGATAGAGTTTTGAAAACTCATGGCAGATATACTCAGGCATACGGTGGCGGAGATAATCCCTCAGAATGGTTTTTCCTATGTTTGTTCCCGCACCCTCATCGCAGAGAATGTAACCCAAGGCAGGGACGTTTTCCACTATCTTTTTACCGTCGTAAAGGCAGGAGTTAGACCCCGTACCCAATATACCGACGATGCCTTTATCACGTCTGCATCCTGCACGTGCCGCTCCCAAAAGGTCGTGTTCTATATGTATTCTCTCCCTGTTGAAAAACAATGAGAAGACACTTACCAAATCCTCTCTCTTTTCGGGAGCGGAACAACCTGCTCCGTAGAAGAAAATATCTACATCCTGCCTCTGACTTACGTTGGGAAGAATGTTATTTTCTATCTCTTTTTGTATTCTCTCCCTTGTGAGGTTGTAGGGGTTTATACCTATGGTTTGAAAGTAGTGTCTGTTCCTTAATGAGTCTATAAAACACCAATCAGTTTTAGTAGAGCCGCTGTCTGCAATGAGTAACATGGTTTTAATACTTATTTTTTAATGATTTTCTTTTTTATCGATTTGCCGCAGGAATTTATGTTCAGAAAATAAACTCCTTTGTCTAAATTGCTCAAGTCTATAACTCCGCAAGGGTTGGATATTTCGGAGATTTGCTGTCCCAAAGTGTTGAAAACGGATACTTTGTCTATGTTTTGTCCGTTTATTGTCAAAATGTTCTCCACAGGGTTAGGATAAACTGAGAACAATTCAGCATTTGCATTTTCCAATCCTAAAGTAAAAGTATCGCTTTCTCCTGCTCTTATAGGAGCGTTAGGAGTGCTGTTGTAAGCATAACCGTAAAGGAGAACGTTAATACCGTTGCCGTTGTTCTCAAGTTTCAAACAAGCCCAACCGTAATGGTATTGTCCGTTGTTTATAAATCTGAAACCTACGTAACGTTTGTCGTTTGCGCTAAGCCAAGCCGTGTATTCTCCCTCAAGGTACAAAACATTGAAGAAAGGAGAGCCTCCGTCACAACCGAAAAAGACTGAAGAAGAAGATATATTCGTGTTTTCAGTCAATACGTTTACGTTTGCATTGTAGTCAGCCTCAGTGGAAACTACTGCAGCTCCGTTTTCGAAACTTGCAAAGAAAATCATTCCGTCCATGGAAGAGTAATTCTGAATCATAAACTCAGCATCAGTTCCTGTCAAACTAAGTTCGTACTCCATCATGTCAGGGTCGATAACTACAGGATTGTTGCCGAAATCCGTGTGAAAAATTTGTGCCTCAGCACCCATTGCAGTCAAAAAAGCAACTGCAACAAAAAGTAATAGCTTTTTCATAATTTTGATTTTTTTTGTTAATTAATAATGTGTTTAAAATTTGATTTGTTTGCTCTAAGCCACAAAAATATAAAAAAATAATCATATAACATTTTTTTAACAACTATTTTGTCTGAAAGCAAAAAAATATTATATTTGCAAATTCATTTTTATATATGGGTAAAGCGGGGACGGACTGCTTTTGAAAGGAACAATTAAATTATTAACAATAAAAATATATGGCTAAAATTACAACTTTGGCTGACTTGGAAGCCTTGAATGCGGTTGCGCGTAAAACTATGGAAGACCGCATCAACGGATTGCAGGCAGATATGCACTCAGCCAAACCTACAGACACACACAAGCAACAGAGAAAACAAATAAACATTCTTGTTTGCGGAGGAACGGGCTGCACCGCTTCCGACAGTACGGGGATTGCTTCCGACCTTGAGGCAGCCATCAAAGAACACAACTGAGAAAATGAAGTAAAGGTAATACGCACAGGTTGTTTCGGCTTTTGCGAAAAAGGTCCTATCGTTAAGATAATGCCCGATAATACTTTCTATACTGAGGTTGAACCCGACGATGCAAAGGAAATAATAGAGTCTCATATAATAAAAGGAGAAAAAGTTGAGCGTTTGCTTTACTTAGACCCCGATAAGATGCAGCATATAGACAATTCCAAGGATATGTCTTTTTACAAGAAACAACTTAGAATTGCATTGAGAAACTGCGGATTTATAGACCCTGAAAACATTGAAGAATACATTGCCATGGATGGCTACAAGGCGCTTGCCCTTTGCTTAACTCAATATTCCGAACAAGAGGTTATAGACATTGTCTCTGCATCGGGTCTGAGCGGAAGAGGAGGTGCAGGCTTCCCTACGGGAAAAAAATGGGCTGCAACCGCAAGAGCCGAAGCCGACCGAAAGTATATGGTCTGCAATGCTGACGAAGGTGACCCCGGAGCTTTCATGGACAGAAGTATTTTAGAGGGAGACCCTCACTCTGTTTTGGAAGCAATGGCCATAGGCGGATATGCAGTAGGAGCAAACAAAGGTTTGATATACATAAGAGCGGAATATCCTTTGGCAGTTCACCGTTTGCAGGTAGCCATTGCACAAGCGAGAGAATACGGTCTTTTGGGTGATAACATATTAGGAACAGGTTTTAGTTTCGATGTTGAACTGCGTTACGGAGCAGGTGCTTTCGTGTGCGGTGAAGCTACGGCTCTTATTCATTCCATGGAGGGTAAGCGCGGCGAACCTACGTTTAAACCTCCGCGAACCAGCGAAAAGGGTTACATGGGTAAGCCTACCAATGTTAATAACGTGGAAACATACGCCAATGTCCCTGCCATAATATTAAAAGGTGCAGACTGGTTCTCTTCCATAGGCACTGCCGACAGCAAGGGAACAAAAGTTTTTGCCATAGCAGGACAGATAAAAAATGTAGGTCTTATAGAAGTTCCTATGGGAACTACACTCCGTGAGATAATATATGAAATAGGCGGCGGAATAAAAGATGACAAGCGATTTAAAGCCGTTCAGACAGGAGGCCCTTCGGGAGGTTGTCTTACGGAAAAACATTTGGATATTCCGATTGACTACAAGAGCCTTGCGGATGCAGGCAGCATGATGGGGTCGGGAGGAATGGTCGTTATGGACGAAAGTTCCTGTATGGTATCGGTTGCAAAATTCTATCTGGATTTTACTGTCGAAGAGTCTTGCGGCAAATGTACTCCTTGCAGAATAGGAAACAAGCGTTTGTATGAAATGCTTGACAAGATAACCAAAGGAAAAGGAACAACGGAAGATTTGGAACACTTGAGAAATCTTTCAAACGTGATAAAAGAAACTGCACTTTGCGGTTTGGGACAATCGTCGCCTAATCCTATTCTTTCAACTTTGGATAATTTTTATGATGAATACTTGGAACATGTCGTTGATAAAAAATGCCGTGCAGGGGTTTGTAAGGATTTAATCCGCTATGAGATTAACCCGAGTGCTTGTATCGGTTGCACCAATTGTGCAAGAAACTGTCCTGTGGAGGCTATTCACGGAGAGAGAAAAGCACCTCACAGCATTGACCAAGAGATGTGTATAAAGTGCGGTACTTGTTTAACTAAGTGTAAGTTTAATGCAATCAGAATTTTGTAAGAAAGGAGAGTGGCAATTATGGAAAAAATGATAAATTTGACTATAGACGGTATAAAATTACAAGTACCTAAGGGAACGACTATTCTTAAGGCTGCCAGAAGTATCGGTATAGATATTCCGACACTTTGCCATTATGAACTGAAAGGACAAGGTATAGAGAACAGACCGGGTTCCTGCCGCGTGTGTATGGTAGAGGTTGAAGGCAAAGGAAATCTTGCTGCCGCATGTGCAACAAACGTTTCGGAGGGTATGGTTGTTAAGACCCATACTCTTAGAGTTATCATGGCAAGACGTACCGTTGTTGATTTGATGCTTTCTGACCATCCGTCGGATTGTCTTATCTGTCCGCAGAGCGGAAAATGCGAATTACAGAAACTTGCAATAGACCTCGGATTGCGTGAAGTTACCTATGCAGGAGAAAAATCAGAATACAGGATTGACGTTTCCCCTGCCATAATACGTGATATGAACAAATGCGTTATGTGCCGCAGATGTGAGACAGTATGTAACAGTTTGCAGACTGTAGGTTCTCTTTCTGCTATAGACAGAGGTTTTAAGGCTGTTGTCGGAACTGCATTTGAGCAAGATTTGTCTAAGAGTACCTGTGTGATGTGCGGTCAGTGTGTTCAAGCGTGTCCTGTCGGTGCGTTGAGCGAAGTAGACAACACACGCCAAGTTATGAGTGCCATAAGCAATCCTAAGAAAACCGTTATCGTGCAAACCGCTCCTGCTGTCAGAGTTGCGATTGGCGAAGAGTTCGGAATGAAACCCGGAAGCCGAGTTACGGGAAAAATGGTTGCTGCTTTGAGAATGTTAGGTTTTGATTACGTTTTCGACACTGATTTTGCCGCTGACCTAACTATAATGGAAGAAGGAACGGAAATGCTTCAAAGAATAAGCAAGTTTATTCAAGGAGACAAGAGTGTAAAACTGCCTATAATGACTTCTTGTTGTCCCGGCTGGGTTAATTTCTTTGAAACCTATTATCCTGATATGCTTGATATACCTTCAACTGCAAAATCCCCGATGCAAATGTTTGGAGCCATAGCCAAAACATATTGGGCTGAGAGATTGGGAATAAGTAGGGAAGACCTTGTTGTTGTTTCCATTATGCCTTGTGTTGCAAAGAAATATGAATGTCAAAGAGATGAGTTCAAGACTAATGGTAATCCTGATGTAGATTATTCTTTAACAACAAGAGAATTGGCAGATATGATAAAATTGCTTAACATCAGTTTTTCGGATTTGCAAGAAGAGGATTTCGACCGTCCTTTGGGAGAAAGCACAGGTGCTGCCGTTATTTTCGGAGCAACAGGCGGAGTTATAGAAGCTGCAACCCGTACTGCCTATGAACTTTTCACTAAAAAGGAATTAGGAAAGGTTGATTTTACTGAACTAAGAGGTTTGGCAGGAGTAAGAGAAGCAACAGTGGATTTTGACGGTACTCCTATACATATAGGTATTGCTCACGGTTTAGGAAATGCGCGTAAACTTTTGGACAAGGTAAGAAAAGGTGAAACGATGTTTCATGCAATAGAAATCATGGCTTGCCCGGGAGGATGTGTAGGAGGCGCAGGACAGCCTTATCATCACGGCGATTTCTCAAAAGTAGAAAAGCGTTTGCAGGCAATATATGAAGAAGATGCAGCGAAGACTCTGAGAAAGTCTCACGAAAATCCGTACATTCAAAGTTTGTATAAGGACTATTTAGGTGAGCCTTGCGGTGAGAAAGCGCACAAATTGCTTCATACAATTTATTTTGACAAGTCTGCAAAGATAGAAGAAACTGAAGAATAGTTTAACACTCAAAAAAAACAATTAGACTTTATGACAAGGATTAGTTTAAACAGCAAAAAGATAGAAACAATAAAAGAGATATGTGCTTCTTTTGGTAACAAGCCGAGTGAAATCATAAACATTCTTCACAAGGTGCAGGGAGCGTTAGGCTTTTTGCCTAAGGAGGTTCAAGAAGTTATTTCGGAGGAAATACGTATGCCTGTAGCACAAATTTATGGTATCGTCAGCTTTTACTCTTTCTTTTCGATGAAACCAAAAGGCGAACATCCTATTTCAGTATGCCTCGGAACGGCTTGCTATGTCAGAGACAGCGAAAAAGTTCTCGATGAGTTCAAACGCCAACTCGGAGTGGGAATAGGCGAACTTACTGACGACGGAAAGTTTTCCCTTGACTGCTTACGTTGTGTCGGTGCTTGCGGATTAGCACCCGTTGCCTTGGTAGGAGAAAAGGTTTACGGAAGAATAACACCTGCACAGGTAAAAGATATCATCGCTGAGTACAGAGATAAATAAAAAATACCTAAACCTTAATAAGGCGGAATTGAGTTTTAAATTCCGCCTTATTTTTTTAACTTCAGAACGGAATATACATCTTTAAAAACACCCTAAAATGTATATTCCGTTTTTTTTTATCTTGCAATAACGTTACGATTTTTTTTACATCAAGTTCTTAGTTTTATGTCTTATCACTATGGGATTTACAATTCTGAGATTTTATTAAAATATTATTAATCCGTTTTAAAATTCCAAGATACATAAACAAAACTCTAATACACTCAAATAAAAATATTTACTAATCCGTTTTAAAATTCCAAGATACATAAACAAAACTCTAATACACTCAAATAAAAATATTATTAATCTGTCTTAAAATTCAAAGACAGCAAGGCAAAACCCTAAGACAACAAAATAAAAATATTATGAAATGATAATAAAACCACAATATGCTTAAGTAAAGAATTAAGCAAATGGTGTAAAAAATTGATTTTCCGATGTTTTATTCTATGTGTATAACTCCTTTGTTTGTGAGTCGGTATTTAAAATTGCTTTCCTTTTCAACGGCAATTCCCTCTTCGTTGAAGATAAGACGGTGGCCGTATTGACCGACATAGCCTATTTTTTTTGCAGGATTGCCGCTCATACATGCGTAATCCTCAACGTTTTCCCTGATTACGCTGCCTGCTCCTATCAAAGCAAATTTGCCTATCTCAACTCCGCATACTATGGTGGCGTTTGCTCCTATTGAAGCCCCTTTTCTTATCAAGGTCTTGCGGTATTGGTCCTTTCTCTCTATGAAAGAGCGTGGGTTTATCACATTGGTAAAAACACAACTCGGCCCTAAAAAAACATCATCTTAACACTCCACGCCGCTATATACCGAAACATTATTCTGTATCTTTACTCCGTTGCCTATCTTTACTCCGTCGGCAACGAAGACATTTTGACCCAAAATACATCTTTCACCTATTTCGGCTCCTTTCATTATGTGTGAGAAATGCCATATCTTGGTATCTTTTCCTATCTCTGCGCCTTGCTCCGCTATTGCAGTGGAATGACAAAAATAATTCTGCATCTCCTTAATGTTTTTGTTAAAAGTCCGAATCTTTAAACCTCTCTATATCCCTTCTGTCTCTTTTGGTAGGACGGCCCGTGTGAGCATCTCTGCGCTCAAAATACATCATCTTCATCATCTCTATTTTGTCGTACTCCTCTTGAGGCGTCAAATCTTCGTAGTATTTGGGAACATCTTTGGCAGGAATGCGGTTATTGAGCAGCCCTATGATTTTTACTTTCTTTTTCAAAGGGTTAAGATTTATTGTAAGTTCGTCTCCGACCTTTATCTCTTTGGAGGGCTTCATCGTTTGTCCGCCGAGAAGAACCTTTCCCATAGAACAAGCCTCCGCAGCAATGCTTCTCGTTTTGTAAAGCCTTACACACCACAACCATTTATCTATTCGCATAAGTATTTCTTTTAAATCATCATAGTTTTGCAAAAATACTAAATTTCAAATAAAGATTATAAATTTCCCGACATTCTTTTCAGTAAAAAATAAAACGAAGTTTCGTTGCCGTGAAATCAAGTTTCAATTTTTTAAAACGAAGTTTCAGAAAATTAAAACGAAGTTTCATTCCTACAGGATAAAGTTTGAATTTTTTTTTAATAAATGATACTATAATTAAAAAGTACGTACGGGCGGTAAATATTTTTTATAAAGATATATATAAAATTCCTTAATTCTCAAAAATGAAATTCTGCTGACGTGAAGTAAAAATTTTTTCTCCCATAAGAAAAATAGGCTCAGACAAAACACAATAAACCCTCAGCCTTTCCGTTTAATATTTTGTCGGTTTCTTTCGGAACGGATTTTGAACGGAAAGTTACCGAAGATGTTTTTCTGAACAGAGTCTCTTAAAAAATGAATATGTTTTTTTTATGAATGCAATTCCTCAAATATTAAAGTCAAATGACGGAGCGGCCATTGCTTCCACTGCACGCAAAATAAATCTTAAGGATATACTTCCTGCCTTGGACTTATATTCTTCTTGGGGTTTGAATGTCCGCATAAGCAATACTATAGGTAAGGAATGCAATCAGTTCGCAGGCAGCGACAAAGAGAGAGCGGAAGATTTGCAAAGATTGTTTGATGACAAGGATATTAAGGCTGTTTTCTGCGCAAGAGGAGGTTATGGCACTGCAAGGATTTTGGATAGTTTGGATTACGGCAAATTTCTTGAAAATCCAAAGTGGCTTGTTGGCTATTCCGATGTTACGGCTTTGCTTATGCACCTATATTATAAGTACTCGGCAGAGAGCATTCACGGAACTATGCCCGTGGATATTAAAAACCGTCAGACCTGTCCTGCTTATGAGACTTTGAAAAGCATACTTTTTGAGAACAAAACTGAGATTTCCGCACCTTATAACCCTATGAACGTATGCTCAAGTGCAGAGGGAGACCTCATAGGCGGCAACCTGTCGGTGATGTACTCTCTTTTGGGTTCGGAGAGTTTCGGTGATACGGCAGGCAAAGTTCTGATTATAGAAGATTTAGATGAATATATTTACCACATAGACCGAATGATGACAGCCTTAAAAAGAGCAGGAAAATTATCAGGGCTTAAGGCTCTTTTGGTCGGGGAATTCGTCAAGTTGCATGACAATGACATACCGTTCGGAAAAGATTACCGCCAAGTGATTTACGACAGCGTAGCGGAATATCATATTCCCGTGGCTTTCGATATTCCTGTCGGCCACATAGGGACAAGAAACTGCGCTTTTATTCACGGACACAAAGCCCGTATTGAAATAACTGAGGGCGGCACTCTTATTCAACAATAAATATTGCCTGCAAAGATGAAAAAGATATTTGTCAGTGTAAGCAACGATGTTTACGGAGACAACAGGGTTAAGAAGACTTGCCGCAGCCTTAGTAACTATGGTTTGGAGGTTCATTTGCTTTGCAAATATTCTCCTGCATGTGCAGATGCGGAAAGTGATTTTTACAGGCTCTTACCCTTGAAATGCTTTTTCAAAAAAAATGTTTTCTTCTATGCAGAGTTCAATCTGAGGTTGTTTTTCTCTCTTTTGTTCAAACCTATTGACGTTTTGTGGGCCAATGATTTGGATACTTTGCTTGCACTCTTTGTTGTCAGCAAACTGAGACGAAAACCCCTTATCTTTGATTCGCACGAACTGTTCACCCAAGTTGCGGAACTGAACTACAATCCTTTTGCAAAGAAAGTCTGGACCTTGATAGAGCGCAGTATTTTGCCTAAACTCAAATATGTTGTCACGGTTTGTCAGCCTATAAAAGAGTATTTCAAAAACAAATACAACATTGAAGCCGCCGTTGTAAGGAATATACCTCTCTATAAGGAAGAAAACCAACAACCTAAGCATTATCCTTTGGAAGAAAAATTCATTGTATGGCAGGGAGCAACTAACATAGACAGGAGTTTGGAAGACTTGGTCACGGCAATGAAAGACGTAGATGCCAAACTCTACATCATGGGGCAGGGGGACGTGCTTAACTCATTGCGCAGACAGGTAAAAGAAAATCATCTTAAAGAAAAAGTCATTATTACAGGCAGACTCAACTTTGAGCAAATGATGACTTACACCCGTAAGGCTTCTTTGGGCTTGTCCTTAGACAGACCTACGAACAAGAACTACGAAATATCCCTGCCTAATAAGATTTTTGAGTACATCAATTCGGCAACTCCCATACTGGCAACTCCGCTTTGCGAGATAAGAAACATAGTTGAAACCTACGAAGTGGGCGAATTCATCGAAGAACCTACGCCTAAAAATATTGCAAAACGGATAAATGAACTTTTATCTGATGAAAACAAACTTCAGAGACTTAGTGACAATTGTCTGAAAGCCCAAAAAGAACTCTCATGGCAAAGGGAAGAGAAGTCTGTTTTTGATATTTTAGATAAAATTTTCCAATCTCAGAAAGTTGATTAATCAACTGAATTAAAGCCAATTCCTATCTTGAAGAAAGGAAATATGTAAAAATTTTTTCAAAAAGTTTTTGCAGAATATTAATTTATTATATTTTTGCACTGTATTATTAAAGTAATACACTAATACAATATAATCTTTAAACTAAACTTAATTTATGAAAAAAACATTTTTTATTTCCCTCTTGTTTATCTTGGCAGCGATGGGAGTAAACGCACAAAACTTTATCAAAGGTAAGATAACGGACGCCCAATCGGGTGAAGCGGTGGGCTTTTGCAACGTAAGGCTTTACGATGATACGCTTTCCTCGTCCAAGCTTCTCGGCGGAGGAGTTTCAAACGAAAAAGGAGAATACACCGTTGAAAACAACAAGGCTGCAAAGTTTATTATGTTTTCTTTCGTCGGCTATAAGGACGTGGTCTTAGAAATAAAAAAAGAAAGCAAACGTGTAAAGGATACTCTGTATATAAATGATGTCCGCATGGAATTTCACAGCGAGACCTTGAGTCAAATAGAAATCTTTGCGCAACAAAAACGCTTTGAGATGACTAACGACGGCGTGGCAATGAATGTAGACCAAGACATTTCGTCTTCTACAGCCAATGCTTTTGAACTTTTACGCAAGGTTCCGGGTGTTGTCATTGACAAAGACGAAAACATTCAGCTCAACGGGAAAAGCGGAATTCTTTTCCAGTTTGACGGAAGGGATATACGCATTCCTTATTCCGCCATACGGAGTATGCTTAAATCCATGTCGCCTTCAGATATAGAGAAAATAGAAACAATAAGCAATCCTTCGGCAAAGTATGAGGCTGAAGGCACTGCAGGAATTATTAACATAAAGTTTGCCAAGCAAGAATCCTTAGGCTGGTCCGGAGAGGCAAATCTTTGGACTGCTTATGCAAAAGAATGGAAACACAATGAGGGTCTTAACCTTAATTATGTAAATGAAAAATGGACTCTCAACACTTCTCTTTCCGAAAACCGCTGGGCAGGACACAACGAGAGCGAAAGCGATGTCTTTATTTTGGAAAGCACTCCTACTCTTATGCAAACAGAAAAGGTAACAAAGACTTATGATTACAGAGGCTACAATGCAAATATCTCTGCCGACTATAAAATAAATGACAAGAGTTCTTTAGGAGCTATGTTTTCCTTTAACCGAAACAGTTCCCCTGATTCTGAAAATCCGCCTGTCAGAACTGCAATTTATCCTTTTCCTTACAACACTGCAACTTCTTCTTATTTATCTGAGAGCGACGACCACAGCAATGGCAGAAACATTGCCGCAAATCTCTGGTACAGCAGGAAGACAGACAGCATCGGAGGTCAATATTCCATTACTTTAGACTATGACAACAACCTATCCAAAGACTATTGTATAGACAGGTCTTTTTATTACGGCGGATATTTTTCAACTTTCGATCACGAGGGTTCTGACCGTGATTCCACAACAAATAAATACAATACTTTTTCTGCAAAATTTGACTTAATAAAACCGCTGAACCGAAACATATCTTTTGAAGCAGGCGCAAAGACACGCTTAACCAAGGTATCAAATGACTTTGTCTGCTACGAAGATGATGTTTTCAGTCAAGAGACTTCAAATCATCTCAACTACACAGAAAATGTCAATGCTCTCTATGCTTCTTTCTCCGACAGGATAAGCGATAAACTTTCTTTGAGATTAGGTTTGAGAGCCGAGCATACCCACACTGATATTGAGCAAAAGGTGAACAACAGCAGCAAAAGCAGAAGTTACGTTGATTTGTTCCCGAATGTAAACCTTAATTACAAGATTGGCCAAATGGATAATCTTACTTTGGTTTACTCTTACCGCATCACACGTCCGGAATACAACACAATGAACCCTTTTATGGAAAAAGACAACGAATACAATTACAATTCCGGTAATCCTAATCTTAAACCCCAATACACGCATGGGCTTAATCTTTCCTACGCTTTTCATTATTTTCTTTTCTTAACAGCAACCTATGACTACACTTCTGACCTTATCAGCGAGACTAACAGTCTTATGCCGGGGACTCTTATAAACCTTAAACAGCCTAAAAATCTCGGTCATTCACAACATGCAACCCTTGGTCTGTCTACTGCTTTGCCGTTGGGGAAACATTTAGAGTGGACAATATGGATGCAAACTACTTGGAGCGAAGTTAAAGTCGATGACCCGACTTTAAAAGTTGATGTAGACCGTTTTGGTTTCATGACTTGGCAATCAATAAAAACGGATTTCTTATTTAAAACCAAACTGACACTTTCCGCTTTCTATATGACAGGAGGAACACAGGGTACTTACTCTTTCGGAGATATGTTCTCCTTTGACTTAAATCTGAGCCGCCAATTTATGCAAAACAGACTTAAAACTTCAATAGGCGTCGGTTCATTGCCGAAAAGAAGTTTTGTAATCAATATGCAGAGCGAGAATATGACCTCTAAGCAAAAGATGACTTGGCAATATCCTATGGTTTCTTTCTCTTTGAGTTATACTTTCGGAAAGAAGGCTGATAACAACACCCTTCAGCGTATCAAATCTTCGGATATGGACGAGAGAACAAGCGGAGAAAATTCGGCAGGTCAAGGAATGGGACGCTAAAAACTTATTTACAAACATAGAAACTTAGACACAGAAGACTAAAAACTGATTTAAAAATGATAGAGATTAAGAATTTGGATTTCTTTTATAAGAAAAACAAGCCTGTATTGGCAGATATTTCTTGCGAATTTAACAAAGGAAGGATTTACGGGCTTTTAGGAAAGAACGGAGTCGGCAAAACAACTCTCTTACACCTCGTAGCAGGTTTGCAATTTCCCAAATCGGGAGAGATAACCCTCAGAATACCTAAGCAGGAAGAAGGTGACGCTGCATCATCAGAGCAAATCCTAATTCCGTCAGAAAGAAAGAGGGATTTTTTGAAAAAAATCTCTTTCATCAATGAAGAAATGGGAGAATGTTCTCTGCGTATTGATGAATTTGAACGGTACAATTCCGTTTTTTATCCTAATTTCTCGCATGAGCAATTTGTTTCCTATTTGAGGGATTTTGAAGTTGAGGATTTGAAACAAAAGATTAACAAACTTTCTTTGGGAACACGCAAAAAGATTTATATATGTTTCGCTCTTGCATGCAACACTGAGTTCATCTTTATGGACGAACCGACGAACGGATTGGATATTCCGTCGAAGTCAGCCTTCAGAAAGATGGTCTTAAACGCAATGACAGACGAAAAAACCATGATAATATCAACCCATCAAGCAAGAGACCTGCAAAACATTCTTGATAACATCATCATTCTTGACAACACAAGCGTTCTTATGAATGCAAGTGCCGATGATATATGTGAGAAACTTTGGTTCGGAATAGAACAAAACGTCTCTTCAAACGAAAGAATACTTTATCAAGAAGACACCGTAGCGGGACTTGCCACAGTAAAGGAGAACAAAAACAACGGAATATCAAACTTAGATGTGGAATTGCTCTTCAATGCTGCATTTTTGAATAAGACATTGTTTAAAGAATTGTTTAAAAACTAAATAAGGAGGACTTGAAATGTTCAGTTTAAAAAGATTGTTTTATTTATTTCTCAGAGAGATTGCTTCAGTCAAGAAGATGATTCTTTCCTTTGCACTTGAATTAATAGGTGCTATGGCTGTACTTGAATTTGTCCGCTATATATCTCTTCCTAACGATACTATGCTTAAAGACTACATGAACATGTTTTCTATTATTTTCTTTATCCTTGTTGTGGTTGAGGCGGCCTATCTTCCTTTCCGTCCTTATGAAAAGAAGTATAGCCGTGACAGAATGATACTTTTACCTGCAACGGAACTTGAAAAATGGATAATGTATTTTATCATTGCCTACATAATGATACCTGTCTTTACCTTTGTTTTCAGTTTTATAGGTTTGGAAGTAGGCATACTTATTAACAAACTTAGATTTACGGAATTCACTCATTTTTATGCCTACACGTTAGAAGCGTTTAAGGACTTGTATTTTTATATCGGATTTTTGAGTCTGTCTTCCGTTTCCTTCTTAGGGGCAATCTTCTTTAAGAAATACAGATGTACAAAGACGTGGTCAATAGTTCTGATGCTCATAATAATTATTCTTTGTATACTTCTTGCACTGATGAATTATCTTGACGAAGAACAGATGAACGACTTTGGCGACTATATATACGACACATTGACTGACAACTTTTTCAAAGTATTTCTGAGCATTGTTTTCGTTGTTTGCAATACGCTTTCTTGGTTTTGTCTAAAAAAACAGAAGAGTTGATATGTTCTCAGATACAAAGCCTATATTTATTCAATTAGCCGACAAATTGTCCGACGACATCATCAGCGGCAAATTTGAACAAGACATGCGCATACCTTCTGTCCGTGAGTTGGCAGCTCAATATGAGATAAATGTAAATACGGCTATGAAGTCTATAGAAAGACTTTCGTCGGACAACATCATATATAACAAACGCGGCATGGGCTATTACGTCCGCCAAGGAGCGAAAGAAGAAATCATAAACAGAAGAAGAAGCGATTTTTTCAATAAATTTCTTCCGCTTTTGCAAAAAAATATGAGGGAATTAAACATTTCTTTCGGCGAATTGCAGGAGAAATTAGAAGAAAATATATAATAAACTTAGCGTGCGGAGATAAAAAAATTACTATCTTTGCACGCTGAAACTTAAAATTCTGATACGATGTTACAATTAAATGTTATACGGGAAAATAAAGCCTTTGTAATAGAAAGACTCAAGGTAAAGAATTTTCAAAACGCCGAACAGACGGTTGAAGAGATAATTTCGCAGGATAATTTACGAAGAGAACTTCAGAAACTTTCTGATGACAACAAGCAAAAACAAAATTTCATAGC
>JAFVAP010000034.1 GCA_017480455.1 Bacteroidales bacterium | reverse complement strand
TTGACAAACAGTCCTAAATCTACTAACAGATTAAAAGAACTTGAGTTCTGCGATGTTGTAGTTTCAGTTGCAGGTAAAACTCCTGTTGAAATATACGAATTGGTATGCGAACTAACCAACGGTAAAATGGCAGATGTTACTATCAACTGCGTAAACGTTCCTGACCAAGAAATGACTGCTGTTCTTTGTACTAAGGACGACGGCGTTGTTTACTTCTTCTCTATGGCTACAAGCTTCACTAAGGCTTCTCTTGGTGCAGAGGGAATAGGCTCAGACGTTAATATGATAATGGGTAACGGCTACACAAAGGGTCATGCTGAATTTACACTTCAAGAACTTAGAGAATCTCCTAAGTTAAGAAAGATATTTGAAGAACTTTACGCATAATAATTTCATTTATCAATAAAAAAGACCTCCGATAAATTTTATCGGAGGTCTTTTTTAGTTTAAAATCTATAGTTCTGAAATTTACTTTCAGCAGTACTTGTCTTCAGTTTATATCTCTATAAAATCCTTTCGGTTATAAAAATCTTCTATCTCCTTAGTTATAGTTTCGGAAACAGTATCCTCTATATAGATATTCTTCTGTCCTTGTGTTATTGCCTTAACGAAAGAGACCAATTCATACCATATTCCTTCACCATCTAATTGATAAAAATAACGCTTGTTGTCAGCAGGATTTTCTTTCCTCACCTCAAAATATTCAGTCTTCCACCAAGGAGCAGGAACATAGACATTGCCTTTTGTTCCCGAAATCACAAGTTCACCTTCACTCTTTACGCCTTTGCCAACCTTAACGGAGGCAACTGCATGCGGAAAAATATATGCTATCTTTGTAAATAAATCATAATCTTTCACTTTTTTGTCTAAGTGAGAGATGATGGTTTTTTGTCTGTATTGTGTTCCGAGTATTTGAAAAACAGGCAGCATTGCCGTGGGTCCCCATTCTGAAAGGGAGTTCCATGATTTAGGAATAGAGTTTTGCTCTCTCTGTTCATTGTCATAAAGACTTGTACAAGTTGAATCCACGCTCATAACATCTCCTATCACACCGCTCTTGATAAGAAGCAGCAAACGGTAATAAGCCAATGCGTAACCGGTCTTTATAGAGTCAAACAGAATACAAGACTTCTCTGCTGCAAGACTTTTTACCTCCTTCCATTGTTCAACACTCAAAGCCAAGGGAGATTTACAAAGAATGTGTTTTCTGCGTTCCAAAGCAGCTATAATCTGTGAATAGTGGTCCTGCGGAGGAGATGCTATAAACAAAGCATCCGAATAATCCAACAACTCCTCGTATCGGGCTGTTCTCAGAGGTAATTGTCTTATGGTTTCGGAAAGAAAATTATCGTATTGCAAACATACACCCGAAATATTCAAACCATTGACAAAATGACTTTCAGACTCATATTTATTTAATATAGAAAGTTCACCTACAAGACCAAGTTTTATCTCCCTTTTTTCTGCTCTTAGGTCAGAAGAAGAAACACCCTGTGTCCTTTCTAAGTAAATAACCTCACAAAATTCGCTCAAATAATCAAATTTTCCGCGCCAATCACTCCCTATTGCAAAGATATTGATGCCGAATCTCTTTATATCATCTATCTTTTGCCCCTCATATTCTTCCACAATTATCTCATCGGCTAAGCCTGTATTCCTTACAGCTTCTATTCTCTCCATAAGAGTCTGTTGAACATTGATTTTACCCCTTGCTTTGTCAAAAGCATCGGCAGTAACCCCGACTATGAGATAATCACCCAAAGCCTTGGCACGCTCCAACAATCTTATGTGACCGTAATGTAAAAGGTCGTAAGTCCCATAGGTTATAACTCTTCTCATAAATATGCAGTTCCGTAATTTAGTTTTCTTTATACCAAGAAACAAGTTTACTTACACCTTCCTCTATCTCTATTTTGTGCCTCCAACCCAAAGAACGGAGTTTAGAAACGTCTGTCAGCTTACGCGGAGTTCCGTCAGGTTTGGAAGAATCCCAAAGAATATTACCTTTGTATTGTATTTCCTCTTTTATAAGTTCAGCAAGTGCTTTAATGCTTATCTCTTTGCCCGTACCTATGTTTATATGACAATTTCTTATCTCCTTACTTCCTAAAGGGTATGTATCTTTAAAATCTACGTTCAACAAAACATGCAGGCTTGCGTCAGCCATATCCTCACTCCAGAGGAACTCCCGCAAGGCGCTTCCCGTACCCCAAAGAGTTAAAACATCCTTTTCTATACCATACTTTGCAAGCAGTCCTATTATTTCCTCTTTTTCTGCACTGCCGTTAATGCTTTCCACAGGACGTTTATTCAAATCCTCTCTTATCTTTTCAAAATCCCCGTCCTCCAAACATTTTGCAAGAAACATCTTTCTTATCATTGCAGGCATAACATGGGAGTTCTCTAAATGGAAATTGTCATTCGGTCCGTAGAGGTTTGTCGGCATAACGGCGATGTAATTGCACCCATACTGCAAAGAGAAACTCTCACACATTTTTAAGCCTGCTATCTTAGCTATTGCATAAGGTTCGTTAGTGTATTCCAAACATGAAGTCAGCAACTCTGTCTCTTTCATAGGCTGAGCAGCCATTCGCGGATAGATACACGTACTTCCCAAAAAGAGAAGTTTCTTTACACCATGACGGAAACTTTCTCCGATAACATTTTGCTGTATCTGAAGATTATTATAAATAAAATCAGCCCTGTATTTCGAATTAGCCATGATACCACCTACGTGTGCAGCAGCAAGAATGACTGCTTCGGGTTGCTCTCTGTCGAAAAAATCCCTCACTTTCCCGCTGTCCATAAGGTCAAGTTCCGCATGGGTCTTTCCTATCAAGTTATGAAAACCGCGTGTTTTCAGATTATTCCATATAGCCGAACCTACAAGCCCCCTGTGTCCGGCAACATATATTTTTGTTGAATTATCAAACATTTCCTTATTTTATTATACCGCCTCTTGTCTTACTTTCATCAAATCATTTTCAACCATTATGGCAACAAGTCTTTCAAAAGAAGTTTTTCTCGGATTCCATTGAAGTTCCGTTCTTGCTTTTGACGGGTCTCCCAACAAAGTTTCAACCTCTGCAGGTCTGAAAAACTTAGCATCAACCTCTACTAAGACCCTGCCATCGGAAACATCAATACCTTTTTCATTTATTCCCTCGCCCTGCCATTGCAACTCAATTCCTACATATCTGAAAGCCAAAGTGCAAAACTCTCTTACGGAGTGTTGTTCCCCTGTGGCTATGACATAATCTTGAGGTTTATCCTGCTGAAGCATCAACCACATACACTCCACATAGTCTTTGGCATATCCCCAATCTCTGAGCGCATTAAGATTTCCTAAATACAATTTGTCCTGCTTTCCTAATGCTATGCGCGATGCTGCCAAGGTTATCTTACGTGTAACAAAATTTTCGCCGCGCCTTTCACTCTCGTGATTGAAAAGAATTCCGTTGACAACAAACATTCCGTAACTTTCCCTATAGTTTTTTATTATCCAATAAGCATAAAGTTTGGCTACTCCGTAAGGAGAACGCGGATAAAAAGGAGTCTTTTCACTTTGAGGTATTTCTTGAACCTGTCCGTACAACTCAGAGGTTGAGGCTTGATAAATCTTACAATCTTTCTCCAAACCGCAAATTCTGACTGCCTCCAAAAGACGGAGTACTCCCACAGCATCAGTTTCCGCCGTGTACTCAGGAACATCAAAAGATACCTTAACATGACTCTGTGCTGCAAGGTTGTATATCTCACAAGGTTTTATTTGACTTATTATTCTTATCAAAGAAGATGAGTCCGTCATATCAGCATAGTGAAGATTGATTTGACGACTCTGTTTCATATCACGAACCCATTCCAAAAGGTAAAGATGTTCTATTCTCTGAGTATTAAAAGTTGA
>JAFVAP010000033.1 GCA_017480455.1 Bacteroidales bacterium | reverse complement strand
TTTCGCCAAATAACTTTTGAAGATATGCTATCACGCATAACAACAACGCCAAAGTCCTTTCCTCTGTAAGTAGTATCCATATGCACAATAACGCTCTTGTCTTTTGATATATAACGTTTAGACCGAAGAGTTTTAAATCTCCGTTGAATAGTACTTACACTAATATTATACTTATCAGACAGTTGTTTTAAAGTTTGCTTACTGAGGACATAATCATCATAGAGTTTACTCGTTGAAACTAATTGCTTTGAGTTAGTAAATTGCCTACCGCAATCAAGACATTTATAGAGTTGTTTTTCTCTAATTTTTCCGTTCTTTTTTATGTGGCACGAACCACAGAATTTACACTTTTTTTTCATACCGCAGCTAAAAAATCTTTGCAAAGATAAGTAAATTAATAATTTACCCCACCCCTTTTTAGCCTACGATTTTGACCATTATGCCAAATTTTCTAACTTTCTAAAAAGTGTGCAAGATAAAAAAATATCTTGCACACTTTTTTGTTTTCGGAAGATGATGTTTTTGTTTTCAATTGATAGGGGATTAATTATAAAATTGCAGCAGAATTATTTATCCGAGTTCTCTTTAGGTTCTATTTTTATAACGTCATCGACAGACACTTCCGCATAGGCATAATAACTTGAGCCTAACATAATCTCTATAACTATATACGAACTCTTACCCGAGCGGTAAAATATTCCCTCTGTTCCTTCCAAAGGTCCGTAGATTACTTTGACCTTTTCGCCGACAACAAGTTCTTCCTTTATCAGAACAGGTGTAGGGGATTTTTGTAGGAAGTCTTGAAATTTTTTCATATCTTGTTCGGGAACAAAGGCAAATGGCTTTGCTCCGAATTCATTAAGAGAACCTGCATGGTCTTTCTGAAAGCGGTACAGGATAGGGAAGGCTAACATAATATTCATAAGTTCCTTCTCTTGTGTAAAAACAAACACCTTACCCGGCAACAATATCCTCTCAACAGTACGCTTGTTGCGGCTTTTGTATTTATGTACCTCAGTTTGGCTTGCAATATATACCTTGTACCCTGCAACGCTAAGCATCTTTCTCAGCGTCCGCTCACGTGTCGGCTTGCACTCAGCTATAAACCATTTGGCACCGTCCCCGGCATCATTAGTACTTTTTGTCATATAAAACAGAACTTAATAAAAATCACAGTCACTTTTAGTTGTTATACAATGTTTTGCTCGTTTTGAAACCATATCCTAAACAAGTTTTGCAAAATTAATAAAAAATATAAAAAAACAGAGTTATAACTATGTAAAAAAATATTTCTTGTGACAGTGTTTGAATTTTACCACCGTGTTTTATCCCTTTTGCCTAATGCTTTGTGCTATTGATTTATTATCTGATTTTGTAAACCTTTTCCGTTATTATTTTGATATAATATAAAACAAATAGGCATAGCAGATTGCTGAAAAATGCTTCCTCCCTTGCCGAATTTATTTATATGCAACGCCACTGCGAACTGTGAGTTATCTAAATGCAAAGCAAAATTTAACAAGCATTGCAATAATATTGTGCGATTGTGCGTTGTAATAACCGTCATACAAAAAGCATAATTCTGAGAATACGGTAGATACGGGGGCTTTCAATTAGTAGAAACGAAAAGCCTGTTGATGAACTGCTTAATCCGTAAATGCCGATGACTGTTTAAATCACTGCCTCTGTACGATAAAAATTCCGATATTGAAGCAATAAGATTTGAAAACTATGAAATTGTCAAGAAGAAGTTAAACTATTGATACATAAATATAAGCCGTCAAAAGTACCGAATGGTTTGAGTTAATGCTAATCTGCAGATGATAAAAAAATATCGCTGTAAAGTTCAAAAAGTAAGTAATCAATGCAAGAGAATTTAAAGATATGATGAAAAAGACATATTCCGATAACAATCAGTCGCATCTACCGTATTATATTGTATGTTTTTGTTGTTTGTCTTCGTATAAATATTAAAGTTTTATGATGCTGAAATCAAGTTTTGTTGCGCTGAAATCAAATCTCAGTTTTCTGAAACGAAGTTTTATTTTTATGATATAATGTTTTGTTTGTTTTTTACCTATTGCATATAACAGGAAAGGCTGAATAACCATTGGAATTGATACGGTGCGGAATGCAGAAAGTTATATCGGATTTTTATGAATGGTTTAAGGCTAAGTGTTCAGGGTTAATGGTTTATGAATGGCTGAAAAATTGTAAAAACAGGAGAAATTGTAAAGAAAGAAGATGCAGATTTGCATTGTAAAATATATTGTTGTGAGTAAAACAAAATTCATATTATTTGAATAATGAAGTCTCTTAATTCAAATAGAGCGAGGCTGCAGTTGATGTTTTCAAGAACTCCTGCGGTGAAATTTTTTAATCGGGAGTTGGAGTATTATCAATCTGACGATGAGAGGTTGATAGGCTTTGTCTCGCTTGATAATATTGACAACACCTATCACGCAATGCTGTTTGACAGGAACAGTCTCGGACGGTATGAGAACGTGGATATGCGGCTTGACTGCTATACTATTGATGACGCAAGGGAGGCTCTTAGTAATATGATGCTCAACTATGTACGTGATAATGCTAAGATGAAGAGAGTTGGAAGAAAGACGGATTTCTTTACTTTGGTAGCAGATAAATCTCAAATTCATCCAAATTTTTTGAAACTAAGGAATGAAGGCTTCTTTGCAGCAGCCAAGAAGGTTATAGAAGAGATTTCTTATCATCATATTGACATAGACGGGAATTTTACAGAGCAGTTACAATCGATTAATGGTTTCGATGCCCGAATATGGGAGTTATATTTATGGTGTTATTTCAGAGAGGAAAACTTTGAATTTAATACAAAGCATGACGTTCCTGACTTTATGCTCAACAAACTAGGGGAAGAAGTTGCCGTAGAAGCGGTCCATATCAAGAGAACTCAAGGCTTGGAAGAGGAAATGAAACAAACGGACTTCCCTGCAATCTTAGAAAAGTTGAGAAATGAGATGCCTGTAATGTTCGGTTCGCCATTATACTCAAAATTGAAACATAAGTACAAGGATAAAAAATATTGGGACTTGCCGCATGTGAAAGGAAAGCCGTTGGTATTTGCCATTGCGGACTTTCATGCGGACATGTCGATGACGTGGAGTTTTCCTGCCATTACAAGTATTTTGTATGGAACGGAACAAATGGCTGAAAAAGACGAAGACGGAAAAGTGACATTGGTAAGTTCATTTGGTGATAAATATGTAAAGAAGAATAATGCGGTGATAAATCCTTTGTTCTTGGACGATGAGTTTAAGTATGTCAGTGCCGTTTTGTTCTCACCCTGCGGAACGATATCAAAGTTTAACAGAATGGGTGTACAAGCAGGCTACGGTGACAGCAGTTATACAATGCTTCAAACGAAGATTTGCTACAATCATCTGAAGAATGCCGTTTACCCTAACGTGATGTTTAATGTTATTGATGAGAACAGTTGCGAGACGTGGGCGGATGGGATACAGATATTCCATAATCCAAAGGCAGAAATTCCGCTAAACGCAGGTTTATTCCCTCATGCAGGGCATCACTTCTATAAAGACGGACTGCTATATAGCGATATGCCATTGAATTCGACCATATCTACGATGACTTGGAACGTGAAGAATATGCCGTTCAAGATGCGGAACTTTTCATTTCATACAAGGGAGGTATTTGATACTATAGTGAAGCAGTATAATATGTAATAGTAGGATAATATCATAATGTATTATAATATTTAAGTTTTTATTTGACATGTTGTTTGCTCTGAGCGAATTGCAGTTAAATGTACTGACTGACTTTTTCGCTGATTTTGGTGTTGATGCCGAAGATTTTTGCCATAATACTGTTAAGGTTTAGTGGGTAGGTTTTTGGTTGGGTTAGTGGCCGCCTTTTGTCGGGGT
>JAFVAP010000032.1 GCA_017480455.1 Bacteroidales bacterium | reverse complement strand
TTCATCTGAGAAGACGGCTTTTGCACATGGTACGGGACAAAGACCTCTTACGAAATTGACAATATCTTTTCCCTTCTTCTTCCAGTCAATGTATGTATCTTCTTTAAATATCTTGGGAGCAGGTTTGAGATTTGTTTCTGTTTCTTGTTTTATTGAGGTGTAGTTACCGTTAAGCAAAAGTTCAAGAGTATTGCTTATCAATGCTTTACCTTCTTCTGCCATTTGATAATAAAGACTTTCGAAGTCAGTCTCTTCTTTTATTTCAATCTCTTTTTGCAAGAGAATTTCTCCGCAATCAATCTTATCATTAAGAAGAAATGTTGTTACGCCTGTTTTACTCTCTCCGTTTATGATAGCCCAATTTATAGGAGCAGCACCGCGATATTGCGGCAACAGAGAAGTATGCAGGTTGAAAGTGCCGAGCCTTGGCATGGCGAAAACTTCTTCGGGCATCATTCTGAATGCGACAACCACCTGTACATCAGCCTTTAATTCTTTCAGAGAACGGATAAAATCCGGGCTTTTCATACTTTGAGGTTGCAGGATTGTTTCTACTCCCAAGTCAAGGGCTTTTTGTTTGACCTCGGAAAAAGCAATCTTTTTGCCTCTTCCCATAGGCTTATCCAAATTCGTTACAACACCTACTACATTGTAGCCTTCCTTAACGAGGAACTCTAATTCAATGGCGGCAATTTCAGGTGTTCCAAAAAAAACTATTCTAAGGTCTTTTGCAGTCATCTTCTTATAAATCAGCCATTTTAAGAGCGGTAATTGCAGCTTCTACACCTTTGTTGCCGACTCTTCCGCCCGAGCGTTCTTTAGCCTGTTCAAGATTGTCTGTTGTCAATACTCCGAAAATTACAGGTATCTCTGCCTTTAAGCCAACCTGCATAATACCGTTGGCAACAGCATCTGCTATGAATTCAAAGTGACGTGTTTCTCCTTGGATTATGCAACCAAGACAGATAATAGCATCTAATTTTTTCTTTCTGAACAATTCGCTTGCGCCGAAAGGCAGTTCAAAGGCGCCCGGAACGTGAAGAATATCTATATCTTTTTCATCTGTTCCGTTCTCTATAAGTGTCTCTATTGCACCTTTTAAAAGGGCATTGGTGATTTTATCATTCCAATCGGAAACAACTATTCCGAAACTGCATCTTTCCCCCGAGGGAACTTCGTCTTTATTATATGACGAGAGGTTTTTTAATTCTGATGACATATCTTTTTCTTTTGATTTATAATCTGCAAAGATAATAAAAAAGATGTGTTCAAGACAAAGAAACAAAGAAAAATTAGCTGAGAGTGTTGGTGAAATTTATGATTTTCAACTTTTTATTATCTGTTTCGTATTCTTTTGCAGCGGGTTGTTTATTTCCGACAGTATTTTACTGACAGAAGATATTAGTTTTATATCTAATTAACTTGAAAAACTAAAACTTTAATTTCAGTTCAGCGAAATCAAGTCTCAGTTTTTTAAAACTAAGTTTCAGAAAATTAAAACGAAGTTTTACGGCGCTGAAATCAAGTTTTATTTTCGTGAAACTTGATTTGGTAAATCTGTTCCTTTATTTTGATTTTGCGACAGATAAAATAAAAAGATTAAGGGAAAAATCCTTGGATTTTTCCCTTAATAATCACATATGTAGTATAATTATGAGTTGTTTTCTTATTTTATCTTAAAATCTGAAACCTATGGTTGCTTGGATAAGATTTTTACTTCTGTTTACTTCAGTTGAGCTAGTTAAGTAATAGTGTCCTATGTTATTGTTGTCAAGTTCGTATTCAGAGTACGGATAGTAGTAACTCTTTTGTTTTCCGTAGACATAGGCTAAATCAAAGAAGCATGAATTTCCTTTATATCCGACTCCGAAGGTTACATAGTTCCAGTCGCCGCCGTGAAGGTCTGTATTTTTGAACGGAGAGCCGTAGTTAGCATATCCTGCACGTAAGTAAAGACGTTCAAGTTTTATTTCTGCACCTACTCTTATGGTATTAGCTCCTGTGAATGAGTTCTCCAAGTCTGTATTCAGAGAATTTTCTGCGTCAATGTTGTTTTCCAAATCAAAAGACATAGAAGAGTAGTCTGCATATTCGTAATCAAAACTCAAAGTTCCTGAAACCTTTGATTTGCTGCTGCCTAAGACGAAAGCACCGCTTCCTATGAAGCGCCAAGGAGACTGCATGCGGTACGTGATTGGATTAAACCAACCGCCGGAAGTTCGTGTGTAAGAAACCTCTTGGTAAAAGTCGTCATCAACACTGTAAAATGTAGGAGTGTGAATTGCACCGCCTATGCGGAAGAAAGAAACCGGCTTTATGATGGCGCCGAGTTTAAGGTTCAAACCCGTAACGGAAAGATTTTGTTCTGTGTTATAATTGTATTTTAATCCGCTTACCGAAGCATTGGTTACTGACTCAGAGAACAGATACTTAGAAGTATATGAACCGAAAGGTACTCCTATGGTTGCGCCTAAGTAAAGCATATTTTTGAAATTTCCTGAAAGGGACATTGTAAACTCGTTTAAGTATCCGCTTTCTCTCAATCCGATAATCTGATCAAAAGAACCGTTGAAGAAATCCGAAGTCAAGGAGTAATCGCTCTCAACTCCGATAACACCTGATCTGAAAAAGTCTTCTTCTTTCATGACATTGTAATCGTCTCCCGTTATTTCATAAGGAGCATCCAAAACACCGTCCATGTCTCTGTCAAAGAAATTAACGTAATTTGCATCAATGTAAGAGCGGTTTAAGTTTTTGCGGCTCGCTTTTATTCTGTTGTTGAAATTCATTAGCCTGTTCAAGCCGAAAGATAACTGAATGACTTTCCAATCTGATTTTTTAGGTACATTGAAAGCCAAAACCAATCCGAGGTTTCCGTAATTGAATGCAGGATAGGAGTCTTTGGCGGTAACATCTCCGGAAATTGATTTGGTTGAATTGTAGTCAAGTCCCATTGAAAGGGTCAATTCGCTTGTGCGGTACAAACCTAATCCTGCTGGGTTGTAGTTTGCCGACATTATATCTCCGCCTAAAGCACCTATTGCTCCCGCTTTACCGAGATAATTGGCCGTTCCGTTCATTCCGTATTGGGAAAACATCAACGGAAAGTCGGCATTTTGGGCTTGAGTTAAAGCAAAACTTACGCAAAGTAAGGCTGTTAAAAAAATCTTTTTCATATTTGTTATGTTTTTTGTTTCTTTTGTTTTAACTATTTTTTTACTACTTATTTCTGATACGGAAATTTTGTTATTTTTTTATCTTCTTCTGCCTCCTCCGTTACTTGAACGTGAAGAACTCGATGAGCGTGAAGATGAACTGCTGCGTGAAACCGATGACGGACGGTTTGAAGAAGAACTTCTCACTGAGGAAGATGAGTTTCTTGTAGGAGCGGATACATTTCTCTTGTTGCTGTTGGAGTTATTAGTGTTACGTTTGAATTCATTGGAACTTCTTTGCTGACGCTCGGAAGCAGGAGTGTAAGAACTGGTATTTGTTGATTTTTGAGCAGTAGTGCGTTTTGTCGCCGTGTTAGTGTTAGAGGTTGGGCGGCTGTTTGTAACCGTATTCCCGTTTTGGCGTGTGGAAGAACCATATCTTTGATTGTACTTTTCGCCGAAAGAAGATACGTTGGTAGCAGATGTTGTTTGGCGTGACGAAGCATTGCCTCGGTATCCTGTATTGTTGTTTCTGTACTCCAAAGACGGAGTTCTGGTCATGTTGTATTGAGGACGTCGGTAGAAATTGGAGTTTCTGTCCCATGAGTTGTAGTAATGAGGTGCATAATGCCAAGAACCCCAGTGGTAAGGTGAATGCCAAGCGTAGTAATCCCAATAGAACGGAGAAGACCAGTAGAACGGACGGTGCCAACCCCAAGTATTCCACCCCCAATAGTAGTGATGGGTAGGATACCACCAACGGTAGCCCAAATAAATGCTCGAACCCCAAAGATAAGGGTCGTTGTCATACCAGCAAAGGTCAGTGTAGAAATCATCATAGTAGTTGTAGATGATTACATTCGGAGAATGGAAACGGCGAATTCTTGCAGTGTAAGCATAATCGTAGTAGTCGTCAATGTTAAATGCCGTATCCTCGGTATTGTATCGGGACTCGTCTGAGTAATCGTAGTTCTCATTATATTCTTTCATCGCTTGCTGATAGGCACGGTATCTTTCCTCTTCCTCTTTCTTTTTCTGAGCCTGTTGTTTCTCAAAAGCCTCCTGCTGTTCGTTTATTTCAGCCTCGTCCATGTATATGTCATCATAGACAATACCTGTATTCTCCAAGGCACATCCGCCTAAAAGAAGAGCGGAAGCAAACATCAGAAGAGACAATTTACGGATTTCGTTTTTCAAAAATTTCATAATATACTTCCTCTTATATTTTGCGTTAGTCTAAATTTTATTGTAATTTTGCAAGGTGTTATATGACACCTTACTTTTTAATGAAGAAGAAAACAAAAACTATACCAAAAATTTAAACATAATGGCAAAAGATTTCGTAAAAAGAGAAGAAAACTATTCGGAATGGTATAATGAGTTGGTGACACGGGCAGACCTTGCAGAGAATTCTTCTGTCAGAGGTTGCATGGTAATAAAGCCTTACGGCTATGCTATATGGGAGAAAATGCAACATACTTTGGATGCGATGTTTAAGCAAACAGGTGTTCAGAATGCTTACTTTCCTTTGTTTATTCCCAAGTCTTTCTTTGAAAAAGAGGCAGAACATGTGGAAGGATTTGCTAAAGAATGTGCAGTGGTTACGCATCACAGATTGGCGAAAAATCCTAACGGCACAGGTCTTATCCCCGATCCTGAGGCTAAATTGGAGGAAGAACTTATCGTGAGACCGACTTCGGAAACTATTATTTGGGATACTTACCGCAAATGGATAAAATCATACAGGGATTTGCCTATTTTGTGTAATCAATGGGCAAACGTAGTGCGTTGGGAAATGAGAACGAGAATGTTTTTGCGTACTGCGGAGTTCCTTTGGCAAGAAGGACACACTGCACACGAAACTTCGGAGGAAGCTGAGCAGGAAACAATAAAGATGATGCAGGTTTATGCTGATTTCGCTGAAAGATATATGGCAATGCCTGTTATTAGGGGAGTGAAGACTGCAAATGAGCGTTTCGCAGGAGCAATAGATACCTATTGTATAGAGGCAATGATGCAAGACGGAAAAGCGTTACAGGCCGGCACATCTCACTTTTTGGGTCAGAATTTCGCAAAAGCCTTTGATGTAAAGTATCTTTCGAGAGACAATAAGTTGGAATACGTTTGGGCAACTTCGTGGGGAGTGTCCACACGTTTGATGGGAGCTTTGATAATGACGCACTCAGATGACAACGGTTTGGTTTTACCGCCTGCTTTAGCTCCGTTACAAGTTGCAATCATTCCTATATACCGCACAGACGAAGAAAAGCAGATGATAGATGCACTTGCAGCTAAGATACAGCAAGAATTGACTCAGCAAGGTATATCCGTAAAGTATGATGACGATACAAAGACGAAGCCGGGTTGGAAATTCAATGAGTATGAGTTTAAAGGAGTGCCTGTACGTTTGACTTTAGGCGCTCGTGATTTGAAAGAGGATAAAATAGAGGTGTTTAGAAGGGACACTTGTGAAAAATCCTTACATCAAACTGAGGGAATATGTCCGTACGTTAAAGATTTGTTGAACGAAATACAAGACAACTTGTTCGCAAAGGCACTTTCACTTAGAGAATCCAAGACAAGAAAGGTGGATAACTGGGAAGAATTTAAGACCGAAATAGAAAAAGGAGGATTTCTTCTTTGTCATTGGGACGGAACAACTGAAACCGAACTTAAGATAAAAGAAGAAACCAAAGCAACTATACGTTGTATTCCTTTGGATAATGAAAAAGAAGAGGGTAAATGTATATATAGCGGAAAGCCTTCTTCACAAAGGGTTATATTTGCAAGAAATTACTAAATCAAGATAATGTTTGACTAAAAGGTCTGTTGCTTATAAAAGCGGCAGACTTTTTTTTGCTTTTAACAATTAATCATTTATAATTGTTTTAAGTACAAAAAAAAATTGTACTTTTGCAACCTATGAAACAGACACAGGAAAAACACTTGGTGGAAGTTAAAAACAAGAAAGCCTCTTTTCTTTATTTTCTTATGCAAGAGTATGTCGCCGGCATGGTTCTTTGCGGCAGCGAGATAAAAAGCATAAGGGCAGGAAAGACTAACCTTAACGATGCCTACTGTTCTTTTATTAACGGAGAGTTATGGGTAATGCAGATGCACATTGCTGAATACAGATTTTCGTCTTATGGTAAGTTTGAAGCAAAGCGCGACCGCAAACTACTGCTTACAAAGAAAGAATTACGCAAACTTGAAGCCAAAAGCAAAGAAAAAGGTTATACCATCGTTCCTACTTTATTATACGTTGATGAAAGGGGCTGGTGTAAGTTGAAAATAGCGCTTGCTAAGGGTAAGCATTCCTATGACAAACGCGAATCCATAAAAGAAAGAGATAACGACAGAGAAATAAAACGCGAAATTTTCAGATAAAAACAAGATAATAGACTATGAAAAAAATATTGTTTTCCATAATATTTACCTTACTTGCTTTTGCAGGATTTTCCCAGCAATACGTGATGACAAGTCAAGGTTATACCATAAACGGTCAAATAAAAAAAGGAACGGGTTATGCAACCCTTAGGACCTATCTTCCTGACGGTAATGAGAAATTAGACTCTACTGTTTTGGATGAAAAAGGTAAATTTATTTTCCGCGGTTATGCTACCGAGATTATGCCTGCGCTTTTGACGATAAACGGAAAGAAAGAGTACAGACTTTATCTTGAGCCGTCGCTTAATATGATTATGGAAGTGGATAAAAAGAAGGAGACTCCTAAGTTTAAAAATGCAAAGGAAACTCTTCGTTGGTATTCAATCATAACTCCTCAAGGAACGGAGGATTACAATGTCTATCTTGCAAGATTGGAAAACTGGGTGGTGAATAATCCTGAGGATATATTTACTTGTGATATTATTGCATCATATCTTTCTTACTATTGGTCATTTGACGATATGGACAGACACCTTAACACACTTAAGGGTAAGGCTACTACGGGTTATTTCTATAAACACTTAACCAAGCGCAACATTGCTTTGGAAAATATTGCCGAAGGCAAGAAAGCACCGGAAATATCTTTGCCTGACGTAAACAATAAAAGGATTAGCCTCAGCTCTTTTGTAAGAAGCAATCAGTATACTTTGATTGATTTTTGGGCTTCTTGGTCTGCCTCTTATATGTCGGGTCTTGAGGAGGAGAAGACTGTATATGAAAAATATAAAAACAAAGGTTTCGGTATTTATGCCGTAAGTTTGGACAATAACAAGACTCTTTGGAAAAATATTATTAAGGATAATAAGATTAATTGGACGAATGTTTGCGATTTTAATATGTGGGAGACTAAGCCTGTTAAGGATTACATGATTAAATCCTTACCTGACAACGTCCTTGTTGATAATCAAGGCAAGATTATTGCAAGAAACGTCCGTACAGAGCAGTTAGACAATCTTTTGTTCTCTCTTTTGGAAAACAAAGCCTATCTTATAAGCGGCAGTATTGAGGGAATAAAAGAGGGTATCGTCAAACTGACACTTTTGGAGAAAGACGGAAAGAAAGAAGTCTTTGAAACAAGGATAAACAACGGCGTTTTCGTTTTTGCAGGCAGTGTGGAGAGGGTCTGCATGGCTATGTTGGACTTGCCTGTCAAAGACGGAAGTATATCTTTCTTTATGGGAAATGATAATATTAATATAAGCGGAAAGCGAAGTGACTTAGATAATATTTCTGTTAAAGGTTCGGCTTCACAAGACAAATTTTCAAGCATAGCAAACTCTTGTAACAGGGAGAAAAATCCTATGCAGTGCCTGTCTAATTATGTTTTGGAACACCCTAACAGTATTTACGCTCCGTTTATTCTCAGCAACTATCTTTTCCCTTATCTTTCCAAAACCGATATGCTTGAAGCCTTCAATTCCTTACATTCTGAGGCAACTGAGATGTTTCAATATCATCTGTTGAAAGAACAATTGACTGAGACTGAACTCAAGACTTCTGAACATAAAAGCGGAAAGATAAAAGATTTTATCCTTGAAGACATTGATAAAAAACCTGTTTCCCTATACTCTTATCTGAAAAAATCCCGCTATACACTTGTTTACTTTTGGGCTTCTTGGGATAACAATTCCAGAACGAGAAATTTGGACTACTTGAGACTTTATAAGGACAAAAATAAATTAAACCTTAACTTTATGGCAGTTTCTTTGGACGACAGCGAGTATTCGTGGCAACAAGCCGTAAAGACTGACGGAATAAATAAATGGGCGAATGTGTCCGACTTAAAAAGATGGTCTTCTTCCGTTGTTAAGTTGTATGGAATAAAGTCTATACCAAGCAATATTCTTGTCGATGAAGAGGGTAATATCTTAGGAAAAGACCTCAATGTATCTGAAATTCTGAATATTATTTCTCAATAAGGTTAGTTAAAAAGTAATAAAAATGTTATTATCTCTTCTTTCTAATGCACTTGAAATTAAGTAGTGTTAATGCTAAATTGAAATGATGACGGCTCAGACTTTAAACAAGTCTGAGCCGTTTGTTAAGTAGGTATGATGAAATTATGTTTTGTTTCCTATATACTCAAACAACAGGGATACTATCCAAAAAAGTGTGTAAAATTCAAGAGTATTTTAATTTTGCAAAAAATAAATGTCAAATAAAAAAAATAAAAACACTATGAATTTTACACAGGCGCAAAAATACGAAATAATTTTTAAAGAAGTAAAAGAAAAAGGCTTTGAATATGCATTATCAAATTCATTAACGCTTTTAATGCAGGCAGAAAGAGAGATACACAACGCT
>JAFVAP010000031.1 GCA_017480455.1 Bacteroidales bacterium | reverse complement strand
GATTATCGTATCGGATTCTTTTATAAGAATTTAACTATTATTCATCAACTTGACAAAGATAAATGTTTCAATTTTACATACGAAGTAATCGGTTTTACCTGTTCCAAAATTAATAAAGTATTTATTAAGACAGTTTCCGGTAATACAAGTTTTTCAGATTTTCTTATTTTTTATCAAGAAAATCAACCTACAAAAAGAGATACTCCTATTTACGTTATAGAGGAAACAAAAACTGATGATAAAGAAAGCCGTAATACCGGGGTTTATCAAAGAAGTTCTAAATTTGTTATTGCAGATAAATATTATCCTGCAGTAAAGAAAATTATGTGTTATACAACTTAAAAGTTAAGCAAAAGGAAGAACCTACACCGACATATATTTTCGGAACAAGACTATTAATGACCTACGGAGTTGAGATTTTAGGGAAAGTATTAGATGATAACATTTTTAAACCATTCACATCTGTTGATGAAATGATAGAATTTAAGAATAACATACCTTTGCCTAATCAAACAAATACTCCTATACGCTTTACAAAATATGATGATAAGATAGAAGTGTCGGGAAGATTGTATAAACAGAACGGATTAAATCACGACCCAAATATAGGAGCATTAAGCATTATTGCTGCAATATTGAGAAAGTTAGGTTGGGATAAGGAAATTGTTATTACTCAACACGGATTACAACAAAGTCATATAGGCAGTAGAAACAAATTTATACGGATTGCCAATTTGTTAAATATAAAACTGGAAGGATTAAATTTAGTAACAGCAACATTACCCGTTGATTATTGGCATTATGAAACAGAGGGAGAAAAATTAGGTACAATATTTATTCATATTGTTACCGAGAATTTTACAGAAGGTTATTCTGTTTTTGAAAATCATGCAGGTGGTGAAAAAGGTTATTTTATGACCTCTGAGCAAGAATACATACCTTTAGCAAAGTATGAAGACAGGGTGGAATACAAAGCAGGAAATAAGGAGAAGAAAATATATATACCTGATTTAGTTTTGATAGATATTAAAGATAAAGAAAGTATCACTATAGAAGGTAAAAAATATATAAATAAGAATATGGGTATTGAAGAATTGAATAATTACGATTCTTTTGAAAACCTATATTTAAAACAATACTATCCTGACTATAAAATTGTCAGAACCGTAGTCTTATATGGTAGCAATGAAGAATCTATAGTTGAGGTAGAAGTAGGATTTCTTCTGAATGCAAAAGGAAAACTTGTTTTAGGTATTAATGCACCTAAATTGTTCAAACGTGCAATCAATAATTTGTTAGATTATTGGAAATAAATTTTCGTGTTTTCCAATGTGTTTGCTTTTGGGCTGAATTTGATATAAACAGACTGTTATATAACATACTTCAAAGACACAAAGTTTGATATTTCTCTGATAAAGTTAAGAAAGAAAGTTCCCTTTTTAGAAAAGAATTCAAAAGTATTTTGAATTTTTTTATTAATGAAACAATCTTTGCAAAGTCAGACTACTTTTGAATTTTGCACAGTTTTGGGACAGTATCATGCAAACATTGGATAAAAATAAATTTATCCTAATCTTAATCTCAGAAAAATAAAACTTGATTTTAATTTTCTAAAACTTCGTTTCAGAAAACTGAGATTTGATTTCGCTGACGTGAAACTTCGTTTTAATTTTCTGAAACGAAGTTTTATTTTTTTTGAACTTTTATTCCGACGTTTAGGCTTTTTTATTGGTTGATTATAAATTTTTTTAATAATATTTTTGTGTATGAATAAAAATTTATAATTTTGCAGACTACAGGTTTTCCTGTAACTTACGGAAAAGAGACTTTTAGAGTTTGTATTTTGTTGCTGCTGCGGAAAGTTTTGCTTTTGTTGGTAAAAGTGACGATGGTGTTATTTGTTTCGGTCTTATAAGACTGTTCGGGTTTTATGTTTCTTTTTCGGGGTTTGTGATGCAGAGCGGGGAATTGCAATTCGGACTGAGTTTTGTTGCATTCTAAAGGTTCTGAAGATAAAGTGTATGAAAATTTGGTTGAAATAAGATATGAAAGGTATAGTATTAGCAGGAGGAAGCGGCACACGGCTTTATCCTATAACAAAAGGAGTTAGTAAGCAACTGCTTCCTATATATGACAAACCGATGATATATTATCCTATCTCGGTGTTGATGCTTGCGGGCATAAGAGAAATTTTGATTATATCCACTCCTCAAGACCTTCCGTCGTTCCGTCGTCTTCTAGGTTCGGGTTCTGACTACGGTGTGTCGTTTGAGTATGCTGAGCAGCCAAGTCCCGACGGACTTGCACAGGCATTTATCATAGGTGAGGAGTTTATAGGAAAGGACAGCGCATGTTTAGTCTTGGGAGATAACATTTTCTATGGCAGCGGATTTACACGTATGTTGGAGCAAGCCGTTGTTGATGCTGAGGCGAACAATAAGGCAACCGTATTCGGATATTGGGTAAGTGACCCCGAGAGATACGGAGTTGCCGAGTTCGATGCTCAAGGCAATGTTCTGTCAATAGAAGAAAAACCCGCAGAGCCTAAAAGCAATTATGCAGTGACAGGATTGTATTTCTATCCTAATGAAGTCGTCAGAGTGGCTAAAGAAATCAAACCATCAAAGCGCGGTGAACTTGAGATAACAAGTGTTAATCAAGAATTTTTAAAAGAAGGTAATTTAAAATTACAAACTTTGGGAAGAGGCTTTGCTTGGTTGGACACGGGAACTCACGACAGCCTTTCGGAGGCATCAACATTCGTTGAAGTCATTGAAAAAAGGCAGGGATTGAAAATTGCATGCTTGGAGACAATAGCATACAGAAGGGGTTGGATAGATGAAGAAAAATTGAGGGAACTTGCACAGCCGATGATTAAAAATCAATACGGGCAATATTTGTTGCAGGTAATCGATGAAATGAAAAAGAAAAGATGATGAAAAGAAATATTTTAATAACAGGAGGTGCAGGGTTTATAGGCTCGCATGTAGTAAGATTGTTTGTAAATAAATATGCGGATTACAATATTTATAATTTAGACAAATTGACTTATGCAGGCAATCCTGCAAATCTGAAAGATATAGAAAAGAAACCGAACTACCGTTTTATAAAAGAGGATATTTGCAATTTTGATGCAATATTGCAGATATTCAGACAATATAATATTGACGGTGTTATACATCTTGCTGCCGAGAGTCACGTAGACAGAAGCATCAAAGACCCTTTTACCTTTGCTCAAACCAATGTTATAGGAACTCTTTCTTTGCTTCAAGCCGCTAAGACTGTTTGGTCTGAGAGTAACTGCGGAGGAGACGGCTCTGTTTCGCCGAGATTTTACCATATATCTACAGATGAGGTTTACGGTGCTTTGGAAATGAACAACCCTAAAGGCGGTGATGAACCCGGAGGCGGTCCTTACGGTGATAAGTTTTTCACTGAGCAGACCAAGTACAATCCTCATAGTCCTTACAGTGCAGCAAAGGCAAGTTCGGACCATTTTGTGAGAGCCTTTCACGATACTTACGGAATGGATACCGTTATTTCCAATTGTTCTAACAATTACGGGCCATATCAATTCCCTGAAAAATTGATACCTTTGTTTATTAACAATATCAGAAACGGCAAACCACTGCCTGTTTACGGCAAAGGGGAGAACGTAAGGGACTGGTTGTTCGTAGAAGACCACGCAAGAGCGATAGATTTGATATTTCACAAGGGACAAACAGGCGAAACATACAACATAGGCGGTTTTAACGAGTGGAAAAACATAGACTTGATAAAGCAGTTGATAAAGACAACGGACGAAGTCTTGGGTAATCCGCCTCATCACAGCGATCACTTGATACAATACGTCACTGACAGGGCAGGACACGATTTACGCTATGCCATAGACTCAACAAAGTTAAAAGAAGAGTTAGGTTGGCAGCCGTCATTGCAATTTGAAGAGGGAATAAAATTGACCGTGCAGTGGTATTTGGATAATCAAGAGTGGATGGACAACGTTGTTTCGGGGCAATATTTGGAGTACTACAAAGATATGTACGAAAAAAGATAAGCCTTTGTTGATATAACGGAACTGACTGATAATTTGATTGTAAAAGGAAAAGATAATTCTCCTCTGTTGTTTCTTTTTGCTTTCTGCGGATATTGAAAAGAAAGACCGAAGATTTGCATTTGCAGGAAAAAATATAATCATACTCCTATCCTATAACTGACCATACTCCCTGTTTCTTGCAATATACGAAGCGCAAATGTAAGACTTGAAAAGGGGAATTTTGCTTTTGGAACTTGCAGACTTGAATGAAGGCAACATACAAGTTCGTTCAGTATCTGCAGGTGCAGACAAGGGGAGATTTTTTCTTAAAATACCTAAACTAAGAATATTAAAAAGAACGAGAATATGAACTATCAAGAATTTGTTTCTTTTGTCCGTCAAGTTTTTGACGATAAAGATGGATTTATAATATTGCATGACCCGAGATTTATAGGAAATGAGAGAAAATATCTTTTGGATGCGATGGACAGCAATTTTGTTTCATCTGTCGGAGAGTATGTAGGCAAGTTTGAAAATGCAATTGCCGAATATACGGGAAGCAAATATGCCGTTGCATGTGTAAACGGTACGTCTGCGCTTCATATTTCCATGCTTTTGGCAGGCGTTCATGCAGACGAGGAAGTAATAACCCAACCCGTAAGTTTTATTGCTACAAGCAACGCTATAAGTTATATAGGAGCAAAACCTGTCTACGTGGACGTGGATAAGCAAACCATGGGTTTAAGTCCTGAAAAATTGGAAGCCTTTCTGAAAGAGAATGCAGTGAAACGCGCGGACGGAATGACTTATAATGCAAAAACAGG
>JAFVAP010000030.1 GCA_017480455.1 Bacteroidales bacterium | reverse complement strand
TTTCGTAGGCTTGTAATTGCAACGGGGTTACTGTTTTCTTAACCTCGGATTCCGAAATCTTTTGTATCTCAAGAATGGTTTTCTTCTGCTCATTGAGTATAAATTCCTTGGTTATTTTCAGAAAATAGTATCCTATTACACAAGGGACTGCAACAGCCAAAAGGACAATACAAATAATAAAAACTACATTTGTTTCCATAGAAGTAAAATTTTTTTGTTTATTTCGGGCAAAATTACAATATATTTTCGGATAAGATACCGATAAACATTATCAGATTGGAATTTTTTCCTCTGAGTATAAAAATAAAATCTCCGTCAAAGACAATCGGTTTTGAGTTGTTGGCACTTTTCATTCTCTCCTCAAAAGAAGAACTTTGCAGCGGGTGATTTTCCAAACGGAATTCAGTATTCAGGAAAACTTTTTTTTGAATAGGATTGGATAAATCGTCGTTGTTACTTATGAAATTTAACTCTTTTTCTTTTAAATCAATATTGAAAAGAGGTATGGCCAAGGTATATTTTCTCAACTCCGTATTCTTTAGCAGTGAGGCATATTTTTCTTCGTTGAAGTCCTGTATATAATTGCTCAAGTTTTTGTTTTTTGGCTTGAAAAGAGAGAGAACATAGTTGCCGTTTCCCAAAGGGATTTCGCTTATGATTTGTCCGTTGTCTTCAAAGAAAGGAAACTCGCCCGAAATGTTAATCATAGTGCTGCCGAATGCCTCACCGAAAGAAGATGCCGTCTCTTCGGTATGCAAATCAACACAGAAACTTTGCTGAATGACGCAACTGTCATCTCCGTACGAAGAAATATCAGAATCAATATGAATAGAGGAATCTATATTGTTTACCGAAGAGAGAAAATCTTTAAAAAGTTTCGCTCTCTTGTCAGATGTCATATCGGGAATATTGTGATTGCTCTCAAGAAAAGAAAGATAGGAGTTGAATGAAGTGTCTTTAGCTAAAGTAAAAAGAAGGTGAAACGGAGCTACGGCGAAGTTTTCTTTAGAAGTATCCGTGTTTGGGTACACCTGCCTGATGTTTTGAAGTATAAAATCATTGGAAAGAGCAAACATCTTTATCTGTTGTAAAGAGAAAACTTCGGCAGGACTGTTTACCATTTTGTTGGTGTCTATGGAAATGCCGAACAAGTTTTCGGCTTCTTTCTTGCAGGAAGACAATATCAGCAAACTAAGTAAAAAGACTGAAAATAGTTTTCTCTTCATATTTTATTTATTGGTCTGAAACAGGTATTTGAAACAATTTAATAAAAATATAACGCATTTTTTGAAAAAAAAGTTTATCTTTGCAAAAAATTCTTAAAATTTAATTTGTACTTAAGTATGATTAACAAAAAGAATCAAGTCAGTACGTTTGAGGATGCTCTTCAGTATGCGGAGAAATATTGCTCGCTTCAGGAGAGGTGTCCTAAGGATGTCAGATGTAAACTAAGGGACAAAGGAATTAGTGAAGAAGACGCAAAGAAGATAGTTTCCAAGTTAATAAAAACAAATTTTATTTCGGAGGAACGCTATACAGAACTCTATGTTCGGAGCAAGATACATCAGAGCCATTGGGGCAGGATAAAGATTAAAAATATGCTTTCCGCAAAGCAGATTTCCAAAAACACGATAAACAAGGCTCTTGCCAAGATAGATGAAAAAGAATACAGGGAAATACTTAATATGCTTTTGCAAAGGAAATTGAACAATATAAAAACAGAAGACGAATATCAAAAGAAATATCAGTTGAGATATTATTTATCTTCGCATGGTTTTGAAAATGAATTGATAGAAGAATGTTTTGAAGAAAACAATATTTAGTATCAATATTCTGAGAGAAAAAGGACGTATTCCCGTTTTGAGAAATACGTCCCTTTCTTTTTGCCCTTGTGCTTTTAGAAAAAGAGAATAACTCTTTCCTATAACTTAGCGGATAATCTCACGTGAATAATGGTGTGAAGACTTGTAAGCATCGCACTTGTGGGAAGAACAACTTGCAAAAGCAATGCAAAGTAAAAGTCCTGCGAATAAAGTCACAACAAATTTTTTCATAACTTAAAAGTGTTTTTATTTATTTTTAACGTTTTTTTTATTCTAATTCTTAATCTATAACGCAGAAAAGAATTCTTTATTATTCTGTTTCTTTACTTTTGTTTGACGAAGTATAAAATTTGCAACAAGAGATAAGGGAACATTTTCCGCATTCGGGTTTGCGGGCCTTACATATATAGCGTCCTAACAAGATAAGTTGGTGATGTAACAGGGCTACGTTATCCTTGGAAATGTTTTCCATTAGTTGCTCTTCGGTTTGGCGTACGGTTTTTGCTTTATATGTAAGACCTATACGGCGTGATACTCTGTGGACATGAGTGTCCACAGGCATGGTTGCTTGGTTGAATACCACAGAAGCGATAACATTGGCAGTCTTTCTTCCCACTCCTTGCAGGGTTTGTAAATCTTTTACATCCGAAGGAACTTCCGAATTGTAGACTTCAACTAAACGCTCTGCCGTCTTTTTCAAATACCTTGCCTTGCTGTTGGGATAGGAAATAGATTTAATGTATTGAAAAATTTCTTCTTCGCTTGCACTTGCCAAGTCTTCGGGACGTGGATAGCGTTTGAATAGTTCTGGCGTTACCGTATTGACACGTTTATCCGTACATTGGGCAGAGAGGATTACTGCAATCAAAAGATGAAACGGAGTGTCGTTTTCCAACTCTGTTTTAGCATCGGGAAACATTAGGTTTAGTTCTTTCAATGCTTTGTCATATCTTTCTTGCTTTCTCATAGGGTTGCCTGTTGTTTTATTTTAATGAAAATCTGACTAAGACAGGATAGTGGTCCGAGAAATCCAAAGCAGGAGAAGAGTACTCCTTTATTTTGAATCCTTCTTTCTTGTAGAAGACATAATCTATTCTGTATGCAGGGAAAACACCGTTGTAGGTGCGTCCGAGACCTTTGCCTTTGCTGACAAAACTGTCGGAAAGCTTAAGATTGAATATCCTTGCGCTTCCCACAGCTATATCAATCGCCCCCGAAAAATCCATATACTCCTGTATGGTAAAAAAGGCCGCGGCGCAGAGGGCAACCCAGCCGTCCATGTACTCCCACTCATAAAGGGCATTTACAGCCGGAGCTATCTGATCCGCTATGACAAGCTTCTTGAAAAGCCCCCACAGTATACGCTGATAGCCTGTGGCAAGGTTACGTGAATTTATATCCTCCCACTTTAAGATGCCCCTGAACTCATTATACCTTGTTATCGGCCCCTCTATCAGCTTCGGGAAAAAAGACATGAAAAGAAG
>JAFVAP010000003.1 GCA_017480455.1 Bacteroidales bacterium | reverse complement strand
TTTTCTTTTACTTCTTTTAAAATTATTTCGTATTTTTGCGCCTGTGTAAAATTCATAGTGTTTTTATTTTTTTTATTTGACATTTATTTTTTGCAAAATTAAAATACTCTTGAATTTTACACACTTTTTTGGATAGTATCTGAAACTTCGTTTTAGAAAATTAAAATCAAGTTTCATTTTTCTAAAACCATATTTCAGAGCAAGGATATAAAATCTTAACACATTACATACCGCATTTCAAAAAAATAAGAGGGAAACAAACTGAGTTTGTTTCCCTCTTTTGACATTATAATCTTGAGAATAAGAATTACTCTGCTACAACATCAAATTCAAATTCTGCCTTAATATCTTTGTAAACATTAACAACAGCGGCATATTTTCCGATTTCCTTGATAGCCTCACCTTTAATAAAGATTTTCTTTCTATCAACGTCCATATCAAACTGAGCTTTGATAGCCTCAGAAAGTTGTATGCTATTAACGGAACCGTAAATCTTACCGTTTTCTCCTGCTTTGGTAGCAATCTTCAAGCCTGCTATCGCTGCGATTTTATCTGCTACTGCTTGGGATTCTTCTCTTATCTTCTCTTCTTTTCTTGCTCTTTGCTTAATGTTTTCTGCTAATATTTTCTTTGCAGAAGGAGTTGCTACGATAGCAAGACCTTGAGGAATAAGATAATTGTTTGCATATCCGTCTTTAACGGTAACTATCTCGTCTTTGTAACCTACGTGATTAACATCTTGTTTCAATATGATTTCCATCTAAATTCCCTCCTTCATTAAATTATTTAAGCAAATCAGCTACGTATGGCATAAGGGCAAGATGTCTTGCGCGTTTCACAGCCTGAGCAACTTTTCTTTGATATTTACGAGATGTTCCTGTTATTCTTGCAGGAAGTATCTTACCTTGTTCATTCACAAATTTCAAAAGGAAATCCGCATCCTTATAATCTATATATTTTATTCCGCTTTTTTTGAAACGACAATATTTTTTCCTCTGTGTTTCAAGTTTTATAGGGGTTAAGAATTTTATCTCAGTATCGTTTGCCATGGTTTATTCCTCTGTTTTAACTTCTTGTTTAACTTCCTCTTTCATTTCTTTTTTTTCTGCAGCCTTCTGTTGAGACTTCAAACCGCCGTTTCTTTTCTTTTCATTATATGCAATAGCATATTTGTCCAACGAAACGGTAAGGAAACGAAGCAAACGCTCATCTCTCTTATACGCAGTCTCAAGTTTTGCTATCAAAGAACCTTCTGCCTTAAACTCTATCAAATAATAGTAGCCTGAAGTTTTTTTCTGAATCGGGTAAGCAAGTTTTCTCATTCCCCATTTGTTTTCATCCACTATCTCAGCGCCGCCTTCTTTCAACAGGGCCTGATATTTTCCCACCGTTTCCTTTATCTGTTCTTCAGATAAAACGGGAGTCATAATGAAAACGGTCTCATACTGTTTGATCATTTTATTTCCTCTTGTTTTTAATAAATTAAACTTAGATTAATTTTTGATTTGAGTGTGCAAAATTATAACAATTTTATTTTATAGCAAAATAATTTACAACAAAATACAAAAAAATATGGCACTGAAATCAAGTTTCAGTGCCATCAAATCCGAGTTTAGCAAGTCTGATACCAGATAACAGAGAAAAGCGTCACCCTGTTAAACAAGGGTAACGCTTAATAAAAACTATTATATTATAAGTCTAATCCTCTATTGCTTTTATTCCCGGAAGAGTTTTACCCTCCAGAAACTCCAACATAGCACCTCCGCCTGTAGAAATGTAAGAAACCTTGTCAGCATATCCCGATTCTTTTATTGCACTTACGGAATCTCCGCCGCCTATTGCAGAGAAAGCTCCTTTTTGTGTAGCCTCGGCAACTGCTTTTGCTATTGCATTGGTTCCGTCTGCAAAACGCTTCATCTCAAAAACTCCCATAGGTCCGTTCCAAAGAATAGTCTTGGAATTAAGAACAACATCGGTATAAGTCTTTACTGATTTCTCACCTATATCCATTCCTTCCCATCCCTCAGGAATATCCATTGAAGGAATATATTGAGTATTTGCTTTCTCAGAAAAATCATCGGCAACTATACTGTCTTCAGGTAAATAAAGTTTAACTCCTTTTTCCTGTGCCTTTTTCATCAATGAGTTTGCCGTGTCTATCTTATCGTCTTCGCAAAGTGAGTTTCCAACTGTATGACCCAATGCTTTGTAGAATGTATATCTCATTCCGCCGCCTATAACCAAGTTGTCTGCAATGTTAAGCAAAGATTCCAATATACCTATCTTAGAACTGATTTTGCTACCTCCGATAACGGCAGTAAAAGGCTTCTCATGATTGTTCATCAAACGGTTAAGGTTTTCCACCTCATTTTGCATCAACAATCCGAAATACTTATTCTCCGGAAAATATTGAGCTATCGTTGCAGTGGATGCGTGTTCGCGGTGGGCAGCTCCGAAAGCGTCATTAACATAAGCATCTCCCAAATCTGCAAGTTGTTTGGCAAAATCCTTGTCTCCTTTTGTCTCCTCAGGGTAAAAGCGAATGTTTTCCAGCAACATTACTTGCCCTTCTTTCAAATTTTGACACAGGCTCTTGACTTCTTCTCCCAAAAGAGACTGAGTGAACACCACTTCTTGGTTAAGAAGTTTTGAAAGATATTCTGCAACAGGTTTCAGACTGAATTCTGCTTCAAAACCGCCTTTTTTAGGTCTTCCCAAATGAGCCATAAGTATTACACTTGCACCGTCTCCCGTCAATTTGTTAATTGTAGGCAAGGCTTCCTGTATTCTTGTATCGTCACTTATATTTCCTTGTTTATCAAAAGGCACATTGAAATCCACTCTGACAAGAACTCTTTTGCCTTTGAAGTTTACATCTTTTATTGTCTTCATTTTCTTATTAACGTTTTTTATTTGCTGAATTTATGTGAATGTTTCTTTTATAGAACGCAAAGATACATATTTTTTGCATTATAAAAATATTTTTTTGTAATTTTGCATCTTTAAACGAAAAAAAAGAAAGGGGGAAAGGTTATGATAGATACTATAAGTTTTGAAGAGGTAAAATGGTATCAGGTTTTCAACCCTGCGGAAGAAGACTTTGAATGGCTAATGGAAACATTCGGATTTCACCCCTTGGATATAGAAGACTGCAAATCCTCAAACCAACGTCCAAAGATAGATGAGTATGACGATTATTACTTCCTCATACTCCATTTTCCGTACTTCGATAAGCAAAACAGATTCATACGGTTGAAAGAAGTAAAAATCTTTTGGGGCAGAGATTATATAGTTACTGTAGGCTCTTCCCACTGGGTTGTCAAAAATACGTTCAACGAAATGAAGCGTCTGTCTCAGATTCAACCTGCAAAAAAGAAAGCAGAGCAAGAAGACGATGACAATAAGTTGGATATAACTTCATCTTCCGATGCTTTGCTCTACAATCTTTTGGACAGGCTTATGGTAGAAACCTATTCCCTTATTCTGAGAATAGGAACGGAGGTGGACAATATTAATTTCGATATCTTTAATAAAAAAGCCACCATAGTTTTGGACCACTTGAGTGTAACGAGAAAAAACCTTATATCCCTTAATACTTCTTTCAGACCTCAATTGCGCGTGTTTCATAAGTTTGAATCGGGCGATATAAAAGGCTACGAAGAAGATATGGAAGAATATTGGGGTAACATACTCGACCAATATCAAAAGATGTTTGACCTTGTTGAAGACTACGGAGAACTTATCGAGGGATTGTCTCAAACATTTGACTCTTTGCAGACCAACAAATCAAACGAAATAATGAAGACTCTGACTATCATCTCAACCATTATGCTTCCTCTTACCCTCGTTTCGGGTATCTACGGAATGAATGTTGATTTACCCGGAATGACTTCGCCGTTTGCTTTTGCAGGAATAATGGGAGTGATGTTGTTAATCGGTCTCTCATTCTACTTTTACTTCAGAAAGAAAGGTCTTTTCTGAGTTGCAAGACAATGATATTTACCAACAAAGAACTAAGATTTGATGTTCACAAACTCATTCTTAGTTTTCTTTTTCCCTAATGAGTTTATATGACAAAGAAAGAAGAAAATTATATTTCAGCCAAAGGAATTAAGGTAAACAATCTTCAAAATATTGACATAAAAATTCCGCAAAATTCCCTCACTGTCATAACAGGAGTAAGCGGAAGCGGAAAATCCTCCTTGGCTTTTGACACTCTGTTTGCCGAAGGGCAAAGACGCTACATTGAAAGCCTTTCTTCCTATGCCCGACAGTTCATAGGGAGAATGCCTAAACCTGAAGTTGAGCGAATAGAAAATCTTCCCCCTGCCATAGCAGTTCACCAACGGACAATAAACCGTAATCCCCGCTCTACAGTCGGCACAATGACGGAAATATATGAATATCTCAAACTCCTTTTTACTAAGATAGGAAAAACTTTTTCGCCTGTTTCGGGAAAAGAAGTAAGGAGAGACTCCGTCACAAGCGTAGTTGATACTATTATAAAGGACTATCAAGGAGAGAAAGTCTACATACTCTGTCCCGCAATGCAGGATAAAACAGCTGACATGAAAGAAAGACTCGATGTATTGTTGCAAATGGGTTATACACGTTTGTTTTTCAACGGAGAAGTTCTTCACATAGAAGATTTGTTAAACTCAGACAATACTAAAAAATCTTACAAGGATGCTTTCTTACTAATAGACCGTCTGTCAATAAAAGGAGAAGACGAATCCCTTATTTTGAGACTGTCCGAAAGTATCAGAACTGCATTCAACGAATCCGAAGGAGCCTGCACCGTTTGGTCGGAAAACAAAAGCGATTCTTTCTCTAACAGATTTGAAAGGGACGGTATAGAGTTCATAAAGCCGACTGAAAACTTCTTTTCTTTCAACAACAAGTACGGTGCTTGTCCTCACTGTGACGGATTGGGATATGTGGAGGGTATAAGCGAAGACCTTGTAATCACAAAGCCTTATCTGTCGCTCTACGACAATGTTGTAAACTGCTGGAAAGGGGCAATAATGTCCAAATTCAAAGACGAGTTTATCCGAAAGGCTTACCGCAAATTCCCCGTTCACAAACCCTACAACCAACTCACGGAAGAACAACGACGGTTTCTTTGGAACGGAGATGATGACGTTATAGGAATAAACCAATTCTTCGATATAATAAAAAAAGAAAGTTACAAAATCCAATACCGTGTTATGTTAGCCAAGTACAGGGGTAAAACGCTCTGTCCTGAGTGCAAAGGAACACGGCTGAGAAAAGAGGTGGACTACGTAAAGATAGGAGGAAAGTCGCTTATTGATATTTTGAACATGCCTGTTGAAGATGCAGCGGTTTTTTTTGATGAGTTGGTACTCGATGAATATGACTCCAAAGCATCGGAGCGCATTCTGAAAGAAATAAAAATGAGATTGAACTATCTTCTTAAAGTCGGCTTAGGCTATCTCACACTTTCGCGGCAGGCTTCCACGCTTTCGGGCGGCGAAGCACAAAGAATAATCCTTGCAAACGGCATAGGCTCGCCCCTTGTCGGCTCCATGTACATCTTAGACGAACCTACAATAGGTCTGCACACAACAGACACGGACAATCTCATACAAGTACTGAAAGATTTGCGTGATGCAGGAAACACGGTCATAGTAGTGGAACACGATGAGGAAGTTATACTCTCAGCAGACTGGCTTATAGACATAGGACCTAAAGCAGGACGGAACGGAGGCAAGGTTATATTTCAATCAAAGGCAGAAGAAATACTGCAAAACAAAGAATCACTGACAGCACAATATCTCAGAAAGGAAAAATATATTCCTTTGCCGTCAATATTCCGAAAAAGCAAAGAATTTATTCAAATAGACGATATATATGAAAACAACCTAAACGGTGTCTCACTGAAAATTCCTCTGAACGTAAAGACCATTGTCTGCGGTGTATCGGGAAGCGGCAAGAGTACATTAATAAATAAGGTATTGGTAAATGCGGTTAGGCAACACTTAGACCTTAGCCCGGAGCATTTTCCTAAATGTTCGGAACTGAAAGGCTCGGTTTCCCTTATCCAAGATATACAGGTAACGGACCAAAACTCTATAGGGCGTTCCTCAAGAAGTAATCCTGCTCTCTATACAGGCGTTTTTGACGACATAAGGACACTTTTCGCATCGCAACCCTTAGCAATGGCGCGGAAAATCAAGCCGGGCTACTTCTCTTTCAATGTTGAAAACGGAGGCAGATGCGAAACCTGTAAGGGGGAAGGAACTATAGAGGTAAAGATGCAGTTTATGGCCGATGTAACTCTTCAATGTGAGGACTGCCACGGCAAACGTTATAACCACGATGCCTTGGAAATAAAATACAAAGACAAAACCATATCGGATGTATTGGACATGTCGGTAGACGAAGCCTCAGATTTCTTTTCCGCAGATGAGAGTAATATCTGCCGTAAGATAACATCCAACCTACGTGTTATGCAAAAAGTGGGCTTAGGTTATCTTTCCCTCGGACAGTCTCTTTCAACCCTGTCGGGAGGAGAAGCACAGAGGATAAAACTTGCCGTGTATCTGCAAAAAGGGTCTTCGCTTAAACCTACCCTCTTCGTCTTTGACGAGCCTACTACAGGGCTTCACTTCGACGACATACACAAACTCAACGAATGTTTTGAGGCTTTGATAGAAAACGGTCATTCCGTTGTCATCATAGAACATCATTTGGATATAATCAAGACGGCCGATTGGATTATTGAACTCGGAGAAGGAGGCGGTAAACACGGAGGAAAAATCATCTTTGAGGGAACTCCGCTCGACATGGTAAACAAAGCCGATACCCCTACTTCGAAATACCTTAAAGAAAAGTATAAATCCTAAATAGGATTGCAGTTGTTATGAGCAAGATTACCAACATAGGCTACGACGCTAAAAGAATAGTAAGCAATGCAACAGGCTTAGGCTCTTATGCAAGAACCCTCTTACTCTCTCTTTCCGAAGAAAGGGAACGCAATTTCTTTCTCTACGCTCCCTCAGAGGGCAGAAAAGAACTCTACAATCAAATTACCAAAAAAAACAACATCGTTTTCCGCCACCCGAAACACGGAAACACTCTCTCCAAATGGATTTGGAGAGAACGGACTGTTGTCAATGATTTGTTAAGAGACAATATCGGTCTTTTCCATGGGCTTAGCGGACAACTTCCTTGCGGTATCAGGCAAAGCGGAATAAAAAGCGTGGTGACCATTCACGACCTCATCTTTATGAGACACCCTGAATGGTACTCTTTTTTTGATGTTCAGATATACAAAAAGAAGTTTTACCGCTCAGTAAGAGAGGCTGACAAGATTATTGCTATAAGCGAATGCACAAAAAGAGACATTCTCAGTCTCTCAGACACAGAAGAAGAAAAGATAGAGGTAATATACCAATCCTATAACCCCGTTTTCACCGACAGAATAAGCGAAGAAGAGAAACAAAGAATAAAGAAAAAATACTCTCTGCCCGAAAGATTTATCCTCAATGTGGGAACGGTGGAAAGAAGAAAAAACGTTCTCCTTGCCGTCAAAGCCCTCTGCGAACTGAAAAATGAACACCTTGTCATCGTAGGCAGACATACGGAATACGCTCAAGAAGTGAAACGCTTCATAAAAGAAAACAATCTTTCCGACAGAGTGCATCTGCTCGGCGGAGTTTTGTTTGAGGAACTCAAAGTTTTGTATTCCTTGGCAGAAGTTTTTGTCTATCCCTCCGTTTACGAAGGTTTCGGTATTCCTGTCATAGAAGCCATAGCCAACAGTTTACCTGTCATAGCCTGCACAGGCTCTTGCCTTGAGGAAGCAGGGGGAGGAGACTCGCTATACGTCAATCCCGACGACACAAGAGCGATGAGGGAAGCCCTAAAGGTCTTTCTCTATGATAAAGAAAAGAGAGCAAGCGCCGTAGCAGAGAGTTTGAAGTATATAAAAAAGTTTGAGAACAACGATGTTGCCTCCAAACACTTACGCCTCTACGATTCGCTTTACGGAAACTGAGCCGGAGAAACACATTTCGGAGAAAAATCCCCGTTTGGCACAATCTTTGATATTTAAAAGCAACATTTTTGTAAAAGAATGTTTGAATTTAGATTATTAATATAAAAAACTAACAAAAAAATTTAAAGAAATGAAAAAATTAAAAGTTTTATTCGTTGCTGCATTGGCAATGGTTTCAGTAAGTGTTTCCGCACAACAAAAAGGTCAAATTTGGTTAGACGGCGGTATAGGTTTCTCTTCTTTCAGCGGAGAACAGGGTAACATTGATAAATTGGGAAACAGTGACTTCAACATCAACGTTTCAGGTAACTATATGCTTACTGACAAATGGTCTGTCGGACTTGGATTGGGTTATGAAATGACTTCAGCTGACAAAAGTGCTACTCCTAAACTTGCAGACAAAACAAACATGTTTAACATTCAAGTTCAAGGAAACTACTTCATGAGATTGAACAACCTATTTACTTGGACACCGAGAGCATACTTCGGCATAGGTTTCGGAAGCAGCACTTACGAGGCTGTACCTGCAAACGTTGAGGGCGACCTTTCAAAAATGCAATTTATGATTGAGCCTTTAAACTTCCAAGCTAACTTCAACAATCATCTTGCATTTACATTTGCTTGCGACCTTGCTACATTCGGATGGTCTACAAACAAAGAAACAATCAACAATGTTGATGATATAGACAACCATTTATCATTCAAATGCGGTTCTTTGTCAAGTAATCTTGGCAACCTTGGTTTGAGACTTGGTTTCAGATATTTCTTCTAAGACAAGGAAATTTCAATTGAATTAATACCTAACAGGGAAAGAAACCTCTGATTGTTTCTTTCCCTGTTTTTTTTGTGCCTATAGCGTCAAAATAAAATCAAGTTTCACGCCGACGAAATCAAATCTCAGTTTTCTGAATCTTCGTTTCAGAAATTTAAAATCAAGTTTCAGTAAAACAAAACTAAGTCTCAGAAAATTAAAACTAAGTTTTATCTTATCTAAAATGAATAAAACTTGTTTGCATATATACAGAAAATTGATAATATCCTAAAAACAACATAGTTTTGTAAATAAATAAGGTATAGATACCTTATATCCTCAGCGCTCATATACAAAAGTAGGGGCAGGCAGCCTGAGTTATGTGGCGCAATATATTATTTACGGTCTTAGGAAAAGCCTTTTTTTCGGTAGGAAACAAAAAGGTAAAATAATTTTTATTTAAATTTATGTCACTATTATTTTGTGATAAAAAAATAAAGTACTAATTTTGCAACCGCTTACAATAGTGTAAGTACGGCAAAGTGTATTTGCCGTCGTTTGAGTTAATTTAAATTAATAAGAGCGTAATGCTTGAATAACTTGTTCCGACAAAGTGTGAGAAGCTTTTAAGAATTGTATAATACAACAAGTTATAGCATAGGGTCTGTTTTATTCATTGCTGTAGTCTACGGCGTGATCACCCGTGTCATATCTTTTGTATTAGGTATTTTTTCTCACACACCGTTCGGAGAAGGTATGACAACATTAGTGATTTCACGCTTTTTTTGTTTGATATGAATTAAATATAAGGTTGCTAAGGACAATCTTTCTTTTGCAGAAATTCCAAAAGAATATTTTTTTGTAAAATGAGACGAAAGTTTAATCTACTTTTGTTGTCGTTGCTGTGTTGTGCATGCCCGCAACTCTCAGCACAGACCCACATTAAAACAGCAAACGATTTAAAAGATGCTTTTTCCGGTAAAACTGCTGCTATTACGGGTACTTACATTTTGGATAATGACATAGATATGTCAGGTGTTGCTTACTCACCGTCCGAGTTCAGCGGAACGCTTGACGGAAACGGATTTGTAATATCAAATATGACAAATTCTCTGTTTAAAACAATCTCCGCCACTATACAAAATCTCGGATTGGCAGACAGTAAAATAACATTTTCTTCAAGTGGCACAGGCTCAATATACAGAGGTATCTTGGCTCAATATTGCTCAGGAACTTCAACGATAAGTAATTGCTTTATTCAAGGTACTACAACATCGTCGTGTTACGTAACAGTTGATAAAGCAAGTTATGAAAAGGGTACTATCTATGTAGGAAGTTTTTTGGGATATGACGGAAACAAGAAAGTAACAATAACAAATAGTTTTGTAAAAAATGTTACTCTGACTCTAAATAGAAACTCCACCTTCAACTCTTATTCAAGCGACGTCTATGCAGGAGGATTTGTCGGAACATTTATGCACTCTTCAAGTTCAATCAGCAATAGTGCCATCTACAATGTAAAAAGAAGCATTTCTTCTAATTTTACTTCTTCCAAATCACATAGCAATATTTGGGCAACAAAAGGAGAAAGCACTGTTTACAATGCAACAGGCAGCAATCAAACAGAAGCAGCTTGTAACAATATTTATAATAACGTCCGCACTTATTTTGATTACTACACTACCACAAAAAGTTTTTACACCGATACTATAAGAAGAGGTACATTATTAAACAAAGTAAGCGGGGAAAGTGTTAATACTTTAGGACGTGCTTTAGTTCCTGCAACTTCTACAGGTGCAACAGTAGTGGGAAACCGTTACAGAGTACCTGAGGATTATCCTACTGTCTCTGTAATCAATCTAAAAAGCGGTGCAAGTTTTATAAACAACAAGGATGCTTACACTCCTACTGTCAATGTAGAAAAAGAATTGGGCGTCAGCAAATGGAATATGATAGGCAGTTTTTCTGCTCAGAGTATAGACAATCTTATCTTCACATCTCAGCAAAGCAACAAAAACGAGATTACCCTTTACGATTTTGACGTCAATGCCCAACAATGGAATATTAGTTACTTAGAAGATGAGCCTAATGCTGTAGTAGGTAGAGGTTATTTGGCATATATCCACCCTGAAACTTGGGAAGAAAGCGGCGCTGAGGCAGTAACTTCGGGCAACATCACATTGAGTTTCCCTGCTGTTTCGGTTCCGGGTAACTTTACCTTGAGCGAAAGTTTCACAAGCGAAAATGAAAGTAACTTTACTGCATTGAGCAATCCATGGACTTCCGGTCTCAACGGCGGAACATTTATCAGCGACAATATAACCCAAGGAAATGCAATTTACGTGCTGAGAGATGACGCCGTTGCAGGAAGTTCGTTTTGGGAAGCCTACACTACGGAGGGTTCAACCACGGCTTCACAAGTTGAGATTAGCCCATTGTCAGGATTTATGGTAGGAATACCTACAGGAAGTTCTTCTTACAACTTTTCTTTCAGCACTCCTGCTTCATACGGAGAGAATGTAAGCATATTCAAATCAGAAAATGCTGCCTCTACCGTTGAATTTGTCTTGACAGACGGAAACATTACAAGAAATCTTCTTGCAGTCAGAAATCAAGGAGCAAGCGATGGTTTTGATATTTCCGATGCTTACGCCATGCCTTGCAGTGCTTTGGACTTTTATTTCAACCTTGATGGTAAGCAGATTTGGAAAAATGTATTCAAGAGTGAGGATTATTTCTGTCCTTTATCTTTTGTTGCCGACAAAGACAAAGAAGTTGAAATCTATTTGAAGAAAGCAAACGGAGATATGAATGTTTATCTTGTCAATGTTGAGAACGGAAGCGAAACCATTTTGAACGGAAACAGTATAAGCCTTTCTCTTAACGCAGGAGAAAACACTTCGGATTTTGCTTTGAAGTTCTCCAAGAAAAATGTGGGCCTTGACAACATGGCAAACAACGTAAACAATATTTCCGTATACAATATTGCCGACCGCATAATGATAAACGGACAACAGTTGCAAAGAGCCGAGGTTTACAACACTCTTGGTCAGATTGTCTATGCAAGCAAACTTTCGGGTGAAAGTGCAGCATTGGACAGCAAGTTGCAAAGCGGGGCATACCTTATCAAGGTCTATGCAGGCAATATGAGTAAAACACAAAAGATAGTAATAAAATAAGGAAATTTTATCAAGGAAAGACACCTCTGACACAGAAGACTAGCATTCTGTGTCAAACAAGGGTCGCTGCCTTAAAACAAAATAATAGGAGATAAACAGAAATGAAAAAAAGAATAGCAGCAATAGCAAGTATAGTTTTGTTAAGCACTTCAATGTCTTTTGCCCAAGGAGGACTTCCTCCTGCTCCTGATGAGACACCTCAAGCAAACACAGGTTCACATAGTAAAAAACCAACAAGTGAAGAAGGTCCTATAGGTACAGCCACGGCTTTGTTACTGTCTTTGGGAGCAGGCACTTTGGCTTACAAAGTGAAAAAGAACCGCAGCCAAGAGTAGAAAGCAAGAATGTTAAAAGATTGACAACTCAACAAAACGAAAAAAACTCAAGAGGAATTATGTTCCATAAAACATAATATTTACTAAATTCATTTTAAATTATTAATTCATTTTTTTTGGGTCTCCTTAGCGCTGTGAAGCGTTAAGGAGTTTTTCTATTGTAAATAAGGAATATGTTTTCTCTTACAAAGGTTTGCAGTGTAGTTTCTTTGGATTGAGGTAAATATATTAGGCTAAGTTTCACCAAAATAAAAAAAAACAGTATCTTTGCAAATTGAAAATTTAATATTGCAATATTTAGAACAATGAGAACAGAGTATTCTTCCCATGATTGGGAACGCGGAAGCGATGATGTGAATTATCGCAGAAGAGAGAGCAACGATTACAATCAGAACAACAGACCTCAACGTCGTAATTACAACAATCAACAAAGAAATTCAGAAGAAAACAGACGCCGACCTTACAATGCAGGTAACTCTTATCAGAAGAGAGACAGAAATTTTAACTCTTCGGAAAATTCTTCAGACAATCCGTTCGGAAGAAGATTAAGAAAAAGAGTTCAGAGAGAGGGATATAACACCAATGAAAGAAGAAGTTATTCTTCAGACCGTCCGAGACCTGCCCACAGAAGAGAGGAAAGAGAGTACGAAGGCATGGAAAAGGTTTATAACTCAAGACCTTTGCCAAGAGTAAGAAGAAATGAGCGTGAAGATTTCGGCAAACCGTCACCGAAATTTCAGCGTCCGCGCCTAAGGAAAGACAACCCGATAAAAACCAAACCTACAAAGAAAGCAAAAGGACCTAACTTCACTCCGCCTAATCCTGAAAACATAGGCAAGACACGTCTTAACAAATACATAGCTAACGCAGGCGTATGCTCAAGAAGAGAAGCCGATGTCTTGATTACAACAGGGGTTATAACAGTTAATGATGTTGTGGTGACAGAGATGGGTTACAAGGTATTGCCGGGCGATGTTGTCAAGTACAACGGCAACCCTCTGAAGAGTGAAAAAAAAATTTATATCCTCCTAAACAAACCTAAGGGCTACATAACAACGGCTGACGACCCTCAACAAAGGAAAACCGTTATGGAATTGATAGAGGGGGCATGCAGTGAAAGAGTTTATCCTGTCGGACGTTTAGACAGAAACACTACAGGTTTGCTTTTGCTTACCAATGATGGTGACTTAACCAAGAAACTCACCCATCCGTCTTTCGGAGCTCAAAAGGTGTACAACGTTGAGTTGGATACGGCGGTATCAAAGGGAGATATGCTGGCTTTGTTGAAAGGAATAGAGCTCGAAGACGGTGTTCAGAAAGTGGATGCCATAGACTACACGAACGCAGAGCCTATAGACAAGAAAAAAGTCGGCGTAAGCATACACTCGGGTAAAAACAGAATAATCAGAAGACTGTTTGAGTCCCTTGGATACGAAGTTGTGAAACTCGACAGAGTTTATTTCGCAGGACTGACAAAGAAAAATCTTTTACGCGGACACTACCGCTTCCTTACGGAAAAAGAAGTTGCATTTCTGAAAATGGACAGATAATTCTTTCATTCAAACCATATTTTTATTTCATCTGAGTGCAGGAAAATATTTTCCTGCACTCATTTTTTATGTTTTTTCTTAAAGAAAGAATGATTAGAAGATAAAAAAATAGCAGAGTTTTATTTGCTTTTGTTCTGTCTTCCGTTCAATGCAGAGATTTATTTATAAGGCTATTAGAGCAGAAAAGAAAAATTTCATTTAATAAAATCGCAATTTAATTAAATTTAATTACTATCTTTGCAACGTATAAAAACATAAAGTAAAATTTAAGAACAATTTAATAAAACGAAAACAGACTATGGCAAAGAAATGGATTTGTAGTGTATGTGGCTACGTACACGAAGGAGATAATCCTCCTGCTGCTTGCCCTCAGTGTAAACAGCCTGCAGAAAAATTTAAAGAATTAGTAGAAAATGAAGGTGCTTTGACTTTTGAAACAGAACACGTTATAGGTGTTGCAAAGGGAACTTCAGAAGAAATGATTAAGGATTTGAATGCCCAATTCAACGGTGAATGTTCTGAAGTCGGAATGTATTTGGCTATGTCCCGTCAGGCTGACAGAGAGGGCTACCCTGAGATTGCCGAGGCTTTCAAACGCTATGCTTTTGAAGAGGCTGAGCATGCAGCAAAATTTGCAGAGTTATTGGGAGATATGGTTTGGGATACCAAAACAAACTTGGAGAAAAGAATGAGTGCCGAGTCGGGTGCATGTTCTGAGAAGTTCCGTATTGCAAAAGTAGCTAAGGCTGCTAACTTAGACGCTATCCACGACACCGTTCACGAGATGGCAAAAGACGAAGCAAGACACGGACAAGGTTTTGAAGGACTTTACAACAGATTTTTCAAAAAATAATAGCCTGTTGTAATCTACAGACAAATTGAGGAGGAGGTAACAAAAGTTACTTCCTCCACTTTTTTTATAAGAAAGAAGATAAGCGGAAAGCCTATAGGCTTTCCGCTTATCAAATAAAGTTAAGTCAATAGAGTAAACGAACAATGTTATTTTTTGATTATCTTCTCCGTTTTTACAAAATCAGAAGTCTGTATTCTCAGATAATAAACTCCGACCGGTAAATCAGCAAGTTCAAGTTCCTTTGTTTGCTGTCCCTTAGGAAGAATAGCTGTTTTTATAAGTCTGCCTTGTCCGTCCGTTATCATTATTTTAGCATCTTCTCTAAGACCCATAAGCGTCAAAACTGCATTTTGCACTGTCGGATTAGGATAAAGGCTAAATGAAACTTGGTTTTCATAAGAGTTTAAACCTGCAGGATTGTAGTGATAGTAGGTTGTAATCACGCTATCGCAACCATTAACGGATGAAAGTGTTTGTTCAGTGACTTCTATCATCTCTTCCTCAAGAGAGAAAATGTCAGCAGTATCGTGAATTATGGTTTCATAAGTCGGATTTACGGTAAGGACAAGTGTAGATATGCTGTCGTAACCCAAAGATGATTGAAGATTTTGGCTGAAAGTCAGAACTTGATATACGTTTTGATAATCCAAAGTATTAATATTGAAATCAAATTCATCAAAAACTTCTCCGTAGCAGATACTTTCTTCTATAGTGTCTTTGATAGCAGGAATGATATTGATGTTAAGAGTAATCAGTGAGTCGCAACCCTCCGTTGTCTGAAGAATAACAGTATATGTTCCTGCCTCAGAATATTCCGTACCGTTAAAAGTATAAGTTGAATTCTCAGATATATCAACATTTATGACAGAATCAGTATTTTCACAAGGCAATTCAACAGGAATAACCTGTAGATTAAGCATTACTATACTGTCACAACCATCTACCGTAACAAACTCCAATAAATATTCTCCTTCTTGGTCTTCGTAAAATCCGTTTTCGGCATACACACTGTCAGAATTTATAGTTGCTTCTATAAGAGTATCATAAACAGGATTAACCGTCAAAATCAAAACCTCTATTTCCAAGTTTCCGTCCTCTTCGCTTACAGTATCAAAATAAGTTCCGCTTATATTAAGGTCTTCATCTTTAAAATGGTAATAGTCATTTGCGCATATAGTCTGCTCTATTGTGTCATAAACGGTATTTGGATTGAACGCATAGTCAAGAACAATGTTTTCCACGCCTACAAAAACATAGTCCGTCTCGTAAGGGTAGCCTACACGCAAAGAAATATATTTTCCGTCTCCGTCATAATCAGCAAAAGATACCTCGGATTCTGTCCATATATAATAGTCAGGCTCTATTATGCTTACAGGAGTAAATGTGTTTATATCCTCTGCATCTTCCATAACTCCGACAACAAGACTCCCCGAGCCGTAGTTTGTCACATCAAGATTGAGTTTCAGAGTCCTAAGGTCTATATTATCTGCTAGCTTAGGCAAAGAAACAACCATTTCCTCAGTTCCGTCCATCCCCATGAAAGCTAACCAATTTGTATTTGCATAACCATTGACCAAAACAGTAGGATAAAACATATCTCCATAGAAACTATAACCTATCCATTTCCAACAATCAGGTATAGTATTGTATTCAACATCGTCAAAATTTTGTTCAAAAGGTAGAGAGGTTATCTCAAAACAAGCGTCATTATTCCCTCCCTGTCCATCGACAAGTTCCGGACCTGTAACATCGTCTATAAAATAATACGTATAGGCACCGTAATCCTCAAAGACCAAGGCAACATATATTTCCTCTCCTACAAAGTCTGCGAGAGATACTTCATATTGTTCAAAGCCTGTGTACATATCTGCCGTTTCCAAATCTAAAAGAGACTCAGAAGAAAAATCCTCTTTTTCTTTTCCTGTTGTAGAAACATAGAGATGAAATCTACCCTCATTCTCAGCATAGTTATCTACAAACATATAAAACGAAAACACATCGTCTTCAGAATTAACCCTAAGTTTTGGACTTATCATATATATCTTTGCATTCTCGTCCATACAATATTGAAAGTATATCCATGCAGAATTATCTCCGCTGTTTGCTCTGCCGGAATAATAACCCTCATCATCATCTACCCAAATCTCAGCTCCAAGTTCATCATCTTCCTCTTGCTCTCCGTCGAAAATAAAAGTCCAAGAAGAAGGCAAGGTAGTACTTTGCTCAAAATCTTCATTTAGGTTGCTCTGAGAAAAAGCCATCAGGCTGAAAAGCAACACTGTAGTTAGGAATGTAAATCTTTTTTTCATTTTTTTGTATTGTGTTTATTCGTTATTGATAGTTTTAAATTTGAGTTTGCAAAATTATAACTATTGAAACGCTCCGACAATACTGCAAAATAAGTAATTTAATTCAAGTCCTAATACTTTCTGAGTATATAGCGATAAACATTATTCGGTATAAGAGATGTATTAATCCAAGAAAAATGCTGCGGAACGATGAGTTCCGCAGCATAAAATCAAATATAAAAGCAGAAATTCCTTACTTCTTAATCAATTTTTCCGTCCTTACGGAATCCGAAGTCTGAACTCTTACATAGTAAACTCCGCTAGGAAGAGTTGTTACATCAATATTAAATATTTCCGTTCCTTTTTCAAGTCTGCCCTTTGAAACAATCTTACCTTGCTGGTCTGTAATAACAATATTTGCTTGCCCGTTAAGACCCTTCACAACCAAGACTGAATTATCGGATGCAGGATTAGGATAAAGGGAAACGCTCAAAGAGGATGCAATATCTTCCAATCCGAAAACAAGTGTTTGGAATGTTACCTCATCACCGTAGACAGTAACATCTGCAGTACTTGCAAAAGCGCGGTAGGTATAAGAGGTATTAGGGTTCAGTCCCGTAAGACTATAAGTCATATTTGTTCCCATAACAGTCACAACAGTATATGCTCCTCCGTTTGTTTCTTTCCACTCAAAACCTCTTGAAACAATGGTCTCCGTACCCTGTGATACTATTTCACCGTTAAGAGTGGCTGAGTTCTGAGCAACATCGCCGGCTTGATTTGTAACAACTACAGGCAACACAACAGGATTAACAGTATCGCCGTCAGAACTCAATACGCTTATATTGTCCAATCCTACTCCGTGACCGTAATTCAAATGAGCCTCAAAAATTATCTGATATGTCTCCGTTGCATTAGGAAGAGCGATTTCTTCTTCTGTCCAAGAAGATATATCATTTGTAAATGAAGTCAGAAGAATCCTGTCTGCATCTGCGGAAGTCTTATAGTAGACATAAAGAGCGTCTTGATCACCTGACCAATTCGTCTGTATATGAGAGAACTTCAAGGTAGGATTTGTCTGAGAAGACAAATCAAATACAGGTGAAATCAAGTCGGTTACATTACCCGAACCTTCATAATAAGCTTGTGCGAATGAGGATATATCAGAAGGAGTGTTAGAACCGTTATATGCAGTCTTAACAGTCCATTCGGAATTACCGTACGTAGGGTTGGATATCCAACAACCAAGACCTGTTTCAAACGTTTCCGTGTAAGGAAAATCCGTTATTGTAAGACAAGCCGTTGTAAATGAAAGTGTACCTGCTTGAGACATACCGTCCTCATCGCCACAGTTAGCTCTAAGTTCCAAAGTATATGAACTTGATGATTGAAGCGAAGGAATAGTATATGTATTTCCCTCTACGCTCTCGGTAATCCAATCTTCCGAAGCAACTTCTTTGTACTTCAACTCATAAGTCTCTGCATCGCCGGTCCAGGAGATAACAGCCTCATCTTCACTTACACCTATCAGTGTAAGAACAGGAACAGGGCAGGAAATATCCGTTGTAAAGGATTGCTCCGCAGACCAAGATACCGAAGCATCATCACAAGTTCTGCCGACCTTTACGGTATAATGAGTTTCCGACTCAAGACCTGTAAGAATATAAGGATTTTCCGTAGCAGTAACTTGAGACCAATCTCCGTCGTTATCTGCTTTGTAAGATACTGTAAGAGTTTCTGCAGGAGAAATCCAAGAAAGTTGTGCAGAGTGTCCTGCAACGTTGTTCACAGAAAGAGAAGTCGGCTCTGCACAAGCAGGTGCAATTTGAACCATAAAGTCATCTAAGTTCCAAGATTGAGAAGGATTGCTGCTCACATACCTAAGTGCAATTCTTCCGCTTTCGGCTTGAACATTTGCAAAATCAAAAGGTCCTTGCAAGTTACCGTTACCGGCTACACCCTCTTGTGTTCCCCTGTTTGCAGGAGTAACACAGGTTGCAACAAGTTCAAATGTAGATGTGTCATTAGCATCGGTTACCACTCCTACTTCCAACGTTCCTGATGAAGGAACTGTAGCCGTAGAATAGAAAGTAAGTCTTAGGTTATGTATATCTTCCGAAAACTCCGGTAACACAGCCATTCCGTTTGCGCCTTTCATCTCTGCTGAGTTCATTCCTGAGTGACAAGACTGTGCATGACCGACATAAACAAACGGAGCAACACCATTATCAACCACAGATGTAACAGGAACAGCCCAGCATATAAATTCGTTTGCACCTGTTGAAGTATAACCCTCAAAATCCTCTGTCCAAGGAAGAGAGGTTATAATTCCGCAAGTAGTAGAGAAATTCTTAGAACCGTAAGGCGAAAGGGAGTTGTCATCACCGTCACATTGGGCAGCAACTTCTACAGTATAACTGGTTGCAGAAGAAAGATCAGAGATAGTATATGAATATCCGCTTATTTGAATATTGTCTTCAATCCATGTAGACGAACCCGAATTTTTGTACCTCAAAACAAAGTCACTTGCTTCACTAACCCAAGAAATTTCAGCCTGTGTTTCGCTTACGTTAGTTACACTTATAATAGGTGCAGGACAAGCAATATCAGTAGTAAACGATTTGTTAGGTGAATAAGATACACTTCCTGTTCCGCAATCAACACCTACTCTCAAAACATAGTCAGTTTCAGCTTCAAGTGAATTAAGAGTAAACGGACTGTCAGAAACATCTACAGAAGCCCATTCTGTTTCGCCTGCCTGCCTATAATCTATTACCGTAGCATCTCCCAACCACGCTACATCAACAGTATGACCTGTTATATTCTCAAGAGTAACTCCGCTCGGCGCAGCGCAATCTATATTCTTTATATAAATGTTATCCAAGGATATTTGGCTGTATATAGTACCTCCAAGTTCAAACTTTATCTGATAGGTCTCACTCGGATTAGGCAAAGCCAAAGTTTCAAGAACCCAACCTGAAGTTCCTTCCTCATAAGAAGAACCTATTTGAGTCCAAGTCTCGGTTGCAGCAGTACGGTAGTAAACCTTAAGAGTTCCCGGGGCTCCGTAACCTTGATAAAGAGTGGTTGCTGAATAGTAGAACGTTACATAAGGACTGCTTAATGAAGATAGGTCAAACACAGGCGAAACAAGAGTCGCCGTTTCGGTACTGTAAAAAGATGTAAGGTAAGCATACTTGTTGCCGTCCTGTGCATCACTTGCATTGTTATCTGTATAAATCTCACCAGTTGCTGTCCAACAACCCCAATCATTAGTTGTTGAAGTCTCAAAGCTTTCATTGTAAGGAAATTCCGTTACCGTATTACATTCTGTTCTGAATGTAGCACTTCCTGTCTGGGAAAGTCCGTCTTCTTCCGAACAATTGGCTATAATTTCTACTGAATAATTGCTTGAAGCCGCTAAATCCGTAAGAGTATAAGTGTTTCCTTGAACCGTTTCTTCCAAAATCCACTCATCTGCTCCGTAAGGCTTAAGTTTAAGAATATATTCCTCTGCATCACCTGTCCAAGATAACTCAGCAGTTGATTCTGTCTGCCCGCTGACAGTAAGATTAGGAACAGGGCAAGCAATATCCGTAGTAAAGGTTTTATATTGCGAATAAGACATTTCTCCTGACTCGCATTGCAAACCTACTCTTAAGGTATACTCTGTTTCAGGTAAAAGACCTGTTATTGTATTCGGTGAATCCGAAACATCAACTAAAGTCCATTCTCCGCCATTTACCATATATTCTATTTGAGTTGCATCACCCGACCAAGCAACGCTTACAGTATGTCCTGTAATACCGGAAAGGCTTACTGCACCCGGTGCTCCACAGTCAATGGCTTTTATGCTTATGTTATCCAAATAGATTCCGTCTCCGTTATTTCCCTCACCCAAGAACATAACCCTCGTAGTTCCCTCAGGCAAAGCCATTTCTTCATAAGTCCAACCGGAAGTAGCAGTTTCAAAGGCAGAACCTATTTGCGTCCAATCGTCGGATTCAGAGAGCTTATAGAATACGCTTAACTTACTTGCATTGGAATACCATTCAAGTGTCTGATAGTAGAATGTAAGATAAGGAGTGGATAATGAAGACAAATCCAATATAGGTGAAATAAGTCTGCATGCAGATCCTGAATTATAACCCATATACGCACACTTATTGCCGTCTTGTGCTTCAGAGCCTGATTCTATTGTCCAAACCGTGCTGCTTGTCGAAACAGCATTCTCACGTGTCCAACAACCCCAATCACTTGAAGTAAGAGTTTCAAAACTCTCATTGTAAGGATATTCGGTAACAGTTGCACACTCAGTACGGAATGTTATAGTGCCTGCTTGTGAAGAGCCGTCTTCATCTGAGCAATTTGCAACAATTTCTACTGAATAATTGCTTGAAGCCGCTAAATCCGTAAGAGTGTAAGTATTTCCTTGAACCGTTTCTTCCAAAATCCAAGTGTCAGTTCCGTAAAGTTTACATTTAAGCGTGTAGTCTTCAGCATCACCGCTCCAAGATAACTCTGCAGTGTTTTCGGTTTGGCCGCTCACACTTACATTAGGAGCAGGACAGGAAATATCCGTTGTAAAAGTTTTCTCCGCTGAATAAGCTACTGTTCCGTTCATACAATTATTGCCGACCTTTACGGTAAAGGTTGTTTCTGATGCAAGACCTGTAAGAGTATAAGGATTTTCCGTTGCCTCAACTTCATTCCATTCATCTTCACCATTTGATTTGTACGCCACGACAACACTTTCAGCATTGCTGACCCAAGAAAGTTGGGCTGAGTGTCCTGCTATGTTGCTTACATTAAGAGCAGTAGGTTCTGCGCAAGCAGGAATAAGAGAAACTGTAAAGTCATCTAAGTTCCACGACTGTGAAGCACTGTTACTTGTATAACGGAGAGCAATTCTTCCGCTCTCAGCTTGTACACCTGCAAAATCAAAAGGTCCTTGAAGATTTCCTGCACCCGGAACGGCAGCGTTATTTCTCGGAGCAGGTGTTTGGCAGACTGCCACAAGTTCAAATGTTGTAGAATCCTCTGCATCCGTGACAATACCTACTTCCAAAGTACCCACTGAAGTACTCGTTGCAGTAGACCAGAAAGTAAGTCTCAAATCGTGAATATCTTGAGAAAATTCGGGAAGGACAAGCATATTCTTTGCACCCTTTAATTCAGCCGAATTCGAACCTGAATGACAAGATTGGGAATATCCGCAATAAACAAAAGGCCCGTGATATTGAACATCCTTTACCGGAGTTGTCCAACATTGAAATTCTTCCTCGCCGTCACCGTCATAACCTTCAAAATCCTCAAACCACACATCATCTTCGGTAGGCAGATTGGTGATAACGTCACAAGCAGTCATAAAAGATTTGCTGCCATATTGCGAATTGTCGCCGTCTTGACAAATTGCAGAAACTTCAACTGTATAAGAAACACTCGCACTCAAACCAGTAAGACTGTAAGTATTGCCCTCAAGGGCGATATCTTCGGCTATGTAGTCGCTTGAGCCAGAAATCTTGTATCTAAGTGTATAATCAGTTGCATCACCTACCCACGAAACGGTCGCAGTCTCAGTTGTAACTTCCGATACGGTGATAACAGGTGCAGGACACGAAATATCAGTGGTAAAATTATTGGTAACAGAGATATATTGCTCATCATCTTCGGAACAATTCAAAATAACTCTCACATTATATTGAGTCTCAGGTTGAAGGTCACTAAGAGTCACGGGAGAAGTTGCCCCTGTAATTTCTTCCCAGTCAGATGAAGAATTTTGTTTATATTGAAGAGTATAATTGTTAGTTTCATTTCCCTCCCAAGATATTTGGGCTTGGTGACCCGTTATATTGCTGACAACGGGAGATGACGGATTTTTGCAGGCTGCAAGTGAAATATCATCTATCACTGTTCCTGCCATGTTGTTGTTAATTATGTGGAAAGCAATGTAAATATCCTCTCCGATGTAATCAGACAAATCAACAGTCCTCTCTTCCCAAGTATTATTGGAACTTGGATAAGTCAATGTTTGCACGACGGTAAAATCTGAAACGGCAGTTCCTGTGGTTGATACCTCTATGGTAAAGGTATTGCCATAGGAATAACTGACGTATGTTCCCATGAACCAAAACGACAACACGCTTGCATTGTCCGTAATGTTCAGCTGCGGCGTAATAAGAAAAGCATTGCAATTTGCACCGTCAGACATATAAGCCGCAGACTGACCGGTATAATGATAACCGGTCGTTGTTGTCCAAATATCATCAGCTCCGTTGTTTACGTTGAGCCAATCCGAAGGAATTCCGCTCTCAAAACCCTCATTGAGAGTTGTAATCTGCCCAAAGGATGTGAGCGAAAGCAGAGCGGCAAGTAAAAATACAAAATAGAATTTTCTCATAATTTTAAATACCTTTGATATTATTTTAAATAAAAGTTTATTAATTCAAAGCCCGAAAGTTACAAATTATATATCTATTTTGCAAATTTATAGTTAATAAAAATAAAAAATAATTTTTAAACACTTATAACACAACACTATAGAATAAACTTAAGAATTCATACAACAGAGGTAATTTATCCTCAGCATAAGTGCATAAATGCTGAAACAAAGCAAGGTTTTGAGGGTACGGTATCAAGTAAAAAGGGGCTGAAAGAAAGTATCTTTCAGCCCCTTTGAGATAATAAAGCGAGTGTTTACTAACCCAAACGTTTCAATTGAACGGTAAAGTGTCTCATAAGAGGAGCTTCCCAAACTATTTCAACGCCACGTTTGATTTCATGTCTGCGGTCGTAAACATTTTTCAAAGAAGCGGCAATAACATCCATGTGATTGTTAGTATAAACTCTTCTCGGAATGCAAAGACGCAACAAATCCAAACCGCCGAAACGGTTTTCTCTCGTTACAGGGTCTCTGTCTGCAAGCATATAACCTATTTCGCATGCTCTCACACCGCTTTCCAAATAAAGTTCACAAGTAAGGGTTTGTCCCGGGAACTCTTCCTTAGGTATTTGGTCAAGAACCTTGTCTGCATCTACAAATATAGCGTGACCGCCTGCAGGTCTCTGATAAGGTATACCATACTCATCAAGTTTCTTTGCCAAGTATTCAACTTGTTTGATACGTGTTTCCAACATGTCAAACTCAGTATTTTCGTCCAATCCTTGAGCAATTGCATTAAGGTCTCTTCCGTTCAAACCGCCGTAAGTAATATAGCCTTCAAAAGGTATGCAGAACAATTTACAGCCTTCATAAACTTCCTTGCTCCTTGTTGCTATAAATCCGCCCATATTAACTATGGCATCTTTCTTACAAGACATTGTTGCCATATCTACGTAAGAATACATCTCCAAAACTATTTCCTTTATAGTCTTGTCCTTATAACCTTCTTCACGTGTTTTGATAAAGTAAGCATTTTCAGCAAAACGTGCAGAGTCCATAACAACCGGAACATTGTATTTATGACACAACTCACAGGTTTCTTTTATGTTTTGCATGCTTACAGGTTGTCCGCCCTTGGTATTGTTAGTTACGGTAAGGACAAAGAAAGGCACATTACCCTTGTTTTCTTCCAAAACTTTGGAAAGAAGTTCTATAGAAACATTACCTTTGAACGGCAGTTCCAATTGAGTATCGTTTGCCTCAGGTATTGTAACGTCTATTGCAAAAGCATGACGTGACTCAATGTGACCTTTTGTTGTGTCAAAATGAGCATTTCCCGGAATAACGTTACCCTCTTTTACCAAATAGGAGAAAAGAACGTTTTCAGCAGCTCTTCCTTGGTGGGTAGGGATTACATAATCCATTCCGAAAATTCTTTTAACTGCATTCTCAAATTTATAGAACGAAGTAGCGCCTGCATAAGACTCGTCGCCCAACATCATTTGTGACCACTGCTCTTGAGACATTGCTCCCGTACCTGAGTCAGTCAAAAGGTCAATATAAACTTGTTCTGCCTTTAATTGAAAAACATTGTAGTGTGCTTCTTTAAGCCACTGTTCTCTTTGTTCGCGTGTAGATTTTTTTAATGGTTCTATCATCTTTATCTTCCACGCTTCTGCAAATGGAATTTCCATAACAAAAAATTTTTTTAATGAGTTAATAAATTATAATGAAACTATATTTCTTATTTTCAAAGAATAAGAACAGACACCTAAACTCAGAATATAAACGAAAAACTGTCCCGTTCCTTTATATTAAGGAACTTATTCAACAATTCTTCTCCGTGTCTTATTACATTCATTAGTATGAAAATCTGATTTTTGCAAAATTACACAAACAAGCGTGATTTACAAAACTTTTTTCAAGAAAAAATTTATTTTTTTTAATTATTTTACAATTATACTAAAAAGTTGTAATTTTGAAATTCATTTGGAAAAATAATAAATAAAAGGAATAATAATGAAAATACTTGTTTTAAATTGCGGAAGTTCTTCTATAAAATATCAACTTATTGATATGAAGAACGAAAATCAAGCCGATGTTTTGGCAAAAGGACTTTTGGAGAGAATAGGTCTTGAGATGGGCGAGTTTACACACCGTCCCATGGGCAAAGAAAAGCACTACAGACAACTCCCTATCAAGGACCACAAAGAGGGAATATCTCTTGTTCTGAATGCTTTGACTGACAAAGAACTCGGAGTTATAAACTCACTTGACGAAATCGATGCCTGCGGTCACCGCGTTGCTCACGGAGGAGAGAACTTCACCGAAAGCGTCTTAATCAACAATCAAGTTAAGGATATGATTCGTTCCCTTACTCCTTTAGCTCCTCTGCACACTCCTGCCAATCTTGCAGGTATAGAGGCCATGGAGTCTCTGCTTAAGGGCAAACCTCAAGTTGCTGTCTTCGACACTGCTTTTCACCATACAATGCCTAAAGAGGCTTACCTATATGCAATACCTTATAAATATTATGAACAAGACAGAATAAGAAGATATGGTTTCCACGGAACGTCCCACCGTTTTGTAGCGCCGAAAGGAGCAAAAATGGCAGGATTAGACGTAAACAAAGCCAAGATTGTTTCTTGTCACTTGGGCAGCGGAGCTTCCGTTTGCGCAATAAAAAACGGTAAGAGCATAGATACCTCAATGGGATTTACACCATTGGAAGGCCTTGTTATGGGAACGCGTTGCGGAGATATAGATGCAGGAGTTTTGCTTTACATTGCCGAAAAGGAAAAAATGGATTACAATCAACTGAACTCATTTCTTAACAAACAATGCGGCTTGAAAGGATTGACGGGCAACACCGTTGATATGCGCGACATCATGGCTGCAAAGCGTGAGGGCAAAGAAAAAGAGAGCAATGCTTTTGATGTTTTCGCCTACAGGGTAAAAAAATACATAGGCGCTTATGCTGCTGCCATGGGCGGCATTGACCTTATCATCTTTACAGGAGGAATAGGCGAGAACGCATGGTGGCAAAGGCAGGAAATATGTAACGGATTGGAATTTCTCGGAGCGGAAATTGACCGCAAGGTTAATGAACAAACGGCAGGCAAAGACGGAATAATATCCACGGAGGGAAGCAAAATAAAAATTCTTTCCGTAACCACGGACGAGGAATTTGTGATTGCTAAAGACACTTACGAACTTTCAAAATAAGAGGAACTTGTTTTTATGCGTTGGTTGGGAAGAATAATTCTGAAATTAGGCGGATTTAAGTTAGAGTCTCACTTTTCCCCCGAGATGAAAAATGCTATTATCATAGAGGCTCCGCATACCAGTATGTGGGATTTTGTTTGGGGAAGAGCAGGACTTTGGGCTTTGGGAATAAAATGCCATTTCCTAATAAAAAAAGAATTATTCTTCTTTCCGCTTGGTCTAATCCTCAGAGCCTTAGGAGCTGTGCCTGTAAACAGAGGAAAAGACGGCAAAGGTTTTTTTGATGAAATTATAAACGAATTGAAATCCAACGGCAACTTTTCGCTCATTCTTACACCCGAGGGAACGAGAAAAAGAACTAAAAATTGGAAAAAAGGTTTCTACTTCATTGCTACAGAGAGTGGCAAACCTATCTTCATGGCTTGGATTGACTACAAAAAGAAAACCTGCGGAGTAAACAAAGAAAGCAAACTGATACCTACAGGAGACTATCAAAAAGATTTCGAAAAGATAAGGGAGTTTTACAAAGACATTACGGCTAAACACCCCGAACAATTCACGGTTTAGTACAAAAATATCAGATAAGTCCGATTTGAACCCAAGACCAATGCGGAGGAAAACCAACTATATATCAAGATAATAGCAATTAAAAGAAAAGTTATAAAAGAATAACTGAAATAAAACGAAGTTTCAGAAAAATAAAACGAAGTTTCGCTGCGCTGAAATCAAATCTCAGTTTCTTGAAACTTCGTTTTATTTTTTTGAATTTAGATTTTATTAAAAACGCTTTCTGCAGATAGATAAATAATATTAAAAATAGGTTGTTTTTGTTTGTCAGATAGAAAATTATTTCTACTTTTGCAAGGTGTAAAACTTCGGTTGGTATGATTGAAACGCCTAAAAATATTCTTAAATACGCCATAATTACCCCTTTGACATTTATTGTAGGGGGGGGGATTTGTTTACACAACGCTTTAAACTTCAATAAGTTTTCCTTTATATACAATATTACAAATATATGTGCAGACAAGCATTTTTGCTTATCTGCATTGAGTACGTATGCTATGCTAAAATGTGTCGGTATGTCATGGTCAGAATAAATTAAAGTTTAACTTAATAAAATTGTAGAAAGATGAAAAAGAATTTATTAAAATGGATTGGCGCTTTGCTAATTGCAATTGTGAGCCTTGGTTTCGTATCTTGCGGAGACGATGATGAGAAAGAAGATGATGTTTCTATCATCGGGACATGGTGTTCTGTATTTAAAGATGAGG